>NZ_JBFBAF010000027.1:0-5578 GCF_040682095.1 Amycolatopsis sp. NPDC051372
CACCAATTCAGCCATACCGTGATTCTCACATCGGGCACCTCACATCGATGTGACATTGACGGGCGGTAGCACAGCAACCTACGCTCGACGGCGCCGGCGCCGGCGCGGGGGCGGCGGCCGGCTTGGCCGGCGCCGACTGCCGGGCGGCCGACTCGGCGTTCTGGACCGCCTTGGCGGACGGTTCGGTCGCGTGGCCGTTTCCGCTGGCCGCAGTGGTGGCCGCGCTCTGGCGCGCACTGTCGGCCTTCGCCTGTGCCGTCTGCGTCGGCTTGAAGTCTGCGAAGAAGTCGTGCCAGGCGGCATCGACTGAGGAAGGGTCCGCGAGGAACTGGTCGTACATTTCCTCGACCAGCCACTCGTTAGGGCCGAACTGTGACGCAGGGCTGCTGCTGGACACGGCTTGGGCTCGCCTCTATCCGTCTCGATCTTGTCTGTGCTAATGCGCCTACCAGGCTAACCCCCTCTGTGACGGCCGTGTGATGGAACTGCCCTCTGTGAGGCCTGGCGCACTAGGGGATCGATCACTGACTCGATCAAGTGTCCCGAGGAGCGGACTTTTGAGGTAGAGGAGATCCGCCGGTCACGACTATTTCGGGCAACGTTGGGGCCTCCTTCGCCGAGGCGCCCGCACGCGTTCACGCCCACCCGGTGCACTGTCGGGAGGATGCGGCACACGTCGGCTGTGCGGCCGCCCTGGCGCTCCGAGGTGGTGCAGCACGATGTGGCTCGTCGAATGTCCCTCGTTCTGGGACCAGGGGCTCATCCGCCCCCTGGTCGTCGAGAACGGCAAGGTCGTCCTCATGTGCGACTCCTGTGGTGTGGTCTGGCACACCCCCGCCGGCATTGAGGACTTCGAGCACGTCGCACCCTGCGAACCCGACTGGTCCATCGACCAGGACAGCCACGTCCGCCCGGGCACGATCCGCTGGGCCTCCGAGGCGGAGGTCACGTCGGCCGGGTGGGGCGAGCTGGCGTGGCGTGAGCTGCCTTAGTTCTCTTCGGTCGCGTTTACGGCCTCCGCCAGCTCGGCGGACAACGGGTACGGCGGCTCGGCCGGCAGCAGCGCCCGCGCTTCGGTGACCCGCCCGTCGGCGAGGCGCTCACGGATGGCGCGCATGACCGGCGTGACGTCGGTGACCGCGGTGATCCACTCGTCCACGTACCGGTCCACGGCCTCGCCGCCCAGCCCGAGCTGGACCGAGCGATGCGGCAGCGGCCGGTGGTGCACGTCACGCTCGGGGTCCCACTGCACGCGGACCGGGCTGGTCCGCATCGCGGCCTTCCACGCTGCCTGGTCGCGGTGCACGCGCGGGTCGAAGTGGCTCAGCGCCGCGTGGGCGAGCACCCAGGCGAAGCCCTCGCGGGTCATGTCGAGCGCCAGGGCGCGCTCCTGGCCGGGCTTGGTCGCCCAGCCGCAGCGGTAGCCCATCCACGTGAACGACGGCTTGATCCATGTCATCCGCTCCCGTTTGAACGGCGCCACGAACGTGCCGGCGGCCAACGCCGCGTCGGCGATCTCCGGTGAGTACGCCTGGTAGACGCGGATCGTCCGGTCGTCGTGGCGCGCGCGGATCTGATGGGCCGGGACCCTGGCCGCTTCGAATACCGTCTCTTCGAACACCCTCCTGATTCTCGTGTCGTGCGCCGGTGCCTGGCGAAGGCTTTTCCGCCGACGTCAGCCGAGGGACCACAAGCGGGCGTAGTGGCCGCCGGCCGCCAGCAGTTCGGCGTGGGTGCCCTGTTCGATGATGCGGCCGTGGTCGAGGACGACGATGCGGTCGGCCTTCGCGGCGGTGGCCAGGCGGTGCGCGACGACGAAGGTAGTGCGGCGGCGCGAGAGGTGTTCGGTGGCGCGCAGTACGGCCGCCTCGGTGGAGGGGTCGAGAGCGGCGGTGGCCTCGTCGAGCAGCAGGACGTCGGGGTTCACGAGCTCGGCGCGGGCGAGCGCGACGAGCTGGCGCTGGCCCGCGGACAGCGACCGGCCGCGTTCGCCGACGGGCTGGAGGAAGCCGGCGGGCAGGGCGGCGACGCCGTCGAGCGCGCCGACCGAGCGGACGGCCGCCTCGACCTCCGCGTCGGTCGCGCCGGGTCGGCCGTAGCGGACGTTGTCGGCGACCGTGCCGGAGAACAGGTGCGCCTCCTGCGGCACCACACCCATGCGAGCGCGCAGGCCGGGCAAGTCGTACTCGCGGACGTCGACGCCGTCGATCAGCACCGCGCCGCCCGTGGCGTCGTAGTAGCGCGCCACCAGCTTCACCGCCGTGGACTTGCCCGCGCCCGTCGCGCCGACCAGCGCCACGGTCTCACCCGGCGCCACGTCCAGCGACAGCTTCTCCAGCGCCGGCTGCTCGGCGCCCGTGTAGGAGAAGTCGACGTCCTTGAACGTCACCTCGCCGCTCAGGTGGTCCGGCAGCGCGATCGGGTGCGCGGCGGGCGGCACCGACGTCGGCGTGCGCAGTAGGTCGCCGATGCGGGACAGGCCGACGGCCGCCTGCTGGTAGCCGTCGAATACCGCCGACAGCTGCTGGATCGGCGAGAAGAACTGCTGCAGGTACAGCAGGAACCCGAGCAGCACACCGGCCTCCAGCGTGCCCGCGGCCACGCGGTTGGCGCCGACCACGAGCACCGTGGTGGTCGCCAGGTCCGACATCAGCGCCACCAGCGGGAAGTACGTGGCGACATAGCGCTGGGCCCGCAACCTCGACCGCCGGTACGCGTCGCTGCGTGAAGCGAACGCCTCCGCCGAGCGCTCTTCGCGCGTGTATGCCTGGGCGACCCGCAGGCCGCTCACGTTCTCCTGCAGGTCGGCGTTGACCACGCTTACCTTCTCGCGCGCTTCGGAGTACGCCCGCGAAGCAACGCGCCGGAAGATCACCGTCGACACCAGCAGAATGGGCAGGAGGGCAAGCGCGTACAACGCCAGCGACGCGTCGGTGACCAGCAGCGCCACGGTGATGCCCGCCAGCGTCAGCACGCTCACCACGGCCGTGGCGAGACCGGTCTGCAGGAACGTGGACAACGCATCGACGTCCGTGGTCATCCGGGTCATGATCTTCCCGGACAGCTCGCGCTCGTAGTAGTCGAGCCCTAGCCGCTGCAGGTGCGCGTAGCTGCGTACGCGCAGGGAGTACAGCACCGTCTCGCCGACGCGCGCGGTGAGCCGCGTCTGGCCGCGCACCACGAACCAGTCGGCCGCGACGACTAGTGCGCCGATGCCCGCCATCAGCCAGATCACGCTGACGACACCCGGCTGCACGCCGTGGTCCACCCCTCGCTGGTACAGCGCGGGCAGCGCCAGCGACGCCAGCGCGTCGGCCGCCACCAGCGCGATCACCGCGATCAGCGGCCACCGCACGGGCCGCAGCAGCCGCGAAAGCCGGAACCCCGGGTCGGCGGCCGTGACGTCCACTTCGGACAGTCGTGGCCGGTCGTCGGCGGTCGGCAGCTTGCGCACGCCTTCCAGCAGCTCCGGCGTCGGCGGTACGTCGGCCCCCGCGCCACCGCCGCCGGCGAAACCGGTTCCACCGCCCGGTGTGGCCCCGCGAGCGGCGGCGGCTTCGGCGAGCGCGTCGACCTCGTCGCGGTCGTCGCGCGGCCACAACACCGGCGTGATGCCGCCGGCGTCGGGCTCGAGGCCCTCGCAGCGGTGCGGCTTCTCGACGTCGTCGCCTGGGCCCGCCACGAGTTCGCGGAACAGCGGGCAGCGCGCCTGCAGCTCCTCCTCCGTGCCGACGTCGACGACCTTGCCCTGGTCGAGCACGGCGATCCGGTCGGCGAGCTGCAGCGTGGAGCGGCGGTGTGCGATGAGCAAGGTGGTGCGCGAGGCCGTGACCGAGCGCAGCGTGTCGTGGATCGCGGCCTCGGTGACGGTGTCGATCGCCGACGTCGCGTCGTCCAGGATCAGCACGCGTGGGTCGGTCATCAGCGCCCGCGCGAGGCCCAGGCGCTGGCGCTGCCCGCCCGAGAGCGTGAGGCCGCGCTCGCCGACCTCCGTGTCGTAGCCGAGGGGCAGGGCGCGGATGAACTCGTCGGCCTCGGCCGCGCGCGCCGCCGCGTACACCTCTTCGTCGCTCGCGTCGGGGCGGCCGTAGGCGATGTTGTCGCGCACCGACGAGGAGAACAGGAACGCCTCCTCGAACACGACGCCGATCGCCTGCCGTAGCTGCTTCAGCGGCACATCGCGCACGTCGAGGCCGCCGACGCGGACCACGCCGGCGTGCGCGTCGTAGAACCGCGGCAGCAGGAGCGAGATCGTGGACTTGCCCGACCCCGCGGTGCCCACCAGCGCGAGTGTCTCGCCCGGCCGCGCCGTGAGCGTGAGGCCGTCGAGCACCGGCTCGCTGCGGGTGTAGCCGAACTTCACGTCTTCCAGTTCGACGCCGAGCGGGCCCTCGGGCAGTGGCTGCGCGTCGGGGCGGTCCACCACGTCGGGCTGTGCGTCGATGAGCTCGTACACGCGTTCGGCGCCCGCGCGCGTGAGCTGCGCCTGCACCACCAGGCCGGACAGCATCCGAGCGGGCCCGATCAGCGTGGCGAGGTAGGTGGCGAACGCGAGGAAGGTGCCGAGGCTGATCTGGCCGTTCAGCGCCAGGACGCCGCCGATCGCGAGCACCGCGACCTGGCCGGCGGCCGGCAGCGCGGTGGTCGTGGCCGTGGGCACCGCCGACAGCTTGGCCGCGCGCAGCCGTTCGGCGAACAACCGCCGCGCCGTGCGTTCCAGTCGCGAGACCTCACGCGACTCCTGGCCGAAGCCCTTCACCACGCGCACGCCGGTGACGGTCTCCTCCACCTGCTGCGCCACGTCGGCCGCGCGCTGCTGCGCCGACCACGTGGCCGGGAAGAGCCGTTTGCGGCTCAACGTGACGATGATGCCGACGGCCGGAGCCACCACCAGCGCGATGAGCGTGAGCAGCGGCGACATCCACAGCATCGCCCCCAGCGCGAGGAGCGCGAAGATCACCGACCCCGCCGACAGCGGGACCTGCATCAGCAGCCCGGTCACGAGCTGCAGGTCGGAGATCGCCCGCGAGACCACCTGGCCGGTGCGCAGTGCGTCCTGCTTGCCGCCGTCGAGCCGCGAGACGGAGCCGAACACGCGGTTGCGCAGGTCGTGCTGCACGTCGAGCGCGAGCCGGCCGCCGACGTAGCGGCGCAGGAACGCCGAGCCGAACGCCACCACCTGCAGCGTGACCAGCGCGGCCGCGATGCCGCCGAGGCCCGCGGTGTGCCCCGCCACCGCGTCGTCGACCGCTGTGCGCACGAGCAGCGGGCTCGCCGCCTGCACGCCCACGGACAGGATCGCCGCGGCCATCGCGAGCACGACGACGCCCCGGTGCTCCCAGCACGCGGCCGAGAGCCTTCGGACCCAGCCGACGGGAGCAGCCGGCGTCTCAGCAGCCGGGCGGTCTTGACGCGCGCGCGTCGCAGTGGTGGTCACGTTCTCAATCTAGGCACGGGGACCGACTTTTTATTCCGCTTTGAAGGGATGACGGGTCCCTTCACCCCTTCAGCCGCCGCCGCCCGACCGCGACCCGGCAAAGAAAGCCCTTGCGCCGCAACGCATCGCGGCTCACGGCAA
>NZ_JBFBAF010000027.1:5674-147720 GCF_040682095.1 Amycolatopsis sp. NPDC051372
GCAACCACGCTGGGTCGGTCCCCGGTCGCGCCGCGGGGTTCCGGGGGCTCGGCCCCCGGGCAACACATCGCCCCTTCCCCGGGAGCACGAAGTGCGAAAACGCATCGCGGCTCACGGCAACCACGCTGGGTCGGTCCCCGGTCGCGCCGCGGGGTTCCGGGGGCTCGGCCCCCGGGCAACACATCGCCCCTTCCCCGGGAGCACGAAGTGCGAACAGGAAGGGGCAGAAGGGGCGACCCGCTCAACCAGCCTGGGGGTCACTGGGAGCGGGTCGCCGAGTACCAGCTTAGGTAATAAGTGCCGAGTTCGCTCCTCGGGGTCTTCAACGAACACCGATTACTTCTTCACCGAGTGAGCCCGCAACCGGTGAAGAAGCACGTTCAGGATCATGAAACCCCTCGTCAAGGGCACTTCGATCGCCGAAAGCGTACCGCTGAACGGGACGCGCAGCGTGACGAACGTCGCTCCGGCCACGGGTTCCTGTCGGTCGCCGCGCGGTGCCTGAAAAAGAGCACGAGGGGCCCCCGCCGGTTCGCGGAGGCCCCTCGAGGCGCCAGGTGGATCGGTTGGGTCACGCCAGGGCGGTCGCCAGGGGCGTGTGCGGCAGGCCGTGCGCGGTGGCGACGGGCTCGTTGGTGAGGGCGCCGCCGTGGGCGTTGAGGCCCTTGGCGAGCGACGCGTCGGCGTTCAGGGCCGCGTGCCAGCCGCGCTCGGCGAGCTGCACGGCGTACGGGAGCGTCACGTTGGTGAGGCCGTAGGTCGAGGTCCGGGGCACCGCGCCCGGCATGTTGGCGACGCAGTAGAACACCGACTCGTGGACGCGGTAGGTCGGGTCGTCGTGCGTGGTCGGGCGCGAGTCGGCGAAGCAGCCGCCCTGGTCGATGGCGATGTCGACCAGCACCGAGCCCGGCTTCATGCGCGAGACGAGGTCGTTGGAGACCAGCTTCGGGGCCTTCGCGCCGGGCACCAGCACGGCGCCGATCACGAGGTCGGCCTCCAGCACGGACTCTTCGACCGACAGGCGGTTGGAGGTGACCGTGCGGATGCGGCCGCCGAAGTCGTTGTCGATCTGGCGCAAGCGGTCGACGTTCGTGTCCAGGATCTCGACGTCCGAGCCCAGGCCCAGCGCCACGCGGGCGGCGTTGATGCCCGCGACGCCGCCGCCGATCACCACGACCCGCGCCGGGTGCACGCCAGGAATGCCGCCGGGCAGCACGCCGCGGCCACCGCTGGGCTTCATCAGGGAGTACGCGCCGACCTGCGGGGCCAGCCGGCCCGCGACTTCGGACATGGGCGCGAGCAGGGGCAGGGCGCCGGTGGCCGTCTGCACCGTCTCGTACGCGATCGCCGTGGTGCCTGCCGCCAGCAGGGCGTCGGTCAGGGGCCGGTCGGCCGCGATGTGGAGGTAGGTGAACAGCACCAGGTCCTTGCGCAGCCTCGGGTACTCCTCGGCGATGGGCTCCTTCACCTTGAGCACCAGCTCGCCCTCGGCCCACGTCTCGTCGGCGGTGGCGAGCATCTTCGCGCCGGCGGCCACGTACTCCTCGTCGCTGATCGACGAACCCACCCCGGCGCCGGTCTCGACGAATACGTCGTGACCACGCCCCACCAGCTCGTGCACGCCGGCCGGGGTCAGGGCGACCCGGTACTCGTGCTTCTTGACCTCACGGGGAACGGCGATACGCACGGCGGCCTCCTGGCGGCGGATTGGTTCGAGGTGCTGCCACTCACGGTGATGCACCCGGACGGCGGTGTCATCATGCGCGCGGAACAGTTCTCTCGCCATTTCATGGTGCCAAGGGCACAAATCGCTTGACCTCGACCGCACTCGAGGTTGTTGGCTGTCGCACTTGGTCGTGGAGGAGGGCGTGCATGCGTGCGGTGTGGTTGAGGGAGTTCGGCGGACCCGAGGTGCTGGTGGCGGGGGAGGCGCCCGACCCGGTCCCGGGGCCGGGCCAGGTGCTGGTCGAGGTGGCGTTCGTGAACGTGACGTTCGTCGAGACGCAGTTCCGGGCGTCGGGCTTCGGCCCTGTGAATGCGGAGCTGCCGATGATCCCCGGCAACGGCGTCGGCGGCGTGATCAGCAAGGTCGGCGACGGCGTCGACCTGGCCCTCGTGGGCCGGCGGGTTGTGACGTCGACCGGCGGCAGCGGCGGCTACGCCCAGCGCGCGGTGGTCGACGCGGCCTTGGTGTTCCCGGTGCCCGACGCGCTTTCGCTCGACGCGGCGGTCGCGTTGCTCGCCGACGGCCGGACGGCCACCGGGCTCGTCCACACCGCGGCAGTGGCGCCGGGCGACCGCGTGCTCGTCGAGGCTGCCGCCGGTGGCGTCGGCAGCCTGCTGGTACAGATCGCGAAGGCGGCCGGCGCGGAGGTCGTCGCGGCGGCGGGCAGCGCTGAAAAACTCGCGCGGGCCCGGGAGCTCGGCGCGGACGTGGCGGTGGACTACACAGCTGCTGACTGGGCTTCGGTGGTCGGACCGCTCGACGTGGTCTTCGACGGGGTGGGCGGCGCCATCGGGACCACCGCGTTTTCCTTGCTGCGTCCCGGCGGTCGCATGGCGGTGTACGGACTCGCGAGCGGCGCGTGGGCGGAAGTGTCCGAAGAGGACGCTCGCGCTCGCGGCGTCACGGTCATCCGCTCAATCGGCGACGCGGCCGCGCTGCGCGCCTTCACGGTGTCGGCCCTCGACGCGGCTTCGGCCGGCCACCTCACTCCGGTGATCGGGCAACGGTTTCCCCTCGCGGCGGCCGCTGACGCGCACGCGGCGATGGAAGCGCGCGGCACTTTCGGCAAAACCCTGCTGGTCGCATGACGCTGCTGGTCGCATAACGCCCGACGCCGGAAAGCCTTCGTGTGAAGGACCTTTCCTGCGACGTCAACTCCACCGCAACGCCACCAACTGTGTAAGCAACGCCAGCCGCACATCGGGGTCGTGGCGTTCGACGCGAGACGCGTCGGGCCTGATTGAGCGCATTGCGCCAGACCCCGGCCCCACCAGACAGGCCCCCACCCTCCACCGGGGGGACGTCCCTGTTCCATCCTATCGCCACCAGGCCTCGAAAAACGGCTGCAGCGCAATCTGTGGACAACTCCGCCAAAGGCGACCTTCCTGTGGACAACCAAGCCCGCCACTTGGTGTCCCGAGCGGTCCCGCCGGGGCGTTAGACGTGCCTGGCGCGCGGCGGAAACTGGTGCGGTACCTAGGGCCTGACGAGCAGCGGTCGGCCCCGCGATTCCTACACGAACGAGACCAAACGCGGCACCGTCTGGATCCGGCTGACGCCGGAAACCCTTCGCACGAAAGACCTCTCGTACGTCAACTCCACCGCAGAGCCACCAGCTGCGTAAGCAAAGCCAACCGCACATCAGGATCGTCCAGATCGAGCGGCACGAGGTCCAGCAGGCGTTTCATGCGGTACCGCAACGTGTTCGCGTGGATGCGCAGCTCCGCGGCGGCCGCGCGTGGGTCGCCGGGGTGGCGGAGCCATTCGTAGAGCGTGTCGACGTAGCCGGCTTTCGTGGTTTCGTCGTGGGCGCGCAGCAGGCCGAGCGGGCCGAGGTCCGCGACGCGCGCGGTGGCCGAGCCCGTGGCGGCGCGGTGCAGCACCAGCGAAGTCCAGGCGTCCTCGTAGGCGACGACGCGTCCCTCCACCAAGCCGGCGCGCAGCAGGCCCAGTGCTTCGTCGGCCTGCGTGCGCGAAGTAGCCAACGCGGAGACGGCCACGGGGGAGCCGGCGGCGGCGCGGGGGACGCCGCCGCGGCGGGAGGCGGGCTGCGCGGCGAGTGCGTCGCGCAGTTCGGCCCAGGCGCCGCCGTCGGGAACGACCGCGTAGAGCAGGCCGCCGAGTTCCGTGGCGACGGGGCGGCGGCCGATGCCCTGGGAGATGCGTTCGAGCAGCGCCAGGCGCAGGCCCTCGGCGTCGCGGCCGTCGCCGCCGGTCACCTCGATCGCGACGACGCGGTGGGGCTCGTCGGACAGGTCCAGCTCGGCCACCACGCGCCGCTGGCCAGGGTGGCCTTCGAGGACGGCCCGCAGCAGCTCGGCCGAAGCGCGGCGTTGCGCGTCCGTGTGCGCGCGGCGCCGAAGCAGGTGCAGCGCGACCACCGGCGCCGCGTCTGCGAAAGCGGCCGCGCGTTCTTCGGAAACCGGCCCTGCGACGACGGCCCACATCGACCCCAGCAGTTCGCCGCCCATGCGGATGGGCACGATCAGCCGAGGCAGCGTGCCGTCGCGCTGGGCCGGCACGAAGATCGTCTGCCGCCCGCGCGACAGCTCGCGGAACACGCCGCGCGAACGGAACCGCGCGAGCACGTCGTCGGGAATCCGGCGGCCCATGATCGTGGCGACGCGTGCGGGGTCGGTGAGGTCCTGGCGCGCGGAGTAGGCGAGCACGCGCGAGTTCGTGTCCTCGATGGTCACGGGCGCGTCGACCACGGACGCCACCGCGTCGGCGAGCCGGAACAGATCGCCTGAGCCGGGGTCGCCGCCGTCTTCGAGGGACTCCGATTCGTCGCCGAGCGCGTCGAGGACCGTGCGCAGCAGCCACACGAGCTGGGCCCACGAGGTTGCCGAGTGGACCTGGATGAGCGCTATTCCGGCAGATTTCGCCGCGCGGCGCACGGTGGGTTTGGTCGCCAGCGGTGGTTTCAGCAGGACCGCGGCGGCGCCCTGCGCGGCGCTCACGCGCAGCAGTTCGGCCGCGTCGGTCGGATCCACCGTGGCGACGCCCAGCACGAGGTCGCCCGCCGCGATGCCCGCGGGCACGCCGGGCTCGGCGATCACCACGTCGCCCGCCGCCGGGCAGTCGTCGGGCAGCTGGAGCGCGTGGAGCAACGTCGGCCCCACCCGGTCGACCACGCTGCGCACCGAGACCACGGGATACATCCTCGCCGAGACGCGTTCACGGCGCTCGGCGCGGGTAGCCTTCGACGGAACCGGGCAGCCGCCGGAGGGGAGGAAGGCGATGGCCATCGTGGGTGTGGGCAAGGTCGTCGTCGGCGTCGAGGACCAGGCGCGGGCGAAAGCGTTCTGGGCGGACACCGTCGGGTTCACTGTGACCACTGACGTGCCCTACGACGACCAGGGCAACCGCCGGGTCGAGGTCACCGCGCCCGATGGCACGATCCTGGTGCTGAGCGCGGCGCCGGAGGACCGGCGGCGCTTCGACGGCCGCGACGAGCTGCCGACGTCGAACGTCTTCTTCCACGCCGACGACATCGTGAAAACCTGCCAGGAGCTGTCGGAGCGCGGTGTGGATTTCCCCGCGAAGCCCCAGCGGCAGCCGTGGGGCTGGTGGGCGATGTTCACCGACTCCGAGTGCAACCGGTTCGCGCTGCAACAGCGTGACTGAGTCCGTTATGGACGGTCACCCGAACGGCCGCGCCCGGGCACCCGCTCGGGTGATCGACTAACACGGTAGGTTGACGGAGTACTCCCAGCCCGTGGGAAACCTTGGGTGGGCCGTTCAGGGGAGCTAGCTTCGTCCGCGGAGCCGATCCCTTTGAGCCGCAAGGAGAAACTGATGCCGGAAGACACCTCGGCCTGGTCCTTCGAGACCAAGCAGATCCACGCCGGCGCGGCACCCGACCCCGCGACGGGCGCCCGCGCGACGCCGATCTACCAGACCACGTCGTACGTCTTCCGCGACACGCAGCACGGTGCAGACCTGTTCAGCCTGGCCGAGCCCGGCAACATCTACACGCGCATCATGAACCCGACGCAGGACGTGCTGGAGCAGCGCCTGGCCGCGCTCGAAGGCGGCGTCGCGGCGCTCGCGTTCGCCTCCGGCTCGGCGGCCACCACCGCGGCGATCCTCACGCTGGCCGGCGCGGGCGACCACTTCGTGTCCAGCCCGTCGCTGTATGGCGGCACCTATAACCTGTTCCACTACACGCTGCCGAAGCTCGGCATCGAGGTCACGTTCGTCGACGACCAGGACGACCCCGAGCAGTGGCGCGCGGCCGTGCGGCCCAACACGAAGGCGTTCTTCGCCGAGACGCTGGCCAACCCGGGCAGCAACGTGCTCGACATCCGCACCGTCGCCGACGTCGCCCACGAGGCCGGCGTACCGCTGATCGTCGACAACACCGTGCCCACGCCGTTCCTGCTGCGCCCGATCGAGCACGGCGCCGACGTCGTCGTGCACTCGGCCACGAAGTACCTCGGCGGCCACGGCACCACGGTCGCGGGCGTGCTCGTGGACGGCGGCACGTTCGACTTCGGCAAGGACCCGTCGCGCTTCCCGGGCTTCTCCGAGCCGGACCCGAGCTACCACGGTCTCAAGTACTGGGAAGCTCTCGGCCCCGGCGCGTACGCGGCGAAGGCGCGTGTGCAGATCCTGCGTGACACCGGCGCGGCCATCTCGCCGCTCAACAGCTTCCTGATCCTGCAGGGCATCGAGACGCTGTCGCTGCGGCTCGAGCGCCACGTCGCGAACGCGCAAGCGCTTGCGGAGTGGCTGGAGCAGCGCGACGAGGTCGAGACCGTGTATTACGCCGGCCTCCCGTCGAGCAAGTTCTACGCGGCCGCGCAGAAGTACCTGCCGCGCGGCGCGGGCGCGGTGCTGTCGTTCGACCTGCGCGGCGGTGTCGAGGCGGGCCGCAAGTTCGTGGACGGCACGGAGCTGCACAGCCAACTGGTGAACATCGGCGACGTGCGCAGCCTGATCGTGCACCCGGCGTCGACCACGCACAGCCAGCTCAGCCCGGAGGAGCAGCTGGCGAGCGGCGTCACGCCGGGCCTGGTGCGGCTCGCCGTGGGGCTCGAGGGCATCGAGGACCTCAAGGCCGACCTCGAGGCGGGCTTCCGCGCCGCCAAGGCGGAACTGTGACGGATTCCGGTGCGCATCCCCTGCCCGTCACCGGTGCGTGGCGGGCAGGGGACCCACCCGGCAGACGGCAGTGGTTCACCGGTCCCGGCGCGCTGTCGCTGGAGGCCGGTGGGTCGCTGCCGTCCTACACCCTCGCGTACGAGACGTGGGGCACGCTCAATTCCGACGGTTCCAACGCGGTCCTCGTCGAGCACGCCCTGACCGGCGACAGTCACCTCGCCGGCCCCGCCGAGCCCGGCCACCCCAGCGCGGGCTGGTGGGACGGCCTCGTCGGGCCCGGCAAGGCGCTGGACACGGACTCGCTGTTCGTGGTGGCGCCCAACGTGCTCGGCGGCTGCCAGGGCTCCACGGGCCCGTCGTCGCCCGATCCCGACGGTCGTGTGTACGGCAGCCGCTTCCCGGTCGTCACCGTGCGGGACCAGGTGTCGACCGAGGCGGCGCTCGCCGACGCGCTCGGCATCGACCGCTGGGCCGGCGTGGTCGGCGGCTCGATGGGCGGCATGCGAGCCCTCGAATGGGCGGTGACTTTGCCCGATCGGGTGGCGTCCGTCCTGGTTCTCGCTTCGGCGGCCCGCGCGTCGGCCGAGCAGATCGCCTGGGCCGCGCCGCAGCTGCACGCCATCCGCTCCGACCCGGGCTGGCACGGCGGTGACTACTACTCGCTGGCGCCGGGCGAGGGCCCGCACGCCGGCCTCGGCGTCGCCCGCCGGATCGCCCACGTGACCTACCGCAGCGAACCCGAACTGGCGCAACGCTTCGGCCGCCTGCCGCAGGGTTCGGAGGACCCGCTTCGCCGCGGCCGCTTCGCCGTGGAGTCCTATTTGGACCACCACGCCGACAAGCTGGTGCGCCGCTTCGACGCGGGCTCCTACGTGGTCCTCACGGAGTCCATGAACACCCACGACGTGGGCCGTGACCGTGGTGGGGTGGGTTCGGCTCTGTCTCGGGTCCGGGCGCGGACTGTGGTCGCCGGCGTGGACAGCGACCGACTTTATCCGCTGTACCAGTCGGCGGAGATCGCGGAGGGCGTCGGTGGTGAGGCGGCGGTGGTTTCGTCGCCGTATGGGCATGATTCGTTCTTGATCGAGACCGGGCAGATCGAGGCTTTGGTGAAGTCCTTGCTGGGCTGACCGGGCGCGGGGCGATGATCCGAGGCACGCTGGGGTGGTGGACGACGCCTTCACCTCACGCTTGGGAATCACCTACGGTCCGGCTGACCGAGTTGACCGAGCTGATCCGGTTGGCTCGGCTGATCCGGTTGGCTCGGTTGGCTCGGTTGGCTTCGCCAGTCGACTCGGCGCCGAGCCTGGCCCGCCCATCTCCCTGGACCTGCACCCGATCCTGCGCGACTTCGCCCACTCCACCGACTCGGCTTCACACCAGGCTTGGCTGACCGGCCTCACCTGGACCGCCCACCTTCGCGACTCGATGGTCGTCGTCACCGCCTCCGCTCCGGACGGCAGTTCCTTCGGCTTCGGGATCCCGGACGGACCCGCCGCCTCCCGCCTGGCCGCCGCCGCGGACCGCCTGCAGGACTTCGTGGTCGAGCACCTCCGCGCCGGCCTGCCCCTGGTCCCCGGCACCGCCCGCCCGGCCCACGCCCGCCTCCACGACGGCGAGGCCCTGTGGGCAGACGTCCGCACGCCTTGGTCCTGCCTCATCGGCTCGTACCCGTGACACGTCGGCGCACCAGTGCCGCGCTGAGTTCGTTCGCGCCGGGGTGAAATCCTCGCGATGCGAGACAACCCCCGCGCGACGGCAGAGCCCACTCTCCCAAGGCAAGGTTCCGGCAAAGTTGTTGTGGTGTTCAGGGGTGGATGCCGAGCAGGGTGAGGGCTCGGGGTGGGGTTGCGGGTCGTGTGGCGTAGTCCGGCGGCGATGGTGGTCCAGCCGGTGTGGTCCAACCGGTGTGGCGCAGGGCGCTGGTGGTGAGGTTGCGGAGGCTGGCCATGACGCGGGGGTGCGGTGCCGGTGCGCGCTCGGGAGTGGTCTTCGTTGTCTGTGACGTCGCGGACCCAGCGGAGTTTGTTTTCGATGTGCCAGTGGTTGCGGACATAGTGGCCGATGGAGGCGGGGTGGGCCCAGGTTCCGGTGAGGTTGGTGAGGCCGAGCGCGGTGTGGGCGGTGTGTCGTGCGCTGGTGTAGTGGGTGGCGTGGGGGAAGCCGATCGCGGGGCAGCCGAGGAACTGGCCGAGTGGTGCGAGTTGGGTGGTGCGGCGTTAGGTGCGGCCGTGGCCACAGTCGGTGATGATGTGGGCGGGGATCTCGTGCCAGGGCAAGGTCTGGAGCAGCCCGTGGAGGCGGTGCTGGTTTTCTTTGACGGTGAACACGTAGTGGGTCATCGCGGCGAGTAGGTGCACTCCGGCGCCGCCGGTGCGGGCGAAGGTGCCGCGCAGCGATTTCCCGTCCACCGCGATCGCTTCGGGCAGGGTGTCGGCATCGGGTTCGGCGGGTTCGTGTTCGGCCGGCACTCACATGATCAACAGAGACCGCGCCCGCCCTACAACCAGGGCCACACGACTTTGCCGAAACCCCGCCCTCCCAAGGGGGGCTGCCCAAGATCCATTCTATCGGCACCCGGCGACAGAACCCTGTACTCAGCCGAAGTTGTCCACAGGACCCCACAGCCGGCCCAAGTTGTTCACAGCACTCTTTGGTGGACCTCGACGCACCACCTCGATGAGTCGAGGTGCTGCGTCGAGGTCGCCTGCCCCGCACACCCGCCACGGCGAACAAGCCGCGCCCTGGTGAATCGGGGCATCCCTCAGCGAGCCGCGAAACGCAACCGATCGGGGGACAGCAAAACGGACAACCCGGTGAACCGGACGCCCCAACTCCGACCGCCGTCGATCAAAGCAACTACAACAAGAAGAGGCGCCCCACCGAGGGACGCCCCTTCCGCATCACCAAAAACCGCAGATCAGCCGATCGCCGACGTCAACGGGTTGTAGTACCCACCACGCTGCCCAGCCGCCGTCGGGTGGTAGGACTCGTCCACCGGCCAGGTGAGGCTGTGGAGGTAGTCGCTGGCCGACGAGCAGATGTTGTGCCCCACGAAAGCCGAGCGCACGTCCACGAACTGGGCGCCCGCGGCCGCAGCGCGGGAAGCCAGCACCGAGGCCAGGGTGTCCGCGCCGGAGTTGATCGCGGAGCGCTTCGTGTCGCTCAGGCCGACGCTGCAAGAACCCGGCACGGTGTAGAAGCGCGGGTACGACAGCACCACGAGCTTTGCGTTGGGCGCCTTGGACTTCACGGCGCGGTAGACGTTGTCGAGCAGGCCCGGGAGGGTGTTCTGCACGTAGGTCTTGGCGGTGTTGACCCGGGCGGTGCAGGTCGAGTCGCTGTTGAGGGTGCAGGTGGTGATCACGTCGGTGAAGCCCGCGTCGTTGCCGCCCACGGTCAGGGTGACCAGGGAAGCGCCCGAGGGCATCGAGTTGATCTGGTTGAGCACGTCGCCGGTCTTGGCGCCCGAGCAGGCGAGGAAGGTGAACGACGTGCCGGCGTGGGCGTTGGCCCACAGCTGGCCGTAGGCGTTGGCACTGCGTTTGCAGCTGCCCGAGCTGCCGTAGCTCCCGGCGCCCACCCCGGAAGAGTAGGAGTCGCCGAGCGCGACGTAGCTGGTGGCGGCGTTGGCGGTGCTCACCAGGCCGAGTGAAGCGAGAACAGCGACCCCCAGGGCCGCACACATCCGGAGGAACGTACGTGAGGTGGGACGAGCGGCTTCAGCCATGGTCACTCCAGTCGTGACGGTTCGACGAGAAGAACAAATACCAGGTGGAATCCCCACCCGGCACCCCAGAAATCCCAGGTGACCCCACTTGGCTCACGCACTAAGTAGGGCCGGAAGTTAGCGGTCGCTAACCCGCCGCCCTACTATGAGCGGATGCCGGCGAACCCCACCCCACTCGTGAACGGCGAGAAGGCGAACAGGCGTGAACAGATCATGGCCGCCGCCGCCGAGCTGTTCGCCCACCACGGTTTCCACGGTGTCGGGATCGACGACATCGGCGCGGCCGTCGGCATCTCGGGCCCGGCGCTCTACCGCCACTTCCGCAGCAAGGACGCCATCCTCGGCGAGATGCTGAACTCGATCAGCCACTACCTGCTCGAAGGCGGCACCGACCGCGCCGAGACGGGCGGCACGCCGCTCGAGCTCCTCGAAGCGCTGGTGCGCTTCCACGTCGGCTTCGCGCTCGACCACCCGGCGCTGATCACCGTGCAGGAGCGCAACCTCGCGAACCTCACTGACAGTGACCGCAAGCAGGTGCGCGCACTTCAGCGGCAGTACGTCGAGGTGTGGGTGCGCGCGATCCGCGACGCGATCCCCGGTCTCGAAGAGCGAGAAGCCCGCTCGGCGGCACACGCCGTGTTCGGCTTGATCAACTCGACGCCGTACAACCGCCATCTCGGTGACACAGAGCTGTCCGAGCTGCTGTGCCGGCTCGCTCTGGGCGCACTTTCCGCGGCCGGCTGATCACCCGGATTCGGGGTATCCCCACGGAAGCCGGTGCTGGTGTTTGATAGGCACGTGACCCCGGACCGGAGCGAGGACGAGCAGCGGCTCGTGGAGAAGGCGCAGCGCGCGCTAGTCGCCATCAGCCTCGGCGAGGATGCCGAGGCGCTCGAAGAGGTCACCCCGTCGTCCGACGAGCCGCAGGCGCGCTCGGAGGAGACCAAGGAGCTCATGCTGCTGCTGTTCGGCGAGTGCAGCGCCATGGTGTCCACGCTCGGTGACGGCGGCACGGCCCCCGTGAAGGTCCAGGTCTTCGACGAGGACGGCGAAGAGGTCTCCATCGACCAGGCCGACCCACCCGTGCGCACCGCAGTGCGCACGCTGCTCGCCGAAGTGCACGGCAACACCGCCGCCGCGCGCGAGCAGGTGGAGATCGCGTTGGCCAGCGCCGCGCCCAACGAGGTCGACAGCCTCGTGCTCCAAGCGCTGCGCTGGACGATCCGGCTGTCGGTCGAATGCCTCGACCGCGACCTTCCCGTCGCCGACTGGATCTCCGACGCCGTCACCGGCTGAGTCCCGCGTCCGGACAAACGCCCGCCGCGCTGGCAGGATCACGGCCATGGAACGCGTGCTCGGCATCGGCGGCTACTTCATCCGCGCTGCGGACCCGGCGGCCCTGGGCGCCTGGTACCGCGACTGCCTCGGCCTCGATGCCGACGAGAACGGGGTGTGGCAGCAACAACCCGGCCCCACCGTTTTCGCGCCGTTCGAGGCCGGCACCGAGTACTTCGGCTCGAAGTCGCAGCAGGCCATGCTCAACTTCCGCGTCCGCGATCTCGACGCCATGCTCGCCCAGCTGCGTGACAAGGGCGCAGAAGTGGCCGAGGAGACGCAGGAGATGGACGGCGTCGGCCGCTTCGGCTGGGTCACCGACCCGGAGGGCAACCGCATCGAGCTTTGGCAGTCGGCCTGACGCCGGCCACGGGTGGCGGGAGACAGCCAAGGATGACCACGTCCGGAACCTCGAACGTCGCTGTGGTCGGCCCGGGAGCGATCGGGACGACCATCGCGGCCGCGCTCCACCAGGTCGGCCGCACGCCCCGGCTGTACGGCCGCACCGCTCGCGACCGGCTGGAGCTGCACGCACCGGCCGGCCACCTCGTGGTGCCCGGCCCGGTCCAGGTCGACGTCACCCGGGACGTGACCCCGGTCGATCTCGTTTTCCTGGCAGTCAAGGCGACGCAGGTCGACGCGGCTGCGCCCTGGCTGGCCGCGCTGTGCCGAGCGGACACGATCGTCTGCGTTCTCCAGAACGGGGTCGAGCAGGAAACCGTCGTCGCGGAACACACCCGCCTCGGCCGGGTGCTGCCCAGCGTCGTGTGGTTCCCGGCGCAGACCCGGGCCGACGGGGCGGTGTGGCTGCGCGCCCAGGCCCGCTTGACGGTGCCGGACACCGAGCCGGGCCGCGCGGTGTCCGCGGTGCTGGCCGGGAGCTTGTGCACCGTCGAGGCGGCAGCCGATTTCCGCTCGTTGGCCTGGCGCAAACTCATGCAGAACGCGCTCGCGGGGCTCATGGCCCTCACCGGCCGGCGTGCCGGCATGTTCGCGCGGGCCGACCTGACCGAGCTCGGGCTCGCCTACCTGCGGGAGTGCCTCGCCGTGGCCCGTGCCGAGGGCGCCGACCTCGATGACCAGGTGCCCCGGGAAATCATCGACACGTTCCGGACCTATCCGGCGGACATGGGCACGTCGATCCTGGCCGATCGCGAAGCCGGCCGGCCGCTGGAATGGGACGTCCGCAACGGGTCGTGCTGCGCCGCGGGCGCCACCACGGCATCCCGACACCCGTCAGCGACGTTGTGGTTCCGCTGCTCGCGGCCACCGGCGACGGGCCGGGATGACGCGGGTGTGAGCCCCCGGACCCTGGCTGGACACTCCGGTTAGCGGTCGCTAACATCCGAAGGTGAGTTAACGACCGCTAACGTCTCGACGGGGAGTCATGGACACGCCGGTACTGAGCAGTTCCGCGGATCCGCGCGGCGACGCGTTCGCCCGCAGCGTCACCTCGCACGGCGAGCTCGTCGAGGACCTGCGCAAGCGCCTTGACGCCGCCCGCCTCGGCGGGCCCGAGAAGTCCCGTGCCCGGCACGTGGAACGCGGCAAGCTGCTGCCGCGCGACCGCGTCGACACGTTGCTGGACCCGGGTTCGCCGTTCCTCGAGCTCTCGCCGCTCGCGGCCAACGGCCTCTACGACGACGAGGCGCCGAGCGCCGGGATCATCACCGGCGTCGGGCGCGTCTCCGGGCGTGAGTGCGTGATCGTGGCCAACGACGCCACCGTCAAGGGCGGCACGTACTACCCGCTCACGGTCAAGAAGCACTTGCGCGCCCAGGAAGTGGCGCTGCACAACAACCTCCCGTGCATCTACCTCGTCGACTCCGGCGGCGCGTTCCTGCCGCGCCAGGACGACGTGTTCCCCGACCGCGAGCACTTCGGGCGCATCTTCTACAACCAGGCCACCATGTCCGCGCGCGGCATCCCGCAGATCGCCGCTGTGCTCGGCTCGTGCACGGCGGGCGGCGCGTACGTGCCGGCCATGAGCGACGAAGCGGTGATCGTCCGCAACCAGGGCACGATCTTCCTCGGCGGCCCGCCGCTGGTGAAGGCCGCGACGGGTGAGGTCGTCACGGCCGAAGAGCTGGGCGGCGGCGACGTGCACTCGCGCCAGTCCGGCGTCACCGACCACCTCGCCGACGACGACGCCCACGCGCTGCGCATCGTCCGCGACATCGTCTCCACGCTCGGCCCGCGCACGCCGCGGCCCTGGGACGTGCGGCCCGTCGAGGAGCCGGCGGTGGACCCGCGCGAGCTCTACGGTGTGGTGCCCACGGATTCGCGCACCCCGTACGACGTGCGCGAGGTGATCGCGCGCGTGGTCGACGGCAGCCGGTTCTCCGAGTTCAAGAAGGAATACGGCGCCACGCTCGTCACCGGCTTCGCGCACATCCACGGCCACCCGGTGGGCATCATCGCCAACAACGGCGTGCTGTTCGCCGAGTCGGCCATGAAGGGCGCGCACTTCATCGAGCTGTGCGACCGCCGCTCGATTCCCTTGGTGTTCCTGCAGAACATCACCGGCTTCATGGTCGGCAAGGCCTACGAGGCCGGCGGCATCGCGAAGCACGGCGCGAAAATGGTCACGGCCGTCGCGTGCGCGCGGGTGCCGAAGTTCACCATGATCATCGGCGGCTCGTTCGGCGCCGGCAACTACTCGATGTGCGGCCGGGCGTACTCGCCGCGGTTCCTGTGGATGTGGCCCAACGCGCGGATCTCCGTGATGGGCGGCGAGCAGGCGGCTTCGGTGCTCTCGACGGTCCGCCGCGACGCGATCGAGGCCCGCGGCGGCGAGTGGTCGGCCGAGGACGAGGACGCGTTCAAGGCGCCGATTCGCGACCAGTACGAGCACCAGGGCGGCCCGTACTACTCCACCGCGCGGCTGTGGGACGACGGCGTGATCGACCCGGCGGATACCCGCACAGTGCTCGGGCTCGCGCTGTCGGCCGCGGCCAACGCGCCCCTGCCCGAGGTCAACTACGGCGTCTTCCGGATGTGATGAGCGTGTCTGACGGTTCTTTGTTCACCACGGTCCTGGTCGCCAACCGTGGCGAGATCGCGGTCCGCGTGATCCGCTCGCTGCGGGAGCTGGGCATCCGCTCGGTCGCGGTCTACAGCGACGCGGACGCCGACGCCAAGCACGTGCGCGAGGCCGACACCGCGGTGCGCCTCGGCCCGGCCGAGGCGGCGAAAAGCTATTTGTCGATACCGGCCATCGTCGCTGCGGCCCAGGTGACGGGCGCGCAGGCCGTGCACCCGGGTTACGGCTTCCTCGCCGAGAACGCCGCATTCGCGCGTGCCTGTGAAGAGGCCGGTCTGGTGTTCATCGGCCCGCCCGTCGCCGCGATCGAGCAGATGGGCGACAAGATCCGGGCCAAGGCCACGGTGTCCGCGGCCGGTGTGCCCGTCGTCCCCGGAGTGTCCGATCCGGACATTCCCGAGGGCGGGTTCGCCGAGGCGGTGGCCGGGGTGGGTTACCCGGTGCTGCTGAAGCCGTCCGCGGGTGGTGGCGGCAAGGGTATGCGGCTCGTGCACGAGGAGTCGGAGCTCGCCGCCGCGATCGAGTCGGCGCGCCGTGAGGCCCGGGCTTCGTTCGGCGACGACACGCTGCTCGTGGAGCGGTTCGTCACGACGCCGCGCCACATCGAGATCCAGGTGCTCGCCGACAAGCACGGCAACGTCCTGCACCTCGGCGAACGCGAGTGCAGCCTGCAGCGGCGGCACCAGAAGATCATCGAAGAGGCGCCGTCGGTGCTGCTCGACGAGGCCACGCGCCAGAAGATGGGCGCCGCGGCGGCCGAGGCCGCGCGGTCCGTGGGTTACGTCGGCGCGGGCACCGTCGAGTTCATCATGTCGGCGCACGACCCGGACGAGTTCTTCTTCATGGAGATGAACACGCGGCTGCAGGTGGAGCACCCCGTCACGGAGATGGTGACGGGTCTCGACCTCGTGGCGTGGCAGGTCCGCGTGGCCGCCGGTGAGCCGCTGACGGTGAAGCAGGAGGACGTGCGTATCGAAGGCCACGCCGTGGAAGCCCGCGTATACGCGGAGGATCCCGCGCGTGGCTTCATCCCGACCGGCGGCACGGTGCTCGCCGTGCACGAGCCGTCGGGTGACGGCGTGCGCGTGGACTCGTGGATGACCGAGGGCGCGGTGGTCGGCTCGAACTACGACCCGATGCTGGCCAAGGTGATCGCTTACGGCCCCGACCGCACGGCGGCGTTGCGCAAGCTCGACCGCGCGCTGGCGGACACGGCGTTGCTGGGGCTGGGTACGAACATCGCGTTCCTGCGCAGCCTGCTCGCCGACGAGGACGTGCGCGCGGGCCGGCTCGACACCGAGCTGGTGGACCGGCGGCTGTCGTCGCTGGTGTCGTCGGAGGTGCCCGAAGGGTTCTTCGTGGCGGCGGCGCTCGACCGGTTGCTTTCGTTGCAGCCCCAGGGTTCCGTGGTGGATCCGTGGGACGTGCCCAGCGGGTGGCGCATCGGCGGCGGAGGCGGGGTCACGTTCCGCCTGCGCGTCGGCGAGGTCCAGGCCGTGGTGCGAGTGACGGGGCTCGTTTCCCAGGCCACCGTGCAGGTCGACGACAACGCACCGGTCGAGGCCACCGCGACCCGCGCCGGCGACGTGCTGGAAGTGCGGCGCGAAACCGGGATCGAGCGCTACCGCCGCGCCGAAGGTCCACAACGGATGGTCTGGCTCGCGCGCGATGGCTTCGGTTTCGCGTTCGCGGACCAGGAAGTGCGGCTGGCGGCGCGTGGTGAAGCCGCGGGCGCCGGGCCGGTGAAGAGCCCGATGCCGGGCATGGTCCTGGTGGTCAAGGTCGCCCAGGGCGACGTGGTCGCGGCCGGCACACCGTTGCTGGTCGTGGAAGCGATGAAGATGGAACACACCGTGACCGCGCCGATCGACGGCGTGGTGAGCGAGCTTTCGGCGCGCGCGGGCCAGCAGGTGGCGTTGGACGAAACCCTGGCCGTGGTGAGCCCGAACGAGGAGCAACGATGATCGACTTCCGGCTGGACGAAGAGTACGAGGCGCTGCGCAAGACGGTCGAGGACTTCGCGCACAACGAGGTCGCGCCCGTGATCGGGCCGATGTACGAGAAGGAACAGTTCCCGTACGAGCTCGTGGCCAAGATGGGCGAGATGGGCCTGTTCGGCCTGCCGTTCGCCGAGGAGTTCGGCGGCATGGGTGGCGACTACTTCGCGCTGTGCCTGGCCCTGGAGGAGCTGGCGCGGGTCGACTCGTCGGTCGCGATCACGCTGGAGGCCGGCGTTTCCCTCGGCGCGATGCCGATCTACCGCTTCGGCACGCAGGAGCAGAAGGAAACCTGGCTGCCCGCCCTGTGCTCCGGCGAAGCTCTCGGTGGCTTCGGCCTCACGGAACCGGGCGGCGGTTCGGACGCCGGCGCCACGCGTACCCGGGCCAAGCTCGACGGTGACCAGTGGGTGATCAACGGCAGCAAGGCGTTCATCACCAACTCCGGCACCGACATCACGCGGCTGGTCACCGTCACGGCGGTCACCGACGTGATGGAGAACGGCCGCAAGGAGATCTCCGCGATCCTCGTGCCCTCGGGCACGCCGGGCTTCGCCGTGGCGCCCAAGTACTCCAAGGTCGGCTGGAACTGCTCGGACACGCACGAGCTGTCCTTCGCGGACGTTCGTGTGCCGGCGGAGAACCTGGTCGGCATCCGCGGCCGTGGCTACGCACAGTTCCTGTCCATTCTGGACGAAGGCCGCGTCGCGATCGCCGCCGTGAGCGTGGGTCTGGCCCAGGGCTGCGTCGACGAGTGCCTCAAGTACGCCAAGGACCGCGTCGCCTTCGGCCACCGGATCGGCGAGTACCAGGCGATCCAGTTCAAGATCGCCGACATGGAGGTGCGCACCCACACCGCGCGCCTCGCGTATTACCAGGCGGCGTCGAAGATGCTGCGCGGCGAACCCTTCAAGAAGGAAGCGTCCATCGCGAAGCTCGTCGCCTCCAACGCCGCCATGGACAACGCCCGCGACGCCACCCAGATCTACGGCGGCTACGGCTTCATGAACGAATACCCGGTCAGCCGCTTCTACCGCGACGCGAAGATCCTGGAGATCGGCGAGGGGACGAGCGAGGTGCAGCGGATGCTCATCGCTCGCCACCTCGGCGTCGCGGGCTAGTGCGTCAGCTCGCGGTCAACACGAAGAACAGGAAGCTCGGGCTGATCGTGAGCAGACGGTAGTCCTCGGGCCACAGCTCGCGGGCGGCCGGCGCGGGCATGGGTTCGCTGATCACGGAGATCTCGAAGCGCGCCGCGGTGAAGGCGGCGGTCATCGCGTGCAGTGGCCGCATCCAGAACGACATCGGGATGGTCTGGCTGCCGAACGTCCACTCTTCCGTCCAGTTGTAGGTCTCGAAGTAGTTGGTCTTGATGCCTTCCATGCGCTGCAGGGCGTGGATGGCGAAGGGGTGATCGACCGAGATCAGCAGGCGTCCACCCGGTTTGAGGATGCGCTTGAGCTCGGTGAGCGACGGGCCCCAGTCCTCCAGGTAGTGCAGCACGAGGGACGCAATGACGTCGTCGAACGCGTTGTCGGCGTAGGGTAGCGGTTCGGCCAGATCGGCGACGCGCAGGTCGGCCTCGGGCCCGAGCCGGCGGCGGGCCAGCTCCAACATGCCGGCGCTGAGGTCGAACCCGGACATGATCGCGCCGCGATCGCGCAGCACCTCGGACAGCGGGCCGGTGCCGCAGCCGGCGTCGAGGACCCGTCTTCCGGCGACGTCGCCGGCGAGCTCCAGCATCGCGGGCTGCTCGTAGTAGGCGTTCTGGATGCCGTTTTCGTTCTGGGCCGCGTATGCCTCGGCGAAGCTGTTGTAGTCGTTGGCCGGCAGCGTGTGGTTGTCCGGAGTCATGCGGCCGATCATGGCAGAAAACGCCGGACTTCCGGTTGATCCCCTTTCACCATAACCCGGGTGGCAAGCCGGAAACATCGGTCCGCGGGGCGATGTTTCGGCGCCGCCGAATGATTACTGTGGTCGGCATGCCTGAGGAACGCGCACTGAACGTCGGCCCGTCCGGAATCGAGCTGGCGTACGAACGCTTCGGTGACCCCGGAATGCCGCCGGTCGTGCTGATCATGGGCGGTGGCGCACAGATGATCAACTGGCCTGAGGAGTTCTGCCGGGAACTGGTGGACCGCGGCTTGCACGTAATCCGCTTCGACAACCGCGACTCCGGCCGGTCCACGCATTTCGACGACGCGCCTGTGCCGGATTTCGCTGCCGTTCTCGCGGGGGATTTCGCGACGGCGTCCTACACGCTGTCGGACCTCGCGGGTGACACGGTCGGGCTGCTTGATCTGCTCGGGCTGGAGAGCGCACACCTCGTCGGAGCGTCGCTCGGCGGGATGATCGCGCAGATGGTCGCCATCGAGCACCCCGATCGGGTGCGGACGCTGACGTCCATCATGTCCACGACCGGGGCCCCGGGTGTGGGCGCGCCCGACCCGTCGATCCTGGCCGAGATGGGACAGCCGCCGAGCGAGCGGCAGGCGTTCGTGGCGTGGCAGGTGCGAGCGTCGCGGATCACCGGGTCGCCGGGGTTCGAGTTCGACGAAGCTGCCGTCGCTGAGCGAGCGGGGCGGACGTTCGACCGGGGCTACCCCGCACTGGGCATGCCGCGGCAAGCCATCGCCGTGGTGGCGTCGGGCGACCGCACGGACCGGCTGCGGCAGCTGGACGTGCCCACCCTGGTCATCCACGGCGACGCCGACCGCATGTGCGACCTCAGCGGCGGGCGCGCCACGGCGGCGGCCATCCCCGGGGCGGAGCTCGTGGTGGTACCCGGCATGGGGCACAGCCTGCCGCGCGAGTTGTGGGCGGACTTCGCGACGCGGATCGCCGCGCTGGTCAAGACACCATGACCGCGGCCAGTTCGCCGCGTCGTACGCAGTGGTGTGCGCGAGCGCGGGATCTTCTTGCCACTGCGGGGTTTCCCGCATCGACGAGACCACGTCGGCAGGCATTCCCACGGCGTCCGTGCGGAACAAGGCCAGCGCACCGTCGAGGTCAACAGCGTCCACCACCGCCCGCAGCCGCCGCGCGCCTCCTGCCGTGATGGCAGAAGGTGGCTCCTACGCGACCACCCACCGCACCACGTCTGGCCGCACCGTCGCCCGCAACGCCAGCATCCCTCCCGACGAATGCCCGGCCACCACGGCCGCACCGCCGGCGGCAACAGCCGTGGCCACGACGTCGGCGACCTCATCCGCGACGGGGTGCGCCGGCGGTCAGTCGATCGCCACTTCCGCCTCGATCTCCACTGGAATGCCGAACGGCAGCTCCGCGAGGCCGACCGCCGAGCGCGCGTGGTCACCCGCGTCCGCGCCCCACAGCTGCACGATGAGGTCGGAAAAACCGTTGACCACGGCGGGAGTGCGGGCGAACCCGGGCGCGGTGTTGACCATGCCGAACACGCGCAGCCACGCCGTGACGCGGTCGAGGTCGCCGAGTGCGAGCTTCAGCGAACTGAGCACCGCGAGGGCGGTCAGGCGGGCGGCCTCGTACGCCTGCTCTTCGGTGACCTCGGCGCCGACCTTGCCGAGGGGGCCGGCGAGGGAGCCGTCGGGGAGCAGAGGGCCGTGGCCCGAAATGAACGCGCGGTCCCGGAAGACGCGGACCCACGGGAAGGCGAGCGTGACGCCGGGCGGCGGGTTCATCGGCTCCGGCAACTGCAGGCCGAGCTCGGCAAGGCGGTTTTCGATGTGCACGACGGGGAGCTTACGGGCCGGGATAATAATACCGGTATAGTTATCCTCATGGTGGAGCTGAAGACCGCGACCGAGCTCGCGGTGATGCGGGAGGCGGGCCGCGTGGTGGCCCAGGCGCTGGCTGCTGTGCGGGAGGCCGCGGACATCGGCGTTTCGCTGGCCGGGCTGGACGCCGTCGCCGCTCAGGTGATGGCCGACGCCGGGGCGAAGCCGTCGTTCCTCGGCTACCACCCGAACTGGGCGCCGACGCCGTACCCGGGCGTGATCTGCGCGAGCGTGAACGACGCCATCGTTCACGGCATCCCCGGCCGGTACCGCCTGCGTGACGGCGACCTGCTGAGCATCGATTGCGGCGCGTCCATCGACGGCTGGCACGGCGACGCCGCGGTGAGCTTCGTCGTCGGCGCGGCGGACCCGGCCGACCTCGCCTTGATCGCTGCGACGGAAAAGGCGCTCGCGGCAGGCATCGCGGCCGCGCAGCCCGGCGCGAAGATGGGCGACATCTCGGCCGCCATCGCCTCGATCGGCCGGGCGCCGGGCTACGGCGTCACCGAAGACCACGGCGGCCACGGCATCGGCCGCGCGATGCACGAGGACCCGCCAGTGCCCAACGACGGCCGCCCCGGTCGCGGCCTGCGCCTGCGGCCTGGTCTGGTCCTCGCCCTCGAGCCCATGTTCACCCGCGGCGGCCTCGACGACTACCGGCACGCCGACGACGGCTGGACCGTCCACACCACCGACGGCACCCGCGCGTCGCACTCGGAGCACACCGTCGCGATCACCGAGGCCGGGCAGGTGGTCCTGACGCTGCCCTAGGGGTACAACGTCGGAGATGGCGACTTTCACGATCCGCCCAGGCGAACCCGGCGACGCCGACACGTTGCTGCGCTTCTTCGACGAGGCCGTCGAGTGGCTGGTGGCGCGCGGCAGCGCCGGTCAGTGGGGTGATCAGCCGTGGAGCGGTATTCCGCACCGGGCCTCGCGCGTGGCCGACATGGCGAAGGAGCCGGGTCTCGGCATCGCCGAGGTCGACGGTGAGCCGGCGGGGGCGTTGATCGTCCGCGAGGAATGCCCGAAGTACGTGCCGCCGGCCGCGGAGCGGGAGCTGTACATCGGGCTGCTCATCACGTCGCGCCGGTTCGCGGGTCACCGGGTGGGCGCGCGGCTGCTGGAGCACGCGCTGGAGGAGGCCCGGAAGAGCGGCATCGGCCTCGTGCGCGTCGACTGCTGGGCCGGTGGCGACGGCGAGTTGCAGCGCTACTACGAGGGCCAGGGCTTCACGCCGACCGTCCGCTTCGACGTCGACGGCTGGATCGGTCAGGTCTTCGAGCGACGCCTCTGATCGGGGCAGTCGACTGGCGCTCGGCGCCGCGCCGGGGCACGATATTGACACGACGCCAACAGTGCCCCGAGGCAAGAGGAGCCGGCCATGGCCAAGCAGCCGCGAACGCTGTCCGGGAAGGTCATCGTCATCACCGGTGGCGCGCAGGGCATCGGGGCCGCCACGGCCACCGCGCTCAAGCGGCTCGGCGCGCGGGTGGTGCTGGGCGACCTCGACCTCGTCCGCGCGGAGAAGACGGCCGGTGAGCTGGGGCCCGACGCCGTCGCGCTGCCGCTGGACGTGACCGACACGAAAGCGTTCACCGAGTTCCTCGACGAGGTCGAGCGCCAGGTCGGGCCCATCGACGTGCTGATCAACAACGCCGGCATCATGCCACTGGCGCCGCTCGACGAGGAGGACGACGCGGCGACGCGCCGGATGCTGGAGATCAATCTGCACGCCGTCATCCATGGCACGCGCGAAGCCGTGAAGCGGATGAAGCCGCGGCGGACCGGGCACATCGTGAACGTCGCTTCGATGGCCGGGAAGTCCGGGTTCCCGGGCGCGGCCACGTACTGCGCGACCAAGCACGCGGTGGTCGGGCTGTCGGAGGCGGTGCACTTGGAGCTGCGCGGCACGGGCGTGTCGGTGTCGTGCGTGATGCCGGCGGTGGTGCGCACGGAGCTGGCGTCCGGGCTCGGCGAGGCGAAGTTCATCAAGTCCGTGGGGCCCGAAGACGTCGCCGCGGCGATCGCGGATGCCCTGAAATACCCGAAGTTCGATGTTTTCGTGCCGAAATCCCTGGATTTCACGGGCCGGATCACGCGGCTGTTCCCGCGCGCGTTCGGCGAATGGTTCGTGCGCGCGCTCGGCGGTGATCAGCTGCTGGCGTCGGCCGCGCATTCCCCGGCGCGAGCGGAATACGAGTCCCGCGCTGCTCAGAGCGCTCCGGCGGCCGACGCGGGGAACTAGGTTCCCGGTCACCGGGCACTGTCCGAAATGGACGTGCTTGCCGGGTGCTTGCAAGTGTGGCGGTGTTGATGCCGCCCCCGGCCACGGGCAAGATTGCCTCCGAGAGGTCGAGCTCAGGAGGCACACATGGTTTCACCCACGGCACGGCTGGCCGCAGCGGCGTCGAACGTCGTGGGGAAGGTGCTGCACGGCGGTGTCGCCGACCTGCGCCCGATGCCCCGGGTGCTCATCGACCAGGGCCCGAACCGCTCGCTGTACCGGATGACCCACAGTGGCGCGCCGGTGTCGGGGCCGCCGATCCTGCTCGTGCCGCCGCTGGCCGCGCCCGCGCTGTGCTTCGACCTGCGCCGCGGCTGCAGCCTGATCGAGCACCTCGTGGAGGCCGGGCGCAACGTCTACCTCGTCGACTACGGCAACGTCGCGTTCTCCGATCGGCGCCTCGGCATCGAGCACTGGATCGACGAGGTGCTGCCGCGCGCGATCCGCAAGGTGAGCGAGGACGCGGGCGGCGAGGGCGTGCACCTGGTGTCATGGTCGCTGGGCGGGATCTTCTCGCTGCTGGTGAACGCCGACCAGCCCGAGCTGCCGATCGAGTCCGTCACCGCCATCGCGTCGCCGGTCGACTTCGCGGCGATCCCGATCGTCGCGCCGTTCCGCCCGCTCGTCGACCTCACCGGCGGCCACCTGCTCACGCCGGTCTACCGCGCGTTCGGCGGCGCACCGTCCTATTTGGTCAGCCGGGTGTTCCGCGCGACGGGCATCAGCAAGGAGATCACGAAGCCCATCGCGATCCTCAAGAACCTCGACGACCGCGACTACCTCGCGCAGATCGAGGCCGTGGACCACTTCATGGACAACATGTACGCCTACCCGGGCCGCACGTTCGGGCAGCTCTACCACCGCCTTTTCCGCACCAATGACCTCGCCGAAGGCACCGTCGACCTCAACGGGCGCAAGATCAGTCTGTCGGACGTGAAGGCTCCGGTACTCGTCGTCGCGGGCGAGAACGACACGATCGCCCCGCAGCCTTCGGTGGAACGCGTGGTGCGGCTGCTGGAAAACGCACCGGAGGTGCGCTTCCGCACCGCGCCTGGTGGTCACCTCGGTGTGCTGACCGGGCGTAAGGCGCGGGGCACCACGTGGACTTATCTGGACGAGTTTCTCGACGACCGCATCTGACGGCGAGCAAAGGGGCACCGGGCTGACTCGGTGCCCCCCTTTCTTGTTGACTTAGACCGCCGGCGCCTGACCGTTGCGGGCGGAGATCCAGTCACGCACGTCACGCTGTAGCAGACCGCGCAGGGCGAGGCCCGCGAAAACCAGCGGCAGCACGCCCGAAAAGCCGCTGCTGATCAGCGTCACGATGCCGTTGATGATGATCACCGCCTCCACCACGATGGCGGTCACGAACGCCCACTGCTTGCCTTGCGGGAGCACGATCGCGCAGGCGGCGAGGGCGATCGCCATCAGGATGTTGACCACCACGATCACCAGCAGCACCCCGGCGAAACCCCCGGCGGAGGCGCCCGCGACGGCTCCGATCAGGATCGAACCGAGCACGCTGAAGGCGACCTGGATCCACATGAAGATCCGCGCCTGTCCCAGGCCCTTGGGTGGGCCGTACTCCCCAGGATTCGTCATGCCGCGAAGGTTAAGGCAAACACGTCGAAATCTATCGGCAGGAGATCAATCCGATATTCCGGACCTAAGACGCTAATTACGTGAGGAGTTGGAGAAAAACTCACCTGAGCGCGGTGAGTGCCTTTTCCAGTGCGTCGAGCGCGCCGAGGGCGTCGCTGTAGCAGTTGGGGAGGAAGTAGACCGAGCCGTAGAGGTGGTTGGCCTTCGTGTCGGGCAGCGTGGTGAAAGCCGTCTGTCTGAACAGTTCCGGGCCGTATTCTGGCAACCCCCGCTGTGAATTTGATTCAGGCCAGTGCCAGTGCTCGAGGAAGGTGTTTCCGGTATTGACTATTCGGTCAGAAGAATTTCCGAATAGAGTTTCGGTCGGGGCAGGTGCATGCGAGCGCTGCAACGGGTGGCATTGCCGGCATGAAACCGCCATTGGGCGGAGACGAACACCGCCCAGTCGCAGTTCCGTTGCGACCGGGCGGTGTTTCGTTACGCCCCAACCTACTTCAACTGCGCCGACGTCTTCCCCAACACCCGCCGAGCCACGATCAGCTGCTGGATCTGCTGCGTCCCCTCGAAGATGTCGAGGATTTTTGCGTCCCGAGCCCACTTCTCCAGCAGCGATTCCTCCGTGTACCCGTACACGCCGGCCAGCTCGACGCACTTCAGGGTCACGTCCACCACGGTCCGGCCGGCCTTGGCCTTCGCCATGGAGGCCTGCAGGGAGTTGGGCTTGCGGTTGTCCGCCATCCACGCCGATTCCAGTGTCAGGAGGTACGCGGACTCGAAGTCGGCCTCCAGTTCGAGCCAGGTGGCGGCGGCCGGGTGCTGCGGGGGGCGGTCGTAGTCGATCGTGACGCCCGCGGACGACAGGATTCGGCGGGTCTCCTCCAGGGCGGCGCGGGCGACGCCCACTGCCATGGCTGCGACCAGCGGCCGGGTGTTGTCGAACGTCTGCATGACGCCCGCGAAGCCCTTGGCGGTGTCGATGTCCGGCGTGCCCAGCAGGTTCTCGCGCGGGACGCGGCAGTTTTCGAAGCGCAGCACGGCCGTGTCGGACGCGCGGATGCCCAGCTTGTGTTCCACGCGAACGACTTCGAAGCCCGGCGTGCCCTTCTCGACCACAAAGGACTTGATCGCCGCGCGGCCCTTCGTACGGTCCAAAGTGGCCCAAACCACCACGGCGTCCGCGCGCTGGCCCGACGTCACGAAGATTTTCTCGCCGTTGAGCACGTAGTCGTCGCCGTCGAGGACGGCGGAGGTGGTGATGGCGGCGGAGTCGGAGCCGCAGTCGGGCTCGGTGATGGCCATGGCGGCCCACAGGCCGGAAAACCGGGCGAGCTGCTCGTCCGTCGCGACGGAGCTGATGGCCGCGTTGCCCAGGCCCTGGCGTGGCATGGACAGCAGCAGGCCGACGTCACCCCAGCACATCTCGATCGTGCCGAGGACGACGTTGAGGTTGGCGCCGTTGCGGTTTCCGTCGCCCGCCGAGTCACGAGAGCGGCGCACGCCCGCCGCGCCGGCGCCGCCCTCGCCGGAGGAGTTGAGGCCGTCGAGCAGGGCCGCGAACATGTCGAGCTCGGCTGGGTAGGTGTGTTCGGCGCGGTCGTACTTGCGCGAGATCGGCCGGAACACTTGGGCCGCGGCCTGGTACGCCTGGTTGATCAGCGTGCCGGCCTTCTTCGGAACTTCGAGGTTGATCATCGAAAAGCCTTTCTAGAGGAGGACGGCGCCTTCCATCACGCCGATCGCTCGCAAGTCCCGGTACCAGCGCTCCACGGGGTGCTCCTTCACGAAGCCGTGTCCGCCCAGCAGCTGCACGCCCGCGTTGCCGATGCGCATGCCCTTGTCCACGGCCAGCTTGCGCGCCAGCGCGGCCTCCCGCGCGTAGTCCTTGCCCTGCTCGGCCCGCGCCGCCGCGCGCAGCGTGACCAGGCGCAGGCCCTCGAGCTCGATGGCGATGTCGGCGACGGAGAACGCCACCGCCTGCCGGTGGCTGATCGGCTCGCCGAACGCGGTGCGCTCGTTCACGTACGGCACCACGTAGTCGAGCACGGCCTTCGCCGTCCCGGCGGCGAGCGCCGCCCAGCCCAGCCGCGAGAGGCGCACGACCTCGGTGAACACGTCGGGCTTCCCGCCGCCAAGCAACGCGCCAGCCGGCAGCGCGACCTTCTCCAGGTGCAGCTTGCCGGTCGCGGCGCCACGCAGGCCCATCGCCGGCTCGGCCTCCACGGTGACCCCCGCCGACGACGATTCCACGAGGAACAGCGCCGGGCCGCGGCCTTCGAGATCGGCCGAGACGAGGAACAACTCTGCCTCCGCCGCACGCGGGACCAGCGACTTCACGCCGTCGAGCTGGTAGCCCTTCGGCGTGCGTTTGGCCTTCGTGGCGGGCTTGAACGGGTCGAACAGCGGCGTGCGCTCCAGCAGGGCCAGTGCCGCCGCGGGCACCTGGGCGCCGGCGAACGCGGGCACGTAGTCGGCCTGCTGCTGCTCGTCGCCCCAGGCCACGAGCGCCGTGCTCACCGCGGACGGCGCGAGCACGGACACGGCCAGGCCCATGTCGCCGTGCGCGAGGGCCTCGGCGACGAGCGCGTTGGTGACGACGGAACGCTCGGTGCCCGCCCCGCCCAGCTCCTCGGGGATGCCGACGAGGCTGATGCCGAGCTCGGCCGCACGCGTGAGCAGGCCTTCGGGCGCCGCGAGCTTGGCGTCGGCGTCCGCGGCGGCGGGCCGCAGCTGCTCGGCGGCGAACTCGGTCACCGTCTCCGCGATGAGCTGCTGGTCTTCGCTGGGCGTGAGGTCGAACAGCCCGGTGTCCTGCGCGGGGGCCAGCCGCGCGGGTTTGCCGAGCCGCCGCACCGACTTGAACGACCGCGTGGCCGCCCCCGCCGCGCGGAAACCGTTGCGGGTGCCCGCTTTGACCAGGTTCTGCACGGGCCCGCGCAGCCCGGCCCTGTCGATCACGCTGCTCCCGGCCAGCCGGGTGAGCGCGGCCAGGCCGAAGCCCATCGCGTCTCGTTTCCTCGCCGCAGCCATGTGGCCTCCCCCTCGGGTTACCTACTCGCGAGTAGGTTAGCACGTGCCGGCCGACCTTGCGTGGCAGCGCGTCACCGGCCCCGGTTCGAACGGCCGAACTGCTGCGCTTCTCCGGTGAATTCGCCGGGTGACGGCAATTGCACTCGTTAGTGTGGAAACAGTTTCATGATTACCTGGGTCTCGGCACACTTCGGTGTGGAATTTCCGCCGGAATCATATGGGGAGTCATGACCGTCACTGCCGAAGATCGGGTAAAGGTCGTTTTCGAATTGTTCGATGTCGATCACAGCGGATTCTTGGAGGAGAGTGACTTCACGGCGATGTCCGACCGCGTCGAGCAGGTGGCCGACGGCTCGGGTCCCGAAGCGAAGGTGGCGCTGAGAGCCTCCTTCGCCAAGTGGTGGACCACCGTCGAGCGCGAGCTCGACGCCAACCGCGACGGCAAGGTGAGCTACGACGAGTTCACCGCGTGCGTCCTGTCTCCCGAAAAGTTCGACGACACCGTCACCGACTTCGCCCACGCGTTGTCCGCCCTCGGCGACCCCGACGGCGACGGCCTGATCGAACGTCCGCTTTTCACCGCTTTGATGCTCGCCATCGGGTTCAGCCCGGCCAACATCGACGCCTTGTTCGACGTATTCGGCCCGGACGCCGAAGATCGAATTGCGGTGTCCGTCTGGTCGGACGGCATCGTGGACTACTACCACCCGACCAAACCCGACGTCGCTGGCAACTACCTGGTGGGCTGAGGCTCACTGGTCAACGCGGCGGCAGGGGGACCTGCCGCCGCACCCAGGCCATCCGCTCGAACGCGACCAGCCCCAGCACCGCCACGGCGGCCGCGACCACAGCCACCGCCGCGGGGACGTGCTCCAGCAGCGGCGTGACCCCGAGCAACACGGCGGCGAGTACGAGGCGCTGGACGTTCCAGCTGCCGACGTTCCGCCGCCGCAACGCACTCAGCGCCACGAGGTACAACGCGAGCCCACCGGTGAGCGCCCAGATGGGCACGCCGTGCAGCGCCTCGCCGGGTACGTGGTGCGCGGTGTCGGACAGGTAGAGGAATGCCTTCTTCAGGCCCAGCGCCACGAGCACGATCCCCGCGATCAGCGGCAAGTGCAGGAACGTGTACGAGTCCGTCGCGAGCTTCGTGCGCTCCACGCCCTTCGCGCCCGCGAGCCGGTGCTCGGCGACGCGCGCGACCACGTCGAAATAGGTCCACCACATGCCCGCGGCGAGTGCGACCCCGCACAGCGCGCAGCCGGCGATCAGCCACGTCATGGGCACCGGCCCGATGCCGATCCCGATCGCCACGATCGATTCGCCGAGCGCGATGATCACGATCAGCCCGAACCGCTCCGCGAAATGCGCCGGCGAGTTGAGCCGCCAGCCGGCGGGGCCAGAAAAGTAGACGTTCACGTAGTCCACGGTCAGCGCGACCACCCACAGCACCAGCTGCCACGGCCCGGCGAGGAACGCCGCCAGCACCAGCAACCCGATGCTCGGCACCAGCCCGCGCAACATCCGCAGCAGCACGCGCTGCAACTCCGGGTCGTGCCGCGCCGCACCCAGGTACGCGACCTCGTGCAGCACTCGCACGATCGCGTAACACCCGACGAACAGCAACGGCCCGTCCAGCCCACCCGGCCGATCCGTGAACGCCTCCGGCACCGTGAGCGAAAGCAGGAACATCACGCCCATCGCCCCGAACATCGCGAGCCGCGCGATGCCGTGGTCCACGTGGATCGTCGTGCCGAGCCAGGCATAGCAGCACCAGCACCACCACAGCACCGCCAGCACCAACAGCCCCTCGGCAACGCCGAGAGGGCTCAGGTGGTCGGCCATCAGCTGGGTCGTCTGCGTGATCGCGTACACGAACACGAGGTCGAAGAACAGTTCGAGCGTCGACACCCGATGTCCTTCGTCCGCCGTGACCAGATGCAGTCTTCGTCCGGTGGGCACTCGGCATGCTCGCACGCGGATGCGGTGAGGGGGAGCGATTTCGCCGAGAGCTTCTTCAGTACTCCAGCACCGCGTGCAGCAATGCCGTCAACTCAGCCTCGAATCGCGGCCGCCCGCTCACCCGCCGGGTTCGCGTGAGGTCGTTGGCGATCGTCAGCGCCGCGTGCACCCGGATTTTCGCCTCGCGGGCGGGCAGGGTGGGCGAGATCGTCGACAGCAGTGTCACCCAGGAGTCCACGTAGTCCCGCTGCACGCGCAGCAGATCGGCCTTGTCGCGGTCCGGCATGGTGACGCGGTCGGCCGTGAAGGAGACCAGTAGCTCGGGCGTGTGCAGGAGCGTGTGGACGTACGAAGCCGCCAGGCGGCGCAGTGCCGTGCGTTCGTCGGGGGCGCGCATGGCCTGCTCGGCGGCCAGGGCGAGCCGGTCCGCCGCTCGGTGTCCGATGGCGACCATCAGGGCCGCTTTGCTGGGGAAGTGCCGGTAGACGCTGGGTCCGGCGATCCCGGCCGCTGCACCGATGTCCTCCATGCTCACCGCGTGGAAGCCGCGTTCGGCGAACAGTGAAGTCGCGGCCGCCAGCACCTGTTCGCGGCGGGAAGGCGTGCCGAGACCGTCCCGAACCGGCTCCACGACGCCTGCCGAAGGGATTGTGCTGTTCAACACAGCCGTGGCCAGCTCGACGAGCAGCGGAACGAATCGGCGACGGGCCACCGTGGTGTGGTGCACAGCCACGCTGCCGAACACCGACAGCGCGCCCCAGCAGAGAAACTCGGCGTCGTCGAGAGCCAGCGAAGGGCGGACTTCCAGCAGCGCCTTCGTCCACGCGTCGAGCACCGCACCCGACCGCCGCCGGATCTCCCGCCGCTCGTCGTGTGGCAGATGAGGGCCTTCCCAGCGCCACAAAGCAGCGATCTCGCGCCGTTCGACAGCCTGCGTGGCCAGCCCCGTCAGCAGCACTTCCAGCTGGTCAGGCCCACCCGACAACGCCGACGCGGTGACCGCCTCCATGTCGTCGATCCCGGCCAGCACGACGTAGGCCAGGATCGCCTGCTTGTCCGCGAAGTGCCGGTAGAGGGCCGGCCCGGTGACGCCCGCCGCGGCCGCGATGTCGTTGATACCGACGCCGTGGAAGCCGCGCGCGCGGAACAGCCCCGCGGCGACCGCGGCGAGCTGGGCCTTGCGGTCGCGGGGGCGCGACCCGCGGGCTGGAGTACTCATGGTGAACCGACGATAGCGCTAATCGGAACACGGGCAACCCATTGACACCATCGGGTTCGCCAGGCATATGTTAATGGGCATTAGCACCCATGGCTCGGTATGCTCGGCCGTGAGATACACCGAAGTGTCCAACCACGCCGCTGCGCGGAGGAGTGTTCAGTGAGTAGCGAGGCCTACATCTACGAGGCGATGCGCACGCCTCGAGGTAAGAACAAGGGCGGTGCCCTCCACGGCACCAAGCCGCTCGACCTGGTGGTCGGGCTGATCGAAGAGCTCAAGGTCCGCCACCCGAACCTCGACCCGCAGGTGATCGACGACGTCATCCTCGGCGTCGTGTCCCCGGTGGGTGAGCAGGGCGCCGACATCGCGCGCACCGCCGCCCTCGTGGCCGGCCTGCCCGAGACCGTCGCGGGTGTGCAGCTCAACCGGTTCTGCGCGTCGGGCCTGGAAGCCACCAACATGGCGGCCCAGAAGGTGCGCTCGGGCTGGGACCAGCTGATCATCGCCGGCGGCGTGGAGTCCATGTCCCGCGTGCCGATGGGTTCCGACGGCGGCGCGCTGTTCATGGACCCGACCACGGCCTACGACGAGTACATCGTGCCGCAGGGCATCGGCGCCGACCTGATCGCGACGATGGAGGGCTTCAGCCGCGAGGACGTCGACCGGTTCGCGGCCTGGTCGCAGGAGAAGGCCGAGGCGGCCTGGTCCGGCGGCTACTTCGCGAAGTCCGTGGTGCCGGTGAAGGACATCAACGGCGTGACGATCCTCGACCACGACGAGCACCGCCGCCCCGGCAGCACCGTGGAGGGCCTGGCGAAGCTCAAGCCGGCGTTCACCACGATCGGCGACATGGGCGGCTTCGACGCCGTCGCGCTGCAGAAGTACCACCAGATCGAGAAGATCGACCACGTCCACACGGGCGGCAACTCCTCGGGCATCGTCGACGGCGCGGCCATCGTGCTCGTCGGCAGCGAGCAGGTCGGCAAGACCTTCGGCCTCACGCCGAAGGCGCGCATCGTCGCCACCGCCGCCATCGGATCGGAGCCCACGATCATGCTCACCGGCCCTACGCCGGCCACGCAGAAGGTGCTGAAGACCGCGGGCCTGACCCCGGACGACATCGACCTGTGGGAGCTCAACGAGGCGTTCGCGTCCGTCGTGCTCAAGTGGCAGAAGGACCTGCACCTGCCGGACGAGAAGGTGAACGTCAACGGCGGCGCGATCGCCATGGGCCACCCGCTCGGCGCCACCGGCGCGATGCTGGTCGGCACCGTGGTCGACGAGCTGGAACGCCGCCAGGCGCGCCGCGCCCTGGTGACCCTGTGCATCGGCGGCGGCATGGGCGTCGCGACCATCATCGAGCGGGTGTGAGGGACCACTGTGTCTGATCAAAAGCTGGCTGAAAGCAAGACCATCCGCTGGGAGAAGGACGCGGACGGCATCGTCACGCTGACGCTGGACGACCCCAACCAGTCGGCCAACACCATGAACTCCGCGTTCCGCGAGTCGCTCGGCGTAACTGTCGACCGGCTCGAGGCGGAGAAGGACGACATCACCGGTGTCGTGATCACGTCGGCCAAGAAGACGTTCTTCGCCGGTGGCGACCTGCGTGACCTGATCCAGGCCAAGCCGGAGCAGGCCGAGGCATTCACCGCGTCCAGCACGCTGATGAAGAGCCAGATGCGCCGCATCGAGCAGCTGGGCAAGCCGGTCGTCGCGGCGATCAACGGCGCCGCTTTGGGCGGTGGCCTCGAAATCGCGCTGGCGACGCACCACCGCATCGCGGCCGACGCGAAGGGCAGCCAGATCGGCCTGCCCGAGGTCACGCTGGGCCTGCTGCCCGGCGGTGGCGGCGTCGTGCGCACCGTGCGGCTGCTCGGCATCCAGAGCGCGCTGCTGAACGTGCTGCTGCAGGGCACGCGCCACAAGCCGCGCAAGGCGCTGGAGCTGGGTCTGGTCCACGAGGTCGTGGACACCGTCGAGGAGCTGGTGCCCGCCGCCAAGGCGTGGATCAAGGCCAACCCCGAAGGCGGCGTGCAGCCGTGGGACGTCAAGGGTTACAAGATCCCGGGCGGCACCCCGTCGAACCCGAGCTTCGCGGCGAACCTGCCCGCGTTCCCGGCGAACCTGCGCAAGCAGCTCAAGGGCGCGCCGATGCCCGCGCCGCGCGCGATCCTGGCCGCGGCCATCGAGGGTGCGCAGGTCGACTTCGACACCGCGATCAAGGTCGAGACGCGTTACTTCGTAAGCCTGGCCACCGGGCAGGTCTCGAAGAACATGACGAAGGCGTTCTTCTTCGACCTGCAGTCGATCAACTCGGGTGGCTCGCGTCCCGACGGTTTCGAGAAGTACACCGCTCGCAAGGTGGGTGTCCTCGGCGCCGGAATGATGGGCGCTGCGATCGCTTATGTGTCGGCGAAGGCCGGCATCGACGTCGTGCTCAAGGACGTCTCGCAGGAAGCCGCCGACAAGGGCAAGGGCTACGCGGTCAAGCTCGAGGAGAAGGCCCTCTCTCGGGGCAAGACCACGCAGGAGAAGTCCGACGAGCTGCTCGGCCGCATCAAGGCGACTGGCGACGCGGCCGATTTCGAGGGCGTCGACTTCGTGATCGAGGCCGTGTTCGAGAGCGTCGAGCTCAAGCACAAGGTGTTCGGCGAGATCGAGAGCATCGTCAACTCCGACGCCGTGCTGGGTTCCAACACCTCGACCCTGCCGATCACCACCCTCGCCGAGGGCGTGAAGCGGACCGAGGACTTCATCGGGATCCACTTCTTCTCGCCGGTGGACAAGATGCCGCTGGTCGAGATCATCTGCGGTGAGAAGACCTCGCCCGCGACGCTCGCGAAGGTCTTCGACTACACCCTGCAGATCAAGAAGACCCCGATCGTCGTCAACGACAGCCGCGGCTTCTTCACCTCGCGCGTGATCGGCACGTTCATCAACGAGGCCGTCGCCGCGCTGGGCGAGGGTGTCGAGCCGGCGTCGATCGAGCAGGCGGGTGCGCAGGCCGGCTACCCGGCGACGCCGCTGCAGCTGATGGACGAGCTCACGCTCACGCTGCCGCGCAAGATCCGCGTCGAGACGAAGGCCGCGGTCGAGGCCGCCGGCGGTACCTGGACGCCGCACGCGTCCGAAGCCGTGATCGACCGCATGCTCGACGAGTACGACCGCAAGGGCCGCTCCACCGGCGCCGGCTTCTACGAGTACGACGAGAACGGCAAGCGCACCGGCCTCTGGCCCGGCCTGCGCGACGCCTTCAAGTCCGGCACCGGCGACGTCCCCTTCGAGGACCTCAAGGAGCGCATGCTCTTCGCCGAGGCGCTCGAAACGGTGAAGTGCTTCGACGAGGGCGTGCTGACCACGGTGGCCGACGCCAACATCGGCTCGATCTTCGGCATCGGCTTCCCCGCGTGGACCGGTGGCGTGATCCAGTACATCAACCAGTACGCCGGTGGGTTGCAGGGCTTTGTCGACCGGTCCCGCGAGCTGGCTGCGCGGTACGGCGACCACTTCCTGCCGCCGGAGTCGCTGGTGGCGAAGGCCGCCAAGGGTGAGATCTACGAATAGGCTCTAAGCGCTGATCGAGAGGGGCTCTTTTCCGGATCCGTCCGGGGAAGAGCCTCTTTCGTTGTCGGCTACGGAGTCGTTGTCGGGCACCAGGTCCAGCCGGATGGTGTAGCCGAGGAAACGGGCGTACATCAGGAACTCGCACAGCGCCAAGTCGTGCGCGGTCGGGCTGTACTCCAAGGTCCAGATGTGGATGGGGCTGGTGCCGAGGGCCTCGGCGAGGTCGGTGCGCGAGCGGCCGGCGGCCATGCGGGCGCGGCGGAGTTTCTCTTGCAGGCGCCGGGGTTCGGCCATCGCGTCGGCATCGGGGTCCGGGGTCGTGAAGTCGGTGTGCGGCATGCGTTCGCGCCAGGGCAGGGGACGTTCGGCGGGGTCGTCCTCGATGACGAGCAGGCGGATGGCGCAGCCGAGTTCATGGGCGTACTCGGCGAACCGCTGGGCGCTCTTCGAGTGCGGGGCGCGGAACCACCATCGCGCGGCGGTGACGCGGCTGGGGAGGCCGGTCATCTCTTGGATGTTCGAGAGTGTCCAGCCGCGGGAGTAGCGGACTTCCTCGAGCCGCGCCCGTGCGACCTCGATCTGTTCCGTCAACGAATCCATGACCACCGCCCAGTGACTTGTCCTGACGAGTTGCCATACGGTGACACACCGTGGGGCAACTGGTCAAGACAAGTTGATGAGTGGCAGGATGTGCGCATGGTGGATCGCAGAAGCGGCATACCTGCGTTTCGGCAGGTTGCGGGGGATCTTCGCGACAAGATCGCGGCAGGTGAATACGCGCCGGGTGAGCAGTTGCCCAGCGAGCGCGAGTTGGTCGACACCTACGGTGTGTCGCGGCCGACCGTTCGGGAAGCGGTGAACATGCTGCGCTCGGAAGGTCTGGTGACCTCGGAGCATGGGCGCGGAGTGTTCGTCCGCCCGCCGGCGTTGGTGCAGGAGCGAGTCGCGACCACTCGGCTTTCCCGTGCTGCCCGGGAAGGCGATCGTGCGGCGTTTCGAGCTGATGCCACGGCTCGCGGTCTCACTCCTTCCGCGTCGGTCGAGGTCAGGTTCGAGCGCGCGGATTCTCGGGTCGCGGCGAGGCTTGCGATCTCCGAGGGTGCCGAAGTGACTGTGCGGGACCGCGTGATGCGCGCGGATGATCTGGTGGTCCAGCTTGCGGTGTCAAGGCTGCCTCGCGGGCTCACCCGTGGCACCGTGATCGAGAAACCCGACACCGGGCCCGGCGGGACGTATGCGCGTTTGGAGGAAGCCGGACATCTCCTCCGCTCGTTCACCGAGCAGGTCGGAGCGCGCATGCCTTCGCCGGGCGAAACCTCGTTGTTGCAGCTCGCCGACGGTGTTCCCGTCATCACCGTCACCCGGGTGGCCTACGGAACCGACGGGACACCACTCGAAATGAACGACATGGTTCTCGCCGCCGATCGGTACGAGCTGTCGTACGAGTGGCCCGCCGACTGAGGATTCGCTCGGTTGGCGGCAGAAATGCCGGGAGTCCTGTCGGTGGTGGATGCGAAAATGGTTCATGACCACGACGACGCCCATCGAGGAGCGCGACCCGCTGGCGTTCGCGGGGTCCGACAAGCTGGTGAAGCTCGTCGGCGCGCTGTACCAACGGCCGCGGATGGGGGATCTGCCGCGGTCGTTGCACTCGGCCAACGTCGAGTGGGAGCCCGGCTACCAGCAGGAACGTGCGGGCCGCAAGGGTTTGCCGATGGTCTGCCTGGTGGGTCCGGCCGAGGGTGTGCTCGAAGAGTTCAAGCGGCGGCTGGGCACGGCGCGGCCCAGCGGCGGCGTGCGGTACGCGTACCTCCCGCTTGACCAGCGTAAAGACACCGAAGGCCCCGCGACCGCGGCGAGCGTCCACGCGATCCGCGACATCCTGTGGGAAGCGCGCACCGAGTTGCTGCGCAGCCCGCGTTCGCGGGGTTCCGGCCTGAGGTTCGGGCTGTTCACGCTCGTCGTGCAGCTGATGGCCGAGAAGCTGCCCGCGTCGGATCCGCCGGAGCGGACGTTGCTGCGCAAGCTGCAGGACAACGGCTTGCTGGTGCGGTTCCGCTCGGCGATCGAGAACGTCGGCAAGGAGCTGGTGCCCTCCAACGACGCGTGGAAGTACCAGTTGCTGGTGCTGCGGTTGCTGACGATGGCGACGTTCCGGCTCGCCGTCACCGGCCGCGTGCCGCTGCTTTCCGGGCGGTACCGCTGGTTCCTGCGCCAGCCGCACCTCGCGCCGGAGATGTCGGGTAGCTTCGTGCGCTTCGCGGTGCGCCTCACCGACGGCGAGTGGCAGCAGGAGTCGCCGGAGTTCGTCGCGCGGCTGCTGGTCAACGCGTTCCTCGAGGACCTGCGCCGCGGCTACCGGCGGCCGTTCTTCCGGCGCCGGCGGATGACGTACCCGGTACTGCTGCTCGACCACGTCACCACCACCAACGGCGGCTACCGGCTGCTGGAGCTCATCAACGACGTGCGCAACCAGACGGGCCTCTTCGACCCGTTGCTGGTCGTCAGCACGAGCGACGCTCCTCCGCCGGAGGACCGGCCGAACCCGGACCGTCCACGGTGGACCGCGGCGGACGCGGGCGACGCGTACCGCTCGTGGCAGCACGAGCTGCTGCGCGACCGCCGCGCCCGCGACGCCGCCGCGTGGTACCTGCCGATCGGCCTCGACCCCGGCACGCCCGAGCAGCGGAGCCGGGCGCGCAAGCACTTGCAGTCGCTGGGGGACACGTATGTGCTGCGCCGTAGGCAGTCGAGTCCGCCTTGGTGGGCGACGCGGTGGATGCGGCTGGGGGTGCCGCTGGTGATCGTCGCGCTGGTCGCGAGTTTCGTCGCCGTGCGGTACGAGGATTTCCGGACCAGCCACTGCGGCACGTCGAGCGAGTGGCTCACGTGGACGGGCACCGAGTGCGTGGGGATCTCCGACGGCTCGTTCTCGGTGTACCAGCCCGCCGACGACACCATCCGCCAGGTGCTTTCCGTGATCACGGACCAGAACCGGCGCGCGGCCGAGCTGCACGGCGCGCACCCGGAACGGCCGTACATCACGCTCGTCGACCTCGAAGCGCTGACCTCGTCCAACGGCACGCCCGAAGGTCTCACGGCGGAACGCGAGTCGCTGGAAGGCGTCGCGGTCGCGCAGCTTCGGCAGCTCACCGCGACGGCGACGGCCGACCCGATCGTGCGCGTGCTCGTGGCGAACGGCGGGCTCGGAATGCGGCAGGGCGTGGCCGTCGCGCGGCAGCTGAGCCGGATGGCCGAGCAGGACCGCAGCATCGTCGGCGTCGTGGGGCTGGACATGAGCAGCCTGCCGACGCAGCAGACCATCCGCGCCCTCGGCGACGCCGGGCTGCCAGTGGTGGCTTCGACGCTGTCGGCCGACGGGCTCGCCGACCAGAACCCGGTGTACTTCCAGGTGGCGCCACAGAACCGTCGCGAGGCGGCGGTGGCCGCTGCCTTCGCTGCCACCCGTCCGGGCCCGCGGGTGTTGCGCGTGTACTACTCGGACGACGATTCCGACACCTACAGCACCAATCTGCGCGACGACGTCATGAAGTCCTTCGCGGACAAGGGGTTTTCGGTCGAGGCCCGGGCTTTCTCCCCGGACGGCGGGCAGCAGGCGCCTTCTTCGCATGACCGCTACGGCGAACGCCTCGTCGGCAACGCCGCCGCGGCCGGCCGGGACACGTGCTCCTACAACGGTTTCGTCCTCTTCGCCGGCCGCGGCGTCCCGGACTTCGGCGACTTCGCCACCGGCGCCGCCCAGTGCGGCAGCACCGCCACGATCCTCGGCGACGACGACGTGTCCCGCTACGTCGCCGACCAGGTGGCGCGCGAGCAGAACCGCGCGCTGCCGTACTACTACCTGTCCTTCGCCAGCGAACCGGCAACCGACCCGCAAGGCCTGGCGCGCGACTTCTACACCACGCTGGACCGCACGCTGTTCCCGTTCGAGCAAACAGAACGCGGCCGCTCGTTCGACGGCCACGCCGCCCTGTCCTACGACGCCGCGCTGGTGATGATCACGGCGACGGCGTATTTGCGCGAGACGTCCGCAGACATCCCTGTGACGCCGGGCGCGGTGTGGCGCGAGATCACCGCCATCCACACCTCCCGCCCGGACGATCACCAGACCAACAAGTACATCGAAGGCGTCACCGGCACCATCGACTACGGCGGCGACATCGGCCGGCACGTCCCGGAAGCCAAGCCCGTCTCGGTCCTGCGGGTCGAGGGTGGCGAGGTGGTGCGGGGGTTGCAGGGCTTCTGCGGTATGGCGGCGGGGCGGACGTCGGACGCGTGGTGTCCGGCGGATTCGTGAGCGCTACTCGGAAGGCCAGCGGCGAACGCAGGCTTCGGGCAACATGGTGGCGCCGCGGAGCTCGACGTTGTGGACGTTCAATCGTGGTGTGGTGAGCCCGTGGTCACGGATCACCAGGTCAACTGTGTCGAGCGCGCAGTCGATCAGCCAGATCATCCGCTCGTGAGCGCTGTACGGAGTCATCTCCCAGCGGCACCGCGTGAACTGCACGTCTTCGAAGACGAGCCGCGGTCTGCGATCCTTTTCGGACCAGGGGTCGGTGATGGAGTTGAAGTCCAGGTGGGCATCGGTGAATTCGATCTTCTCGAACCGAACGTCGCCCGGGTGGAGCTGCATCCCGGAAAAGTCCACCAGTTTGCCCAGGAACCGGCAGCGGTAGAAGTCGATGGGGCGGCGGCCGACGCTCCAGTAGGAACAGTCCAGATCCTGGCCCAAGAATTCAGCGCCGACGAACTCGGCGCCTCCGTGGAACCGGGCGAACTCGAAGGTCGATCGGTCCGATTCGAACGAGGTGCCGTGGCAGCTGAGCTTGCCGGCGAAGCTGGTTCGTTTGAACGTGGTGAGCTCGCCCGCGAACTTCGCCCCGTCGAACACCGCCGAGCCGGCGAACTCCAGATTAGCGAAGTCGGCGTTGTGGAACCTGACCCCGGTGAAGTCGAAGGTGAGCTCGTCTCGCCGCCAGGTGCCGCGGTAGCTCAGCCGCTCTCGGAACGTCCGGAGGATTGCTTGCTGTACCTCGGCTTCGTCGGCGGAGACGTCGTCCGGTGCCAGGCGGAGGTACCCGCACAGGACGTCCACGCACACCTGACGCTTGTCGATCCAGTCGTCGGCCAGGCCGGCGAGAGAGTAGACGGCGGTCAGGCGCACCGCGGGGCTTTCGTGGGCCAATTGCTCGGCGGCTTTGCCGAGGCGTTCGTTGAACCTCTGGACGGTCTCCCGTTCGTCCTTCTCGACGGCGAGCTGGTGCTCGTCCTCGGCCACCCGCTGCTTGCGGTAGTTGACCGCGAGCAGCACCACGCCGCCGAACCCCGCGACCACGGACAGGGCGATCTTCGTGAGGTCGAGGAACTGGTCGACGCCGAACGCGGCCGTGCTCGGCAACCGCGGCCAGCCGAGAAACCAGAGAAGACCGCCGAAAGTCACCGCGGCGACCGCGAGCCCGATGATCAACCATACGATCACGGACAGCGCGATCCGGCCACGTCGTCGGCTCAGGGACGGCACGAGGAACTCGGCGAAATCCACCAGCGCGGTCCGTACCGAACGGCGGCGCGCGAGGACCGCCACACCCGCGAGAACAACAACGGCGATGAGGGTGTAGCGAAGCCAATCGGACACGATGGACGAGATTAGCCGTTATCGAACAGGCGGATGCGCGGGCTCACCTCACCGGGCGGTACCGGAGGTCCACGGCCAGCGCCGGATCGCCGTCGTGGATGCGGGCCCAGCGGACGGGCGCCGTGCCCGGGCTGTCGAACAGGCGCACGCCCTCGCCGAGCATGACGGGCGCCAGGTGCACGCGGAACTCGTCGATCAGGCCGAGCTCCAGGCATTGGCGCGCGATGTCCTGGCTGTGGATCTCCAGGTCCTTGCCCTTCGCGGCGGCCAACCCGATCTCCACGGCCTCGGCGAGGTCGCAGTCGAGGAAGGTGATGCCGGCATCGGGGACCGCGTCCTCGGGGTGGTGGGTCAGTACGAACACCGGGCCGGTCCACTCGCCGCCGTAGGGCTGCTTGCTCGCTTTGCCGGGGAAGCGTTGTGCGAGGGCGTCGTAGCCGCGGCGGCCGCCCAGGACGGCGCCGAGGGTGGCGATGGCTTCGTGGTGGGTGGCGGGGCTGACTTTGATGCCGGACATCCAGTCCATCGAGTGGCCGGGGCCGGCGGCGAAGCCGTCGAGCGACATCATGAGGTGCCAGCGCACGTTGCCCATGGGGGCCTCCGTTCGTTTCGGTGTGCCCGTATTGACCGGCGGGCACCCGAAAACTCATCGGCCGAGCATCCACCTCACGAAGTCGAAGAACTCCTTGGCGTAGAGGTGCGGCTCGTCGGCGGCCGCGGCGACCTCGTCGACCCAGCGGTACACGTCGGCGTAGCGCGGGAGCCGGTCGGCTTCGTAGGCCTGCAATGCCGATGGCACGTCCGCCTGCGTCAGGTGGTCGGCGAGCACCAGGGCGTCCTCGATGCCCAGGGACGCGCCCGACGTGATGTGCGGGGAGACGGCGTGCGCCGAGTCACCGGCGAGGGCGACGTGGGCGGAGACCCAGCGCGACTGCAGCGGCAGCGCCATCACGCGGTTGCTGACCACGCGGTCCTCCGGTGTCGCCTCGATGGCTTCGCGCAACGGGAACGGCCAGCCGCCGTCGTAGAGGTGGTCGACGCGGGCGAGAGCTTCCTCCTTCGCGGAACGCGTGGTGGGCGGCGCGCCCAGCTGCGCGAGGACCCAGAACGCCGTGCCGCCGCCGCTGCGGACCACGCCGCCGCGGGTGCGTTCGCGGCCGACGACGAAGCGTTCCACGGTGATTTCGGGGATCGCGCTCTCCGCGACGATCCCGCGCCACGCCAGGTGGCCCGGGTACTCCTGAGCGGCCGAACCGGGGGAGAGCTGCTCGCGGACGCGCGAGTACACGCCGTCGGCGCCGACGAGGAGATCGGCTTCCTCGGTGGAACCGTCGGCGAACTCCACGGTCACGCCACCGTCGTGGTCGCGGTAGCCGGTGACGCGGGCGCCGGTGCGCAGCTCGTCGGTGGTCAGCGCGGCGGCGAGCAGCTCGTTGAGGCGCTGGCGCGTGACCATGAGGTAGTCGACGTCGGCGAGGTCGCCGTAGTACTCGTCCATGACCTGCCCGGCCGGGTCCTGGTAGCGGATCGCGCTCGGCACGCCGGCTGCGCGGATCTCGCCGCCCACGCCGAGCCGGTCGAACACCGCGAGCGCGTTGGCCCACAACCCCAGCGCGGCGCCAACGCCGCGGATCTCGGATTCCTGTTCGCACACCAAGGTTTCGAACCCCGCCCGCCGGAGCGCGAGCCCCGTCGTCAGCCCGACAACGCCGCCCCCGGCCACCACTGCTCGTTTTCGCACGCGCCACATCTTCCTCGCGGAAAGGGCGCCGTGACAACCCGGAAGAGGTGACACAAGATCAGCGGTCCAGACCTCGTCCGATAAAGGTCGGGTTCTGTTTTCTGGCAACGGATTCCGTGTCTTTCCGTGTAGTTGTTCACGGTTGTAACACTGCACGGAAATTCGTCGACAAGGCGGCGCACGGTATTTTTCCGAGGAGGCACAAGGTGTTGCGTAAACTGGGTTTGGTCCTGGCCGCCGGACTGCTGGTCGCCGGCTGCGGTGCGGCACCCGCCCCGACCGGAACCGGCGGCGTAGTCCCGCCGGTCACCACGGCATTGCTGCCGACCACGTCCGCGTCGCCGGCAACAACTTCCGAGACGCCAACGTCCGCTTCCGTGCCGACTTCCGTGGCGCCGGAAACCACCACGTCCCAGGTGGCGGCTCCGAAAACCACAGCGAAAGCCAAGACCACTCCGAAAACCACGGCCGCTCCGCCGAAAACCAATTCGGCCGCCTGCAGTGCGGACTACTACCGCAACTCCTCAGGCGCCTGCGTACACCGCCCTTCGTCCGACGCCGCAGGCGCGACAGCCCTCTGCAATGACGGCAGCTACAGCCACAGCCAGCACCGTTCCGGCACCTGCTCCGGCCACCGTGGTGTTCGCACCTGGATCAACCGCCCCGCGAGCTGAGTTCACGGCGTGGCCGCGTCAATGGTGGTGTGTGACCTTGGTGTGGCTGGTGGTCGAGTGGGTGGTCGATGAATGCGTCGATCCGCTGCTGTGGCCGCGGATCGCGACGAAGTAGACGATCGCGGCCACGACGATCAGCGCGATGAGAGCCGCGATGGCGATCTTCGCCTTGCTGTAGGGCCGTTCGCCCTGGACTTCGCCGGTGCGGCCGTTGACGAGGATCCGCCAGTTCTTGCCGGCGTAGACGTAGGTGGCGACCCAGACCGGGAGCAGCATCAGCTTGAAGGTGACGTCGCGGTGCTGCGTGTTCATCGACTGCACGCGCTGCTCGTCGCCACCGATGTCGTGGCGGCAGTCGTCCTCGATGACCGGCGTCATACGACGCTTTGCTTCCTCGAAGCCGGATTCGGCCTCGATGTCGTAGCGCAGCGCGAAATGCCCGGCGAGGAACTGCGGCTGATACGGCTCGGCCTGCTCCAACGGCCACGGCGCGAGCTTGTCGAGTTCCTTCGAGGGCAGCTGGGTACTGCCCGGCACGAGCACGTCGTCGAAGAACCGGGCAACCTGGCCGCCCGCCGGGTACCAGCGCGTGTGCCGCACCCGGCGGGTCTTCTGCTGCCCGTTGTCGTAGTAGGTCTCGGTGACCCAGTAGTGCTCACCGCGCTGCCCGGAGTAGACGGTGTCCGTCTGCGAATCGTAGGTCCAGTGCGGGATGTAGGTGCCCTTGGTGGACTCGGCCGTGCCGACCTTCTTCAGCGCGTTCGGCGCGAACCAACGCGAGTTCGTCCACTTCTTCAGGTGCGTGCTCACCGCGCCCTTGTCGAACTGGAACGGCAGCACGCCTTCGGGCACGAGCTGCCCGGACGCGTGCGCGTCGATCACCAAGGGGGCACCGCAGAACTGGCACAGACTGGCCGTTTCGTTCGTCTCGGTGGTGGCGCCGCAGCGCTGGCACTTGAAGACGTACTGGCCGATCGTGGCGATCGGTTTGCGGGCCAGGTTGGTCAGGTCGGCGAACGCGATCTCTCGGATCTGCCGGTCGCCCGCCGTGATCTCCTGGCGGTACCCGCAATACGGGCACTGCATCGAGGTCGACCCCGGCGCGAACTCCAGGCGGGCTCCGCAGCCGCCGCACGGGTAGGTGGTCGCGGCCGTGTTCGCCGGCGCGAACGCGGGTGGCGGACCGTACTGCGGGGGACCGCCGGGCGCGGGTGCGCCCGGAAAAGTGCCACCCGGCATGGGTCCACCGGGCATGGGTCCGCCCGGCAAGGTGCCACCGGGCATGGGTGCCCCCGGCATCGGGCCGCTCGGCATCGGGCCACCAGACGTGGGTCCGCCGGGCATGGCACCGCCCGGCATCGGGCCCGGGCTACCGGGCATGGGTCCGCTCGGCGTCGGGCCGTGGTGCGGGTAGTTCGGGTTGGTCATGGCGGCTCCCCTCCGCTGGACGAATCAGGACGGCTCAGGACTGCGGCGGCAGCGGCGGCGGGGTCGCGCCGAACAGCGGCGAGACCTCCGGCACCTGCGCGGCCGGTGTCCATTGCGGCATCCCGGACTTCCACACGAGGGTCTCCCGGGTCAGCGTGCCCGCGGAGATCTGCGGCCCGAGCTGGGCCCGGTCGAACGGGCCGAGCTGCTGACCGTTCGCCCCGAGGAACCACTGCTCGGACTGCGGCAGCGGCGGCGGCATCTGCGGCGTCGGCGCGGACGGCGGCTGCTGCTGATACTGCTGCGGCTGCTGCTGGTACTGGGGCTGCTGCTGGTACTGCTGCGGCGCGCCCTGCGGCCCCGCGGCCCGCTGGCCGAGCGCCATGCCGAGACCGATGCCCAGGCCCTCACCCGCGCCGCCCTGGTTGTTCGCGGCCGCTTCGATCGCGTTGGCGGACTGGAACTTCGTGTACTGGTCGAGATCACCGACCACGCCCATCTGGGTCCGCTTGTCCATCGCGGCCTCGACCTCGGGCGGGACCGAGATGTTCTCGATGATGAACTTCGAGATCTCGATGCCGTTGGCGTGCAGTTCGAGGTTGAGCGCGTTGGCGATCGCGCCGCCGATCCGGTCCTGCTGGGTGACTAGGTCGAGCATCGGCACCTTGGCCGCGGCGATGGCGGGGCCGAGCTTGCCGATGATCATCTGCCGGAGGTACTCGGAGACCTCCTCGGTGCGGAACTGCGGGTCGGTGCCCGCGAGCTCCTTGAGCAGCGCGACGGGCTCGATCACGCGCACCGCGTACCCGCCGAACGCGCGGAGCCGGACCATGCCGAACTCAGGGTCGCGCAGGATGATCGGGTTCTGCGTGCCCCACTTGAGGTCGGTGAACTGCCGGGTGTTGACGAAGTAGACCTCGGCCTTGAACGGCGAGTTGAATCCGTACTTCCAGCCCTTGAGGGTGGACATGATCGGCATGTTCTGCGTCTGCAGCGTGTGCATGCCCGGCGCGTAGGCGTCGGCGACCTGGCCCTCGTTGACGAAGACCGCGGCCTGCGATTCGCGGACGGTGAGCTTGGCGCCCATCTTGATCTCGTTCTCGTAGCGCGGGAAGCGCCACACGATCGTGTCACGACTGTCGTCGGTCCACTCGATGATGTCGATGAACTCGCCGCGGATCTTGTCGAAAATCCCCACGTACTGGCCCCTGTCGCCTCCGTCGTTCCGGGCGCTCCCCCGGCCCGTCGACACAGTACCGCGCGTCTCCGTCCGAAATCGGACGGGCGCCGCCGCGCCTGCGCCCGATTTGACTGCTCCATTCAGCCCAGTCCGCTAAGTCGGATCAATCACTTACCTCCCGCCCAGACCGGTCTAAGCGGTAGCGTCCCTTCCGGTACTGCGTACGACTAAACCGGGGGCACAACGTGGCTCAGACAAGCGGACGAGCGATCGTCCCTGTGCTCGCTTCGTGCGGCCTGGTCGCTTCCTTCATGCAGACCTTGGTGGTGCCGCTGATCCCGGCGTTTCCGAAGCTGCTCAACGCATCCGCGACCGACGCGTCGTGGGTCGTCACGGTGACGTTGCTGGCGGGCGCGATCATCACGCCCGTCGCGGGACGGCTCGGCGACCTGTACGGCAAGCGGCGCGTGCTGCTCGCGAACCTGGCCGTCCTGGTCGTCGGCTCGGCCGTCTCGGCACTCACCAGCGAGCTCGCGCTGATGGTGGTCGGTCGGGGATTGCAGGGGTGCGCGATGGGCGTGATCCCGTTGGGGATCAGCATCATGCGTGACGAGTTGGCGCCGGAGAAGGTGAGCGGCGCGGTCGCGTTGATGAGTGCGACGCTCGGCGTCGGCGGTGCGATCGGGCTGCCGCTGGCGGCCGTCGTGGCGCAGAACGCCGACTGGCACGTACTTTTCTGGAGTTCCGCGGCCCTCGGCGTGATCTGCGCGGGGCTGATCCTGCGGTACGTCGGCGAATCGCCCGTGCACACGCCCGCGCCGTTCGACTACGTGGGCGCGCTGGGCCTGGTCGTGGGCCTCACGTGCTTGCTGTTGCCGATCGTCAAGGGCGCCGAATGGGGCTGGGGCAGCGCGGGCACGCTGGCCACCGCCGCGGCGGCGATCGTCGTGCTGCTGGCGTGGGGCTGGTACCAGTTGCGCCGCCGTGACCCGCTCGTCGACCTGCGCGTGTCGGCGCGGCGGCCGGTACTGTTCACGAACCTGGCGTCGATCCTCGTCGGGTTTTCCATGTACGCCATGGCGTTGTCGTTCCCGCAGCTGCTGCAGGCACCGTCGGCCACCGGCTACGGCCTCGGCCGGACCATGGTCCAGGCCGGCCTCTGCCTCGCGCCCAACGGCCTGGTCATGATGGCGCTCTCACCCGTCTCCGCGCGCCTGACCAACCGCCACGGCGCGCGCGTCACCCTCATGACCGGATCCGTCGTGATCGCCCTCGGTTACGTCTTCGCGATCCTGCTGATGGACAACGTCGTAGAGCTCATCACCGCGTCCGTGATCATCGGCGCGGGCGTCGGCATCGCCTACGCTGCCATGCCCGCGCTCATCATGGGTTCGGTGCCGGTGACGGAAACGGCTTCCGCCAACGGCCTCAACGCCCTCATGCGTTCGGTCGGCACCTCGACGTCGAGCGCCGTGATGGCCACGCTGCTCGCCAACCTGACCATCACCGTCGGCGCGCTGACGGTCCCTTCGCTCGCGGGCTTCCGCACGACGTTCGCGGCGGCGGCCGTCGCCGCGGTGATCGGGCTGGGCCTCACGGCCCTGGTGCCCCGGGTCCGCGCGAAGACGGCCGCACCGGAACCCGCTGCGGTCTAAGAGCTGTCCTGTAAGTCATCGGAGCCAGAGCACGATGGCGGCGATGGTGAGTTCGGCCTGGTAGTAGGCGGCGCGTTTGGCGTAGCGGGTGGCCAGGTCGTGGAACGGTTTGAGCCGGTTGAAGCAGCGTTCGACCACGTTGCGCTGTCTGTAGACCGCAGCGTCGAACGCGGGTGGTCGGCCGCCGCGGGAGCCCTTGGCTGCTCGGCGGGCGATCTGGTCATCCCGTTCAGGGCTGACGAAGGTGATCCGCCGGTTCCGCATCGCCTCCCGGGTAGAGGGGTGCGAATACGCCTTGTCCGCGATCACTGTCTCAGGCCGGCACCGCGGGCGTCCCGGCCCGTGCTGGGCGACGCTGATGCCATCCAGCAGCGGAACCAGCTGGGGGTTGTCCCCGGCCTGGCCCGGGGTGAGCAGGAACCGCATGGGCAGGCCCCGCCCGTCCACGGCGAGGTGGATTGTGGTGCTCAGCCCGCCGCGGGACCGCCCGAGTCCTTCTCCGTCGACGGCGAGGGCTTCGACTTGGTCGCTGCATCCCCTTTTTCCGGGCGCCAGCCGAGTGCTGGTGTGCTCGGACCACGCTGGAGTCGACCGAGATGATCCACTCGAGGTCGCCGACGGCGTCGTCTTTGACGATCACCCGGTCGAGGATCTTGTCCCAGGTGCCGTCTGTGGATCACAGCCGCAGCCGTTCGTGCGCGGTTTTCCAGGGCCCGTAGCGGTCGGGCAGGTCACGCCACGGAGCGCCGGTGCGCAGCTTCCACAGGATCGCGTTGATCACCTGACGGTGATCCCGCCACCGCCGTCCACCGCCTTGCACCGGCGGCAACAGCGGCTCGATCACCGCCCACGCTTTATCCGTCAACTCACCGCGACCGACCACGTCCCCAATCCAACCGGACCGCAGCTAGATCACTTACGGACACGCCCTGGCCAAACTAGAGCAGCGGCGGCACCGAAGCGTCGATCAGGTGCGGCCCCGGCTCCGCCAGTGCCCGGCTGAACTGCTCGGCCAGCTCCTCCGCCGTGGTCGCGCGCGTGGCGGGCACGCCCATGCCCTCGGCCATCTTCGCGAAGTCCATGTCGGGCCGGCTGAGGTCGAGCAGTTCCTTGGCCTTCGGCCCGTCCGACGCCGCGCCCACGCGCTGCAGCTCCATACGCAGGATCGCGTAGGCGTGGTTGTTGAGGATGACCGTGGTGACGTCGAGGTTCTCGCGCGCCTGAGTCCACAGCGCGGAGATCGTGTACATCGCGCTGCCGTCGGACTGGAGGTTGATCACCGGACGCGATGGCGCGGCGATCGCGGCGCCCGTGGCCACCGGCATTCCGTAGCCGATCGCGCCGCCGGTCAGCGTCAGCACGTCGTGGCGCGGGGCGCCCGCCGTGGCCGCGGGCAGCAGCAGGCCGGACGTGTTGGCCTCGTCGGCGATGATGGCCTGCTCCGGCAGCAGCGCGCCGATCACCTCGACCCAGTTCTGCGCCGTCAGCGGACCGCTCGGCAACGCCGGACGCGAAGCCTCCTGCAGCACCGGCTCGACGTCGGCGGCGACGATCGCGGCGACGTCGCTCAGCGCGGTGGCCACGTCCTGCCCGACCTCCGCCAGCACGTGGACCTTCGCGCCCTCGGGCACGAGCACGCTCGGCTTGCCGGGGTAGGCGAAGAACGACACCGGCGCCCGCGTGCCGGCCACGATCAGGTGCTTCACGCCGTCGAGCTGGTACATCGCCTGCTCCGCCAAGTACCCGAGCCGCTCGACGTTCGGCAGGCCCGCACCGCGTTCCAACCGGGTCGGGAAAGTCTCGATCAGCGCCTTCGCGCCTGTCGCGGCGGCGATGCGGCTGGTGGCCAGCAGTCCGGCCTCGCGGCAGGCGGGACCACCGATGAGCAGCGCCACCGATTCACCGCTCCGCAGCACCTCGGCGATGTTCTTCACCGTCGTCGCGTCCACGGCCTGCGGCGCGCGCGGCGGGATCGGCGCGCACGTCTCGCCGCCTTCGCCCCACGACGCGTCGGCGGGCAGGATCAGCGTGGCCACCCGGCCCGGCGCGTCCTGCGAAGCCGCGACGGCCGCCGCTGCGTCGGCACCGACGTCCTTCGTGTGCGAAGAGCGGCGTACCCAGCCTTCGAGCGAACCCGCGAGCGCGTCGATGTCCGATTCGAGCGGCGCGTCGTACTGCTTGTGGTAGGTCGCGTGATCGCCGACGACGTTGACCACCGGCGTGTGCGCGCGGCGCGCGTTGTGCAGGTTCGCGAGCCCGTTGCCGAGTCCCGGGCCGAGGTGCAGCAGGGTCGCGGCGGGCTTCTCGGCGATGCGCGCGTAGCCGTCGGCCGCGCCGGTCACCACGCCCTCGAACAGCCCGAGCACCCCGCGCATCTCCGGCACGGAGTCGAGCGCGGCGACGAAGTGCATCTCCGACGTGCCGGGGTTCGAGAAGCAGACCTCCACCCCGGCGTCGACGAGGGTGCGGATCAGGGACTGGGCGCCGTTCATGCTGCTCACTTTCTGGGTCAGGCTCAAGAGAAGAGGACACCGGGGTTGAGGATCCCGGCCGGGTCGAACCCCTGCTTGATCCGCCGCAGCAGCTCGAGCTTCGCCGGGTCTTCGAGTTCCTTGTGGTACTTGGTTTTCGTGCGGCCGAGGCCGTGCTCGCCGGAGATCGCACCGCCGAGGTCCATGGCGCAGGTGAAGATGTCGGTGAGCAGTTTCGTGCGCGTTTGCGGGTCCTTGCAGAAGATCGCAAGGTGGACGTTGCCGTCGCCGGCGTGCCCGCAGCCGATCGCGCCGGCACCAGCGGCCAGCGCCAGCTCGCGCGCCTTGGTGAGGAACGGCGACATCGACGAGCGCGGCACGACCACGTCGATCACGTCGTCGGCGCCCGCGGATTTGGCCGACCAGAACGCCTTTTCCCGCGCTTCGATGAGCTTGCGCGCGGAGCCGCCTTCGAGCACGTACACGTCGATCGCGCCGAGTTCGCCCAGCAGCTCGCCGAGCGTCTCGACGTCCTCGCCCAGCCGGCCGGTGTCGCGGTTTTCCAGCGCCACCACCAGATACGCCTGCACCTTGTCGCGGATCGCGTCGGGGACACCGAGCTCGAGCTTCTCGTTGTAGACGATCGCGGCCATCGTGAGGTTGTCGATGTACTCGAGGATGTGCGGCGCGAGCCCGCTCGTCACGATCTTCGGCACGGCAGCCATCACCTGGTCGAAGTCGTCGAACGGCGCGAGCACGGTGGCGCCGTGGGGCAGCCGCGGGTGCAGCTTCACCGTGACCTCGGTGGCGAGCGCGAGCGTGCCCTCCGAGCCGACGATCAGCTGTGTGAGGTCGTAGCCGGTGGAGATCTTCGACGTGCGCCCGCCCGTGCGGATGATCTCGCCGGTGGGCAGCACGGCCTGCAGTCCCAGGACGTTGCTGCGGGTCACGCCGTACTTGATCGCGCGCATGCCGCCCGCGTTGGTGCCGACGTTGCCGCCGATGCTCGCGCTGAGCTCCCCGGGGTACACGGGGTAGGTCAGGTTCGCCTCGGCCGTGCGCTGGTCCAGCTCCGCGAGCGTGACGCCCGGCTGGACCACGGCGACGTGGTTCACGGTGTCGATTTCGAGGACGGCGTTCATCCGCTCGAACGACACGAGCAGGCCGCCTTCGACGGGTCGCGCGGCCGCCGAGAGCCCGGTGCCGGAGCCCCGCGCGGTCACGGGCAGCCCGGCTTCGGTCGCGGCCTTCAGCAGCTCCGCGACTTCCTCGGCGCTGTGTGGCTTCGCGACGTATGCGGGCTTCTGCTGCTGCACGCTCAACGCTTCGTCGTGGGCGTAGTCGTCGGAGATCGCGTCGCCGACCAGCAGGTTCTCCGCCCCGACGATGTCCGCCAGCCGTGCCGCGACGGTACCCATCAGCTGCCACTCCCTCACGCGCCGGTGCCTGGTTACCGAAGCGTAGTACGTCGCGCGGAGGGCTCGCTATGAAACTTCTTCACGTTCACGGGAGGCGTGTCGCGAGGGGACCGTTCGCGCCCCTGCGGCGACCGGTGGCCTCGGTGCCGCGTGCCCTCCACTGGGAAATGAAAAAACGACCATTTCGGCGACGCCCCGCGAGTCGCCGAAAAATGGCCGGAAGGAAAACTGTGCCACGCCGTTGCGCACGGCGTAGCGGGTGATTCGGCGCTGGTGTCTCGGAGAAAGGGTGACCGAGGGGACCGGCCCGCGCCAACAGGCCGGCCCCCGGTGAAACCTTGCCGCCAGATCAGACAAGCCAGCCGAGCACGTGCGCCAGGTGGGCGAGCAGACCCGTGATCAGGTCGTGGCCGTGGTGCGCGTGCTGGATGAACGTGTGCATTGAGGGGCTCCTTGTTCTGATTTGTGTTCAGTTGTGCTCTCGCGAGGAGCGAACGAAGATTTTCACCGCCCTGGCGTGGTGTCAAAAAGCCATTCGACGGCTGGGGTGGGCGTTACGAATCTTCCACCGTAAACGCGTAAGGCTTTCGTGTTCTTCGGCGGGGTGCCATTGTGGACGGACGGCCACCGTAGGTAGCCGCGAGCGCAGTTGATCACTCTGGGTAGCAGACTGCCGTTGCGACAACCGGGCGTCGTAGTTACCCGAACCGGTGATGGGGCTGCCACGAATGGTGAGTCTCGGAGGTTCACACGCCCGGGTGATGGAGGCGCGGTGTCAACGCCCGCGGCGGCCGCGTCAAAGCTTCGTCAACGGCCCGAGTTCCTTGTGCCTGACCGCTTTAGCGTCGCGGGCGAAGGAGGTGTGCCGTGCCCGGACCGCTGCACGTGACCGGCTACCGCAAGGCCGTCGAGGTGATCGACGTGCTCACCGAGGGTGAGACGGGCTTCACCGAACTGCGCAGGCGCACCCGACTGTCGCGTCGCTGGCTCGCCCGGGTGCTGCGGGTGCTCGCCGCGGAGGGGCTCGTCCGGGGGACTGGTTCATGGGACGAGCGCCCGGCGCCGGACACGCGGTTCGCGCTCACCGAAGAAGGCCGGTGCCTGGCCGACGAGCTGGCCGACCTCGACGTGTGGACGGCGCTGTACGAGAACTACGTCAACGGCGCCGGCTGAGCCGGGGGCGCTGGGGGACGACGAAGGCCTCCGCGCCCGTCCGGACACCGGACGCGGAGGCCTTCGCTGGGGGTCTTACTCGGCGCGGGCGTAGGTGAGCGTCTCGCCTTCGACGCCGCGCAGCCACAGGTCCTGCGCGGCCGCCGCCATATCGGCCAGGCCCTCTTCGATCGTGGCGAACACGTTGCCCGGCACCCAGCCGGCGTCGCCGTTGATCAGGAGGTTGTTACGCCCGTAGAAGATCGCGAGGTCCGTGGCGCCCTGGTCGCCGTGGGCCTCGCTGCCGTCGTCGTAGCCGTACGCGGGGTTGCCGATCTCCCACGCCTCGAACCCGAAGTACACGACGTCGCCCGGGATCGGCGTGATCGTCGGGTTTTCGCGGCCCGGCTTGGGGTTCGCGAAGGGCGGCACGAGCGTGTAGACCTCGTTGCGCGCGTACTTCGCGTGGTAGGCCGAGCCGCTCTGCGGCAGCGCGTCCCATACGGCCTGGCAGGTGCGCGGCGCCTCGGCGTCGAGCAGCCGCGCGCGGCAGGAGACGCCGCGCTTGTCGAGTGTGATCGTGATGTAGCGCGCCATTCCTCAGCTCCCTGCGGTGACGGAGGCGACGACGTCGCCCCAGATCTTCAGTGCGTCGTCGACCTGCTCGGCGTTCACGACGAGCGGCGGGACCATGCGGACCACGTTCGAGTAGGCGCCGCAGGTGAGCAGCAGCAGGCCGCTCTTCGACGCCAGCTGCTGGGCCGCCGCGGCCGTCGCGCCGTCCGGCTCGCCGTCGGCGGTCGTGAACTCGGTGCCCACGAGCAGGCCGAGGCCGCGGACGTCGCCGATCGCCGGCGTCTTGTCCGCGATCAGCCGCGCGCCTTCGAGCAGCTGACGGCCGCGCTCGGCGGCGTTCTCCACCAGCTTCTCGTCTCGGATCACGTCGAGCGTCGCGATCGCCGCGGCGCACGAAACCGCGTTGCCGCCGTACGTGCCGCCCTGCGAACCCGGGTACGCCTTCGTCATCAGCTCGTGCGAAGCGGCGATGCCTGACAGCGGGAAGCCGCTCGCGAGGCCCTTCGCGATGAGCACGACGTCCGGTGTGATGCCGAAGTGGTCGTGGCCCCAGAACTTGCCGGTGCGCCCGAACCCGGCCTGCACCTCGTCGACCACGAGCACGATGCCGTGGCGGTCGGCGCGCTCGCGCAGGCCGGCCATGAACTCGTTGTTGGCCGGCACGTAGCCGCCCTCGCCGAGCACGGGCTCGACGAAGAACGCGGCCGTCTCGCTCGGCGCGGAGACGGTCTGGAACAGGTAGTCGAGCTCGCGCAGCGCGAACTTCGTGGCGGTCTGCTCGTCCCAGCCGTAGTGGAAGGCGTAGGGGAACGGGGCCACGTGCACGCCGCCCATCAGCGGGCCGATACCGGTGCTGAACCGGGTGCCGGACGTGGTCATGGTGGCCGCCGCGACCGTGCGGCCGTGGAAGCCGCCTTGGAAGACGATCACGTTGGGGCGCTTGGTCGCCTGGCGCGCGAGGCGCAGCGCGGCTTCGACGGCTTCACTGCCGGAGTTGGCGTAGAAGAGCGAGTCGAGACCCGTCGGCAGCACCTCGCCGAGGCGGCGGGTGAGCTCCAGCAACGGCTTGTGCATCACGGTCGTGTACTGGCCGTGGATGAGCTTGCCGATCTGGTCGCGCGCGGCCTCGACGACGCGCGGGTGGCAGTGGCCGGTACTGGTCACGCCGATCCCCGCGGTGAAGTCGAGGTGACGTTTCCCGTCGACGTCGTAGAGGTACACCCCTTCACCGTGGTCGACCACGACGGGAGTGGCCTGCTTGAGCAGCGGGGAAAGCTCGGCCATGCGGCGCTCCTGGTTCTTGGTGTGAGGTTGCTCGGGAAAGCACTGTGTGCGGTTGTCGATTGTTGACAATATCCATAGCATGGCCTCGGGACAACACGGAGGAGCAAGCTGGATGAGCGCGATCACTGAAGCCGGCGTCGTCGGCGCGGTCGACAAGGAACTCTTCGTCGGCGGCAAGTGGGTGCCCGCGAAGAGCGGGAAGACCTTCGAGGTGCAGGACCCGTCCACCGGCACCGCCCTGTGCGAGGTGGCCGACGCCGGCGCCGAGGACGGCATGGCGGCCCTCGACGCGGCCGTCGCGGCGCAGGCCGGCTGGGCCGCCGTCGCACCCCGTGAACGAGGCGAGATCCTTCGCCGGGCCTACGACAAGCTGATCGAGCGCCGCGACGAGCTGGCGCTGCTGATGACCCTCGAAATGGGCAAGCCGCTGGCCGAGGCCGCGGGCGAGATCACCTACGCCGCCGAGTTCTTCCGCTGGTTCGCCGAGGAGGCCGTGCGCATCGACGGCGGGTACGCGACGGCGCCCAACGGCGTCGGCCGCTTCCTCATCACCAAGCAGCCCGTGGGCCCGACGCTGCTGATCACGCCGTGGAACTTCCCCATGGCGATGGGCACGCGCAAGATCGGCCCGGCCGTGGCCGCCGGCTGCACGATGGTGATCAAGCCGGCCGCGCAGACGCCGTTGTCGATGCTCGCGCTGGCGTCGATCCTCGCCGAGGCGGGGCTGCCCGAGGGCGTGCTGAACGTCGTCACGACCACCGACGCGGGTGGCGTGATGGAGCCGCTGATCCGCGACGGACGCGCGCGCAAGCTGTCGTTCACCGGGTCGACCGCGGTGGGGCGCAAGCTGCTGGAGCAGTGCGCGGAGAAGGTGCTGCGCACGTCGATGGAGCTGGGTGGCAACGCGCCGTTCCTGGTCTTCGACGACGCGGACCTCGACGCCGCCGTGGAAGGCGCGATGCAGGCGAAGATGCGCAACATCGGCGAGGCGTGCACGGCGGCCAACCGCTTCTACGTGCAGCGCGGCGTGGCCGACGAGTTCTCGCGGCGGCTGACCGAGCGCATGCAGGCGCTGGCGATGGGGCGTGGCACGGAGGAGGGCGTGGTCGTCGGCCCGCTGATCGACGAAGCCGCCGTGAACAAGGTGACCGCGCTGGTCAAGGACGCTACCGACCGCGGCGCGCGGGTGCTCACCGGCGGCGCGACCGTGGACGGGCCCGGCCACTTCTACCAGGCCACGGTGCTCACGGACGTGCCGGTCGACGCGCGGATGGCGTCGGAGGAGATCTTCGGGCCGGTCGCGCCGATCACCCCGTTCGACACCGAGGACGAGGCGATCGCGAAGGCCAACGACACGGAGTACGGCCTGGTTTCGTACCTGTTCACCAGCGACGTGAAGCGGGCGCTGCGCGTGTCGGAGCGGCTCGAGGCCGGGATGATCGGGCTGAACCAGGGCATCGTGTCGAACCCGGCGGCGCCGTTCGGCGGCATCAAGCAGTCGGGGCTCGGGCGTGAGGGTGGCACGGTCGGCATCGAGGAGTTCCTCGAGACCAAGTACATCGCGGTGAGCCTGTGAGTGAGTACCGCATCGCGAGCATCCCGGGCGACGGGATCGGCGTCGACGTCACGGTCGAGGCGCGCAAGGTCCTGGACGCGGCCGCTGCTCGGCACGGCTTTTCCTTGCAGTGGACCGAGTTCGACTGGAGCTGCGAGCGCTACACCCAGACCGGCGCGATGATGCCGGACGACGGCGTGGCGCAGCTGGCGGCATTCGACGGCATCCTGCTGGGTGCCGTCGGGTTCCCCGGTGTGCCGGACCACATTTCCTTGTGGGGCTTGCTGATCCCGCTGCGGCGCGCGTTTCAGCAGTACGTGAACCTGCGGCCGGTACGGCTGCTGCCGGGCACCACGTCGGTGCTTTCGGGGCGGACGGCCGACGAGCTGGAGATGGTGATCGTCCGCGAGAACTCCGAGGGCGAGTACTCGGCGATCGGCGGACGGCACAACTCCGGGCGGCCGGACGAGTTCGTGCTGCAGGAATCCGTGTTCACGCGGGTCGGGGTGGAACGGATCATCCGGTACGCGTTCGAGCTGGCGCGTACGCGTTCTTCTCGCGTGACGTCGGCGACGAAGTCCAACGGGCTGATCCACTCGATGCCGTTCTGGGACGAGATCTTCGCCGAGGTGGCGGCGAAGTATCCGGACGTCGAAAGTGGACAGATGCACGTGGATGCGTTGGCAGCGCGCATGGTTCAGGCGCCGGACCGGCTCGACGTGGTCGTCGGGTCGAACCTCTTCGGCGACATTCTGAGCGACCTGGCGGCCGCCGTCACGGGCGGGCTGGGCATGGCGCCGTCCGGAAACATCAACCCATCGGGTGAGTTTCCGTCGATGTTCGAAGCCGTCCACGGGAGTGCTCCGGACATCGCCGGCCAGGGCATCGCCAACCCGGTGGCCCAGATCCTGGCGGGTGCGATGCTTCTCGAACACCTGGGCGAAACCGTTGCCGCGCAAGCGATCCGTACCTCCGTCGACGAGGTGCTCACGGCCGGCGCCGAGCTCACCCCCGACCTCGGCGGCACCGCTACCACAACTCGCCTCGGCACGGCGGTGGCCGAAGCGCTCCGCTGATTTTTCGTCGGTGCTCCCCGCTTCACTTCTCCTCGACCGACCGGCTCCCGCCGGACCGGTTTCGTCGAATGAGGGGGAGCACCGATGTGCGAGCAGTGCGAGGACCGCGAAAACACGGGTAGACCCGGGGAGCGTTACCTGGCGGAGATCCTCGAGCGGATCCAGGAGTACGGCTGGTGCGTCCAGGGCGTGCTGGGCACGGGTCCCCGGCCGCCCTGGGCCTACACCGTCGGCCTGACGGCCCACGGCTTGCCGGAGCTCGTGGTCACCGGCCTGCCGCCACACCCGTCCATCCTGCTGCTGGGCGCCGCCGCCGAACGCTCCTTCGACTCCGGACCACCGCAGCCCGGCGAGATCTTTTCCTTGCGGGGCTTGCCTTCCGTCGAGGTCGTCGCCCTCACGTCACCGTCGGCGCACCTGTCGGTCGCGGTTTCCCTGTACGGCCATGACATCCGCGCCTTGCAACTCGTCCACGCCGACGAAGCCGGCCGCTTCCCCTGGTCCCCGTCCTACCGCGACGGCCTCGGTGGCCAGCCGGTGCTGGGGACGCGGTCCGATGACTGAACGAGGGTGGCGCGGTCTTCGGCCGGCGTTGTCACGTGGTCTCCGCCGGCGGTTGTCCTGCGCGGCGAACGAATCGGGGCGCGGCGACCGGCGCCGGCGGGTTGCTCTCACGGGCCCTCGTGTTGCCGTGGCGGCCGTGACGGTCAGCCTGTCCGCCGTCTGCCGGCCGATGGCTCGGCGGGCGTGGCGCCGTCTTGCTCGCGGATTGTCCGGTGCGAATGTCCGCCGCTCACTGTTTCTCCTTGCGGCAGCAGGGGAATCGCGGCATGGCGGCGTGCGCACGCCCGTGAGCCGAGTTGCCGTCGCAGGCACGCGCGATGCTGCGAAGGCGGCGCGCGGTGCGACCTGCGCAGGCGGACCGACGCCTGCGCGAGGGTGGCGCGGTCTCTGGCCGGTGTTGCCGTGCCTGCGCGGTCGCGGCTCGTGGTCACGGTCACGCGGGAGCCGGCGCTTCGCCTTCCTTCAAGGTCGTCCCCGGCACCAGCCGGCCGATCGCGTCCTCCATGTGCGCGTCCAGCAGGTGCAGGGCCGCGTCCGCGTCACCGGTGCGCAGGGCGTCGATGATGCGCGTGTGTTCGTCCACGCGGTCTTCCACGCCCTGGTAGGTGCTCTGCAGCAGCGTCAGGCACATGCGCGTCTCGATGAGGAGGGTGCGGGCCATGCGCACGAGGCGTTTGCTGCCGGAGGCGTTGATGAGGGCCTCGTGGAAGGCGAGGTCGGCGGCGGAGAGCGCGGTGGGGTCGTCGTCGTTCGCGGCGGCGGCCATGTCGGCCACGAACTGCTCCAGCGAGGCCGCGATGAGCTCGCGGTCGCCGCGCAGGGCGCACAGCAGCGCGGCGCGCTCGACGGCCGAGCGGGCGAGGTAGATGTCGAACACGTCGCTGGGCTCGAGGTCGATCACGAACAGGCCGCGGTGGCGCTCGCTGCGGAGCAGTCCTTCGGAGACGAGGTGCTGCATCGCCTCGCGCAGCGGGCCGCGCGAGACCTGGAAGCGCGAGGCGAGGTCGGTCTCGCCGAGCTGGGTGCCGGGAGGCAGGGCGCCGGTCATGATCGCGTCGCGCAGCTGGCGCGCGATCACGGCGGCGGTCGACTCCCGGCTGACCGGTTCGATGTCGGGCAGGACGACCACGGCTCAGCTCCTCACCCGGAACAGCGCGCCCAGGGAACGCACCAGACGCGTGGTGCCGGTGAGTCGCAGGCCTTCCCAGATCGTCACCTGGTTCGCCGTGAGCACGGGCTTGCCCAGCGCAGTCTCGATGGTGTTGATCTCGCCGAGCGTGCGCATCGCGGTGTCCGGCACGAGCACGGCGTCGGCCTCGGGGTGGTTGTTCTCCACGGCCAGGCGCACCACGGCGTCGGGCTCGAGCCGGCCGACCTCGGCGGCGGTGTCGATGCCCGCGCTCGCCATCGTCAGCACCTCGACACCGCCGGCGGCGAGGAAGTCCACGAACAAGCGCGCCACGTCGTCGGGGTAGCTCGCGGCCACCGCGACGCGCTTCACGCCGAGGGCCTGAGCCGCGTGCACGAAGGCGAACGAGGTGCTCGATGCCGGGACCCCTGCCACCGCGGAGAGACGGTCGGCCTGGTCGCGCGCCCCGTCCCAGCCGTACACGAAGCTGCCGGAGGTGCAGGCCCAGATCACGGCGTCGGGCTCGTGCTTGGCGAGCTGGTCCGCGCCGTCGGCGAGGCGGGCCTCGCTGCCGAGGTCGAGCAGCTCTGGCACGGCGTGCAGGTCGGTGCCGTAGATGTGCTCGACCGGCAGCCGGATGTCGCCTTCGTCGGCGTCCGACCCGCCGAGCAGCTGCTCGGCGAGCGGGTAGTCGTCCTCGGCCGCGTGGTCGGGGTAGATGAAGCCGATCGTGGTCACAAAACCTCCGGGATACGCAGATTGTCGACAATCTTAGACAGGTGGGTCAAGAGACCTCCCGCAGCCACTTGCCGGGGCCGACGATCGGCAGGTACATGCGGCGCAGGCAGGCCCACATGGTCAGCTGGTTGGCCGTCAGCACGGGCTTGCCCAGCGCTTTCTCGAGGGGCTCGATCAAGTCGAAGGTGGGGAGGTTGGTGCAGCTGACGAAGATCGCTTCGGCGTCGCTGTGGTCGGCGGCGAGGATGCGCTCGGCGATGGTGCGGTAGCTGACCTTCCAGATGCCGCCGCCCAGCCCGAGGTGGTCGCTGGACACCGTGGTCACGCCGAGCTCGGCGAGGAAGTCGTGGAGCTTGCCGGTGAGGTCGGCGTCGTAGGGGGTGAGCACCGAGATCCGGTGCAGGTCGAGCTGCTGCAGCACCTCGGCCAGCGCCCCCGAGGTCGTCACGGCGTCGGGCGCGCCCGCGTCACAGATCGCCTTGGTGAGGGAGCGTTCGTAGCCGATGCCGTTGACGAAGCTGCCCGACGTGCAGAGGTAGGCGACGACCTCGGGCTCGACGTGCAGCACGTCGCGGGTCGCGGCCGCGAGGTGGCGGCTGTCGCTCACGAGCTGCGCCATCTCCATGCTCACGGGCACGGGCTCGTACGGCGTGCGGGCGAGGTGGAGGGAGACCTCCATCGGTACCCACCGCCAGAGTTCGCGTTCGAGGGCGAGGTCGAACGGTGCGATCACGCCGATGCCGCGCTGGGCTAGCGGGCCCTCGAACGCGAGGAAGTCCAGATCCAAGGCTCAGCCTCCGGAATACGCCTGTGCAGATGACACGTCCGGTGCTCCGGGGGTCGTCCTCGGATTGTTGACAATCATACGAGCCACTTTTACGGTGTCAATGTGATCGCCTCGGAATTTCCCGTGCTGGCGGTGCTGTGCGGGTCGGCTCCACCACCGGACATGGCCGCTATCGAAAAGGCGGCGGTGGTTCGTTACACCGACGCGGGAGGACTCACCGAAGCGCTTACCGGAGCCCAGGGTCTGTTCGTCTACGATTTCCTCTCCACGGCCGTGCCCGGAGCATGGCACGCGGCCGGCGATCTGCGCTGGCTGCACATCGCGAGCGCCGGCGTCGACCCGGTGCTGTTCCCCGGCCTGGTCGAGAGCGACGTCGTGCTCACGAACTCGCGGGGCGTCTTCGACGACGCCATCGCCGAGTACGTGCTGGGCGTGGTCTTGGCCTTCGCCAAGGACTTCGCGCGTTCGCTCGACCTGCAGCGCGCCGGCACGTGGCAGCACCGCGAGACCGAACGCGTCGCCGGGCGCGAGGTGCTCGTGGTCGGCACCGGGCCCATCGGCCGCTCGATCGCGCGGCTGCTGCGCGCGGCCGGCCTGCGCGTGTCCGGGGCCGGGCGGCGCCCGCGCACGGGCGACCCCGACTTCGGCACGGTGCATGACTCCGCGCACCTCGCCGAGCACTTGCCCGCCTTCGACTACGTCGTGGCCGTCGCGCCGCTGACCGAGCAGACGAAGGGCATGTTCGACGCGGCGGCCTTCGCGGCGATGAAGCCGTCGGCGCGGTTCGTGAACGTCGGGCGCGGCGAGCTGGTGGTCACGTCCGACCTGGTGGCGGCGTTGCGCGGCGGGCAGATCGCGGGCGCGGCCCTCGACGTGTTCGACACCGAGCCGCTGCCGGGCGACAGTCCACTCTGGACCATGCCGGACGTGCTGCTGTCGCCGCACATGTCGGGGGACTTCCTCGGCTGGCGCACCACCCTGGTAGAGGTGTTCGCGGCGAACTTCCGCCGCTGGGTGGCCGGGGAGCCGTTGCACAACGTCGTGGACAAACGGCTCGGATACGTGCCGTCGGAATCTCAGGGAGCAGCCGGATGAGCCACCGGGAACTGACCGCCAGCGAACTGGTCGCCGCCTACGCCACCGGAGAGCTTTCGCCGGTGGAAGCGACCGAGGACGCGCTGCAGGCCATCGAGGAACGCGACGGTGAACTCAACGCGTTCTGCCTCGTCGACGCCGACCGCGCGCTGGAACAGGCGAAGGCCGCCGAGATCCGCTGGCGCGACGGCAACCCGATCGGCTGGCTCGACGGCGTGCCCTCGTCGATCAAGGACATGTTCCTCACCGCAGGCTGGCCCACGCGGCGCGGCTCCACGAGCATCCCGGCCGAGGGGTCGTGGGACGTCGACAGCCCCGTGATGGCGCGGATGCGCGAGGCCGGCCTGGTGGTGCTGGGCAAGACGACCACGCCCGAGATCGCGTGGAAGGGCGTGACCGACAGCGAGCTCGTCGGCATCACGCGTAACCCCGTGAACCCGGCGATGACCGCGGGCGGCTCGAGTGGCGGCAGCGCCGCGGCCGTCGCGGCGGACATGGGCGCGATCTCCGTGGGCACCGACGGCGGTGGTTCGGTGCGGATCCCCGCGTCGTTCTGCGGGATCGTCGGTCTGAAGCCGACCCACGGCCGGATCCCGCTGTTCCCGGCGAGCCCGTTCGGCCCGCTGTCGCACGCCGGGCCGATGGCGCGCAGCGTCGACGACACCGCGCTGCTGCTCGACGTGATCGCCACTTCCGACCCGCGCGACCCGGCCGCGCTGGCGCCCCCCGTCGGCACCTACCGCGAGGCCGTGCGGCGCGACGTGCGCGGGCTGATCGCGGCGTTCTCGCCGACGCTCGGCTATGTGGACGTCGACCCGGAGGTGGCGGCGATCATCGCGGCGGCCGTGAAGGCGCTCGACGACGCGGGGCTGCAGATCGAAGAGGCGGACCCGGGGTTCGAGGACCCCAAGCCGTCGTTCGACATTCTGTGGTCCACCGGCGCGGCGAAGCTGCTGGACTCATTCCCGCCGGGCAGCGAGGACCGCGTCGACCCGGGCCTGCGCCGCGTGTGGGAGCAGGGCAAGACCTACAGCGCGAGCGACTACCTCGACGCCACCGCGGCGCGCGCGGCGCTCGGCATCCTGATGGGCGAGTTCCACACGCGCTACGACGTGCTGATCACCCCGACCATCCCGATCCCGCCGTTCGAGGCCGGGCACGACGTGCCGCCGGGCAGCGGGCTGAGCGAGTGGCCGGAGTGGACGCCGTTCACCTACCCGTTCAACATGACGCAGCAGCCGGCGATCAGCGTCCCGGCGGGTCGGACGTCGGCCGGATTGCCGGTGGGGCTGCAGATTGTGGGCCCGCGGCACTCCGACGACCTGGTGCTGGCCGTCGCGAAGCTGCTCGAAGAGGTGCGGCCCTGGGTAGTGCGCTGACCCGACGCACGTTGGGGTGAAAACCGGCCGCGAGCGCCGGAAACTGTGTCAGGGTCTGGCGCGTGCATTCCACGGGCTGGCGGTACGAGCAGGCGATCGCCACTGTCGACATGACCGGTCAACCCACTCGCGTGATCGTGGGCCTCATCGAATGCGACGACCGTCTCTCGGCCGCCCTCCGCATCGAAGACGGCCCCACGGCGCTGGTGCCGCTCGAAACGGGCGGCGAGCTGCTCAAGGCGCTGCGCCAGACCCTCGAGAGCTGGTGGAAGCTCGACGGGCACCGCGACGTCGCGCCGGAGCCGCGTTCTCCCGGGCGCTGACTACCGGAAACACTCACCACCGGAAACACTCGCTACCGGAAACCCCGACTACCGGAAACGGAGCCGCGCCAGGTGGTCCCGGCCGGTCGGCGTGATCCGCAGGGCTCGCCCGGCCGGGCGGCGGCGCACCCAGCCCGCGTCGAGGAAGCCGTTCAGCAGTGCGGCACCGAGTGCGCCGGCGAGGTGGACCCTGCCCTGTGACCAGTCGAGGCAGGCGCGGACGGGTGGCGCCGCGGTGACTCCGGTGATCCCGAGTGCGGTCAGCAACGGGTGGTCGAAGGTGCGTACTGCGTCGGTGTCGCCGGGGCTGAGCGCGCCGATGACACCGTCTTCGTGAAGCCGCGCCGCGATCGTGACGCCGAGCCGGCCGCCGAGATGGCCGTAACAAGCGCGGGCCTCGAGTAGTTCGCCCGTCGGCTGGTCCGGCTGCAGGTTCGCGGGCAGCCGCGGGGGCGCGAGCGCGGCGAGGGCCTCCACGACCTGGGCGACCTCCGGCCCGGCGAGCCGGTGCAGCCGCCGCCGGCCGGACTCCGTCACTCGCACCAGGCCCGCGTCACACAGCCTGCGCAAGTGCGCGCTCGCCGTGGACGGGGCGATACCCGCGACCGTCGCCAGGACGCGCGCGGTGTGCGCGTCACCGTCCATGAGCTGCAGCAGCATCGCCGCGCGCGCCGGTTCGCCGATCGCCTGCGCGACGGTCGCGATGTCCGGTCCGGCCGTCATCGGCCGAGATTAGCCCGCTGACAGTTCGCTGCGGAGCGAAATGTTGTTGTGGTTAGCTGCGAGCCATGACCGAGTTCACGACGCCGATCGACGACCGCTGGTTCGAGGACTACCCGCAAGGCGCGGTGTACGAGTTCGGCGAAGCCGTGGTGACCGCGGAAGAGATCGTCGATTACGCGCGCCGCTTCGACCCGCAGAGCTTCCACACCGACCCGGCCGCCGCCGAGCACGGCCCCTTCGGCGGTCTCGTCGCCAGCGGCTGGCACACGGCGGGCGTGATGATGCGGATGTTCGTGGACCACTTCCTGTCCTCGGTGTCCAGCCTCGGCAGCCCCGGCATGGACGACCTGCGCTGGCCACGCCCCGTGCGCCCTGGGGACAAGCTCCACCTGCGCGCCACCATCGAGGACGCGCGCCTCTCGAAGTCCAAGCCGGACCGCGGGCTGCTCCGCACGCACATCGAGCTGTTCAACGCCGACGACGAGGTGGTGATGAGCGCTCACGCCATCAACTTCATGGCTGTGCGCCCGAAATAACCGATTCGCGGCGGATTCAGACGGCCGGCAGGGCGCCCGACGCAACCGGTCGCCGGAGCACCAACCCGCGCACCTGCCGGCTGGACAGCGCGAGCAAAGTCGCCATCACGATCAGTACACCGCAGCCCAGCAGCACGGGCTCGCGGCCCAGGTGCTCGACCAGTGGTCCCGCCGCGATCTGGCCGATGGGCATGGCCGCGAGGGACCCCAGCACGTCGTAGGAGTACACGCGGGCGAGGCGGTCCTCGGGATGTTCTCCTGCAGGGACACGTCCCAGACGACGCTGAACTGCTCCATCGTCAAGCCGGCCAGGGCCATCGTCAGCAGGAGCGGCACCAGCGCGGGCCACAGGCCCAGGCTGAACATCGGCAGGGCCTCCGTCATCACCAGCAGCACGCCGACGAACAGCGCGCGCCGGGGTTGCCAGCGCGCGGCGACGAGGCCGCCGAAGATGGAGCCGACCGTCTCGATCGCGAGGGCGAGGCCCCAGCCCGTGCGGCCGAACGTCTCGTCGGCGACGACCGGGCCGATCACGACGAGCGTGCCGAGGCCGGCGGCGTTGACGAAGGCGAACTGCACCACCACGATCCACACCCACGTGCGCGAGCGGAACTCGTGCCAGCCCGCGACGAGGTCGGCGATCGGGTGGCTCGCCTCGATGCGGGCGCCGCGCGGGAGGCGGATGCCGCGGTAGGCGACGGCGGCGGCGAGGAACAGCAGCGCGTTCACCGCGACCGCCCAGCCCGAGCCGGCCACGGCGACCACGATCCCGGCGACGCCGGCGCCCGCGACGCGGCCGGTGTTGGTGAGCAGGCGGATCAGGGCGTTGGCCTGGCTCAGCCGGTCTCGTGGAACGGTCTGGGGCGTGATGGCCGCCGCGGCAGGCAGGGAGATCGCCGCGACCGCGCCGTTCACCGCGCTCAGCCCGACGAGGAACGGGATCGACGCGAATCCACAAAGGACACTCACGGCGAGCGCGCCCTGTGTGATCGCCGCGGCCGCTTCGGTGCCCTGCATGATCACCGAGCGGGGCAGGCGGTCGGCCAGCACGCCGCCGAACAGCACCAGCGCGATGTTCGCGACTGAGCGCACGCCCACCACGAGACCGAGGTCTACGGCCGAACCGGTGAGGTCGAGCACAGCGAACGCGAGAGCCACGGGGGCGACGGCGTTGGCGAAGGTGGCGAGGGTCCGTCCGGTGGCGAGCGCGCGGAAACTGCGGCCGCGCAGGGGCTCGAGGAGGCTCACGGCGAGCGAGTATCCGATCATCGGCACATGCGGCACAACTCGATATCCGCTGGCCGGGACCCACGCCACAGGTGTGGTGCGCGGCCGTGGCCCGTGTGCTCTCCTGAGGATCATGCGTACGACGATTCTGGGCAGGAGCGGCCTCGAAGTGTCGAGGATCGCCTTCGGCACGTGGCAGCTCGGCGGGCAGTGGGGTTCCTTCGACGAGGACACGGCGATCGCGGCCATCCGGCACGCGCGTGAGCTCGGCGTGACGCTCTTCGACACCGCGCAGGCCTACGGCGCCGGCGCGGCTGAGCAACTCCTCGGCAAGGCGCTGCGCAGCGAGCTGGACCACGACCGCGACAGCGTCGTCATCGCGGCCAAGGGCGGCACGAAACCGCGTGCCGAACGGGCCCGCGACTCGCGCCGCGAGTGGCTCACCCAGGGTGTCGACAACAGCCTGCGCCTGCTCGGCGTCGACCACCTCGACCTGTACCAGATCCACTGGCCCGACCCCGAGACGCCGGCGGCGGAGGTCGCGGCGACGCTGCAGGAGTTCGTCGACGCCGGCAAAGTGCGCCACGTCGGGGTCTCGAACTACACCGCCGCCGAGCTCGCCGCCTTCGACGAGAGGCGCCCGGTGGAGACGCTGCAGCCGCCGTACCACCTGTTCCGCCGCGGCATCGAGACCGATCCGCTGCCCTACGCTCGTGAGCACGACCTCGGCGTGCTCGCCTACAGCCCGCTCGGCAGCGGTCTGCTCACCGGCACCTTCACGGCGGATTCGGTCTTCGACGAGTCCGCCTGGCGCTCGAAATCCTCGGCGTTCCAAGGTGAAAACCTGAGGCACAACCTGGAGATCGTCGACGAGCTCGCCAAGTTCGCCGCCGAGCGGGGCGCGTCGGTCAGCCAGCTCGCGATCGCCTGGACGCTCGCCCAACCCGGCGTCCACGTCGCCATCGTCGGAGCCCGCAAGCCGCGCAACATCGAGGCCAGCACGGCCGCCGCAGACCTCGACCTGACGCCCGAGGACCTCGCCGAGATCGAGCGCATCACCGCCGGCGCCATCCAGGTCGGTGGCGCCAGCCCGGAGGGCATCGCCTAAGGCCTACTTGGCCCCCGTCGCCCCTTCCAGCTCCGCCAGCGCCGTGTCCAGGTGGGTGAGGATCCGCTGCAGGTGCGGCACGCTGCGCCGGCACCCGGTGATGCCGAAGTCGAGGTTGTCGCCGTTGCTGGTCAGCGTGATGTTCAGCGCCTGGCCGTCGAGCAGCACCGACGCGGGGTAGATGCCGTCGAGCGCGGCCCCGTTCCAGTACATCTGCTTGCGCGGGCCCGGGACGTTGGAGATCACCAGGTTGAACGGCGGCCGCGTGTTGTTCACGACGCCCGGGATCGGCGACGCGCCCAGCTGCGCCACGTTGACGCCCGAGAGCAGCAGCGTCTGCAACGGCGTGAGCTCCGAGAAGAGCTTCTTGCCGTTGGTCATCGACGTGTGGATCGCCGACAGCCGCAGCGCCGGGTCGGACAGGTCGGTGCCGAGGTTGCACAGGAGCGCGCCGATGTTGTTGCCGCTGGCCTCGCCGGCGTCGGCCTTGCGGCGCAGCGACACGGGCACCATCGCGATCAGCGGCGCGTCCGGCAGGGCGCTCTGCTCTATGAGGTAGTCGCGCATCGCGCCGGAGCACATGGCCAGAACCACGTCGTTACGGGAGACGCCGGCGGCGGTCGCCACCGCGCGCACGCGGTCGAGCGACCACGACTGCGCGGCGAACCGGCGGGCGCCGCCGATCGGCACGTTCAGCATCGTCTTCGGCGCCTGCATCGGCAGCGTGAGCGTGTGCTCGCGGAACGCCTCACGCGCCACCTTCGCCGCGGCCGGCGCGATGCCCGCGACCTGGTCGAAGGTCTTGCCCGCGAGGCTGAACAGCGACGGTTGCGCGTGGCCGTTGCCGTTGGTCCCGTTCTGCCGGCTGCCCCACGGCGGCGGGCAGTCGAGGTCGTTCGGGTCGTCGGACAGCGTGCCTTGCAGGTGGCGCAGCGCGGAGACGCCGTCCATCAGCGAGTGGTGGATCTTGGAGTACATCGCGAACCGGCCGTCCTGCAGGCCCTCGATGAGGTGGATCTCCCACAACGGCCGGTGCCGGTCGAGCAGCGTGCTGTGCCAGCGGGAGGTGACCTCCAGCAGCTCGCGGATGCGGCCCGGCTGCGGCAGCGCGGAGTGGCGGAAGTGGTAGTCGAGCTCGAGCTCCGCGTCGGCGGCCCAGCGCACGTACCCGGCGGTGTTCACGGGCCGGCTGGGGCGGCGCCGGAAGACGCTGCGCATGTTGTCGGTGGCGAGCATCTTCTGGCGAAGGTCGCTGAGGTAGTTCTCGCCCGCGTTCTCCGGTTTGCGGAACAGCTGCAGGCCGCCGACGTGCATGGGGTGTTCGCGGGTCTCGACCATCAGGAACATCGAGTCGGTCACGGGCATCAACGGCATTTTCCGACCACCTTCCGCCACGCCGGGGGCATCGGCGCTCCCCGGAGCCCGAGTCTACGCACGATGCGCCGTTGTCTGCCCAATACCACATAATTGCTGGTGGCAAACGGTGTCCGGTGACGACCGTGCGGTGCTTTCCGCGCGGTGGATACAGTGGCAGCCGTGGCAGGACGGACTGGTGCTCAGCATCTGGGCGACGCGCTGAAGGCACTCGGGACCGAAGTCGTGTTCGGGCTCCCGGGAGTGCACAACCTGCCGCTGTGGGAGGCGTTGGCGGAAGCGGGAATCCGGATCGTCGGTGTCCGGCACGAACAGACCGCCGGATTCGCGGCCGACGGTTATGCCCGCGCCACGGGGAAACTCGGCGTCGCGCTCGTGACGACCGGGCCCGGTGCGGCCAACACGCTCGGCGCCGTGGGCGAGGCGATGGCATCGGCCGCGCCGGTGCTCGTGGTCGCGACCGACATCCCCTCCACGCTCAAGCGCCCCGGCGTGGTGCGCGGCGTACTCCACGAAACGTCCGACCAGCAGGCGATGTTCGCACCCGTGACCAAGGCCGGGTTCACCGTGCACCGCGCCGACCAGATCGGCACCACCGTGCACCGCGCGTCGCGGCTCGCGCTGATGCCGCAGACCGGCCCGGTGTACCTCGGCATCCCGACGGACTACCTGCGTGAGACCTCGGAGCCGAGCGGACCGCCGAAGCCGCTGGCCGAGCGGGTGCTCGACCTGCCGGACCTGGCCCGCGCCGCCGAGCTCCTCTCCGGCGCCCGGCGTCCGTTGATCTGGGCCGGCGGCGGCGCCTTGCGTTCGGAGGCGGGCGAGGCCATCGGCAAACTCGCCGAACGCCTGGCCGCTCCGGTGATCACCACGTTCGCCGCGCGCGGGCTGCTTCCGCTCGATCACCCTTGCCTGGCCCCGAATCCGGTGCACGCCCCGGAGGTCGGCGAGCTGTGGGACGAGGCCGATGTGGTGCTCGCGATCGGTACTGACTTCGACGGCCTGATGACGCAGAACTGGCTGATGCCCGTGCCGCCCAAGCTCATCGCGGTGAACGTGGACGCCTTCGACGCGGGGAAGAACTACAAACCGGACATCACGTTGGTGGGTGACGCCCGCCGCGTCGTCGAGTCGCTGCGGCCGGCCAGCCGACCCGGCCTCGACGAGCTGACCGTGCGGCTGGCGTCCATCGGCCGACGCGTGCGCCAGCGCATCCGCACCGAGGAGCCGCAGGCGGCCGACTTCCTGTCCACTTTGGAGGAAGTACTCCCCGAACCTGCCATGCTGGTCACCGACATGTGCGTGGCCGGGTACTGGGTCGGGGGTTTCCACCGCGTGCGCGCGCCGCGCCGGCTCGCCTACCCGATGGGCTGGGGCACGCTCGGCTACGGCTTCCCCGCGTCGCTCGGCGCCGCCGCCACCGGAACCGGGCGCGTCGTGTGCGTGACCGGCGACGGCGGTTTCCTCTACGCGGTGGGCGATCTCGCGACGCTCGCGGAGGAGCAGCTGCCGGTGACGGTCGTGGTCGTCGACGACGGCGGTTACGGCATGCTGCGCTACGACCAGGACCAGGAAGGCCTGCCGCACCGCGGCGTCGACTGGGACAGCCCGGATTTCGTCGGCCTGGCGCGATCGTTCGGGGTGCACGCCGACCGCGTGTCCGGGTTCGGGCGGGCGTTCCGGCGGCTGCTGAGCGAGTTCATCGAGTCGGACGAGCCCAACGTGCTGGTGGTGCGGGCGAAGCTGAAGCCTCCGGTGAACACCTCGCCGCGGTGGCCGCGGAAGCCGCGCTGATGGCGGGCCTGCGGGTCGGCTTGCGGGTCGGGATCGACATCGGCGGCACGTTCACGGACCTGTGCGTGCTCGGCGAATCCGGGGTCGTCGCGGTCGGGAAGGTGCTCACCACCCACCGCGAGCCCGCTCTCGCGGTCGCCGAGGGCCTGGCCGGGGTGTTCGCGCGCGCCGGGCTGGACTTCGGCGACGTCGAGCAGCTCGTGCACGGCACCACGCTGGTCACGAACGCGCTGATCGAACGCAAGGGCGCGCGTACGGCGTTGCTCGCCACGGCGGGGTTCCGCGACGTGCTCGAGATGCGCCGCGAGCACCGTTACGAGCTCTACGACCTGCGCCTCGAACTGCCCGAACCGCTGGTGCCCCGGTACCTGCGCTTCGACGTGCCGGAGCGGATCCTGGCCGACGGGACCGTCCACACAGGACTGGACGAGGAGTACGTCGCGCGGCTGGGCCGAGAGCTCGACGCGCGGGGCATCGACGCCGTCGCCGTGTGTTTCCTGCATTCCTTCACCAATCCTACCCACGAGCGGCGCGCGGCCGAGGTGCTCGCACGCGTGGCGCCGCGGCTGCGGGTGGCGCTGTCGTCCGAAGTGGTGCCAGAGATCCGCGAGTTCGAGCGGACGTCGACCACGGTCGCCAACGTCTACGTGCAGGACCTCGCCGAGCGGTACCTGGCGGATCTGGCGCGCCGGCTGCACGAGCTGGGGGTGCGGCCCGCGCCGCACATCATGCTGTCCCACGGCGGGATCGCGACCGTCGAGACCGCGGGCCGGTACCCGATCCGCATCCTCGAATCCGGCCCGGCGGGCGGGGCGCTCGCCGCTTCGGCGTTCGGCGTCGGGGCCGGGGAACGCGACCTGCTGGCGTTCGACATGGGCGGCACGACGGCGAAACTGTGCCTGGTCGCCGACGGCGCGCCGCTCGTGACCCACGAGTTCGAGGTCGGCCGTGAGTACCGGCTGCTGCCCGGCTCGGGGCTGCCGGTGAAGGTGCCGGTGACCGACATGATCGAGATCGGCGTCGGCGGCGGCTCGATCGCGCGCGTGAACGCGCTGGGTTTGCTGACCGTCGGCCCGGATTCGGCGGGGTCGGAGCCAGGCCCTGTGTGTTACGGCCGCGGTGGGACCGAGCCGACGGTCACCGACGCCGACCTGTTGCTGGGTTACCTCGATCCCGCGTATTTCCTGGGCGGCGGGATGGCGCTCGACGTCGAGGCCGCCCGCGAGGCTGTGCGGACGAAGATCGCCGAGCCGCTCGGCGTGAGCGTCGAGGAAGCGGCGTGGGGCATCCACACGAGCGTGAACGAGGACATGGCCAACGCCGCGCGCGTGCACGCCGTGGAGCGCGGTAAGGATCCGGCGAAGCTGCCGATGTACACGTTCGGCGGCGCGGGTCCGGTGCACGGCGCCGGTGTCGCCCGGGCACTCGGGGCGCCGACGGTGGTCGCGCCGCCGGCCGCGGGTGTGCTGAGCGCGCTGGGGTTTCTGACGGCGCCGCTGGCGTTCGACTTCGTGCGCTCGGCGCGGGCCGCCGTGTTGGACCTGTCGTGGGAGGACGTCGACGCGCGGTTCGCCGAGATGGAGGCCGAGGGCGCGGCGCTGCTGTGGGAGTCCGGTGTGGACGGTACGGACGTGACGCACGCGCGCGTCGCCGAGATGCGATACGCCGGTCAGGGGTACGAGATCCGGGTGCCGGTGCGGGCTTCGGCCGATTCTTGGCCGGACGCGCTGGTCGCGGATTTCACGGACGTCTATCGGTCGTTGTACCGGCGGAGCGGGCCGCCCGTGGCGGTCGAGGTGCTGAACTGGCGGGTGGTCTCGTCGGCACCGGTGCCCGAGGTTTCGTTGCGGCTCAAGGACTCCGCGTCCGGAGACGCCTTCGGCGGCAGCCGCCCGGTCTACTTCGCGGGTGGATTTGTCGACACGGCGGTGGTCGACCGGTACCCGCTGCGGCCGGGCGCGCAGGTCGCCGGCCCCGCGATCGTGCAGGAACGCGAGTCGACGGTGGTCGTCCCGCCTGGTGCGCGCTGCGTGGTGCGCGGCGACGCAAGCCTGGAGGTGAGCTGGTGACCGACCCGATCCTCGTGGGCCTGATCGGCAACCGGCTGCACTCGATCCTGGCCGAGTAGCAGAACGCGCTGGTCAACACCGCATTCTCCGCGGTCGTGCGCGAATCGCTCGACCTCGCGTGCGCCGTGTTCGATTCGCGCGGCGAGATGATCGGCCAGTCGACCGGGGGCACGCCCGGCCACATCAACGCGATGGCCACCGGCCTGCGCCACTTCGTCGCCGAGTACCCGCCGCAGACGCTGGAGCCCGGTGACGTGCTGGTCACCAACGACCCGTGGCAGACGGCCGGGCAGATCAACGACATCACCGTCGCCACGCCCGTGTTCGCGGGTGGTCGGCTGGTCGCGTGGTTCGCGTCGTGCTGCCACGCGCCGGACATCGGCGGTCGGCTCGTGTCCGCGGACGCCACGGAAGTCTTCGAGGAGGGCCTGCGGCTGCCGATCCTGAAGTTCCTGCGCGCCGGCGAGGTGAACGCCGACCTGGAACGGCTGATCCGCGCCAACGTCCGCACGCCCGAGGAGACCATCGGCGACCTGTATGCGCAGGTCGCGGGCAACGACGTCGGCGCCGCGAGCCTGGTACGGCTGCTGGAGGAGTTCGGGCTGGCGTCGCTTGACGACGTCGCCGCGGAGATCATGAACCGCTCCGAACGCGCCCTGCGCGAGGCGATCACCGCGTTGCCGGACGGCGTGTACCGCAACGAGCTGGCGACCGACGGCTTCGACGACGAACCGGTCGTGCTGCGCGTCGCGGTGACCGTGGCGGGCGACGAGATCCACGTGGACTTCGCGGGTTCGTCGCCGCAGAGCCGGCGCGGGATCAACGTGGTGCTGAACTACACGAGGGCGTACGCGTCGTTCGCGGTGAAAGCCGCGATCTCGCCGGAGGTGCCGCACAATGCGGGCTCGTTCCGGCCTGTGTACGTGACCGCGCCGGAAGGTTCGGTGCTCAACTGCGTGGCCCCGGCGCCCGTCGCGTCGCGGCACCTGATCGGGCACTTCCTGCCGTCGTTGCTGATCGGGGCGCTGCCGGGCTGCCCGGTCGCGCCCAGCGCCGACGCCCTGTGGATGACGATCTGGCGCGGCGAGGGGTTCATGTCCACGGTGTTCCAGACCGGCGGCATGGGCGCGCGCGTGTCCCGCGACGGCCTCTCGACCACGGGTTTTCCCAGTGGCCTGCGCTCGACGCCCACCGAGGTGATCGAGACGAGTGCGCCGCTGGTGCAGGGCGTGCGGGAGCTGCTGGTGGACTCGGGTGGCGCCGGTCAGTTCCGCGGTGGGCTGGGGCAGCGGACGACGATGGGTCTGCTGGGCGATTTTCCCTGGAGTGTCAACGGGAATGTCGACCGGGTGCGGGCCGCCGCGTCCGGTGTGGACGGTGGTTCTCCGGGCGCCCTCGGCCGGTTCGGGCTGGTTTCCGGAGCTGATTTGCCGGTCAAGAGCCGTGTCGCTTTGGCTCCGGACGCCGAGGTCGACGTCGTCCTCCCCGGTGGCGGCGGCTACGGCGACCCGCGGCGGCGCGCCGTGGCAGACGTGCTCGCCGACGTGGTGGCGCGGTACGTTTCCGCGGAGGCGGCGGAGTCCGTCTACGGCGTGGTGGTGCGGTACACCGGCGCGCCGGACGCGCTGGTCAGGCTGCCGGAGGACTACGAGGTGGCCGAACTTCGAGGGAGGGACTGAACGATGGCTCGGTTGGCCGGCAAGGTCGCGGTGATCTTCGGGGGCGCGCGGGGCATCGGCCTCGCCACGGTCAAGGAGTTCCTGGCCGAGGGTGCCGTGGTTTTCGCGAGCGACATCCGCGAGCCGGCCGCCCACCTGGACGGCTACCGCCACTCACTCGTGGACGCCACCGACGAGACCGCGGTCGGCGACTTCGTCGCGAGCGTCATCGAGGACGCGGGCCGCATCGACGTGCTGGTGAACAACGTCGGCGTCCACCTCGCCAAACCCCTCACGGAGACCACTCTCGAGGACTTCGACACCATCTTCGCGCTCAACGTCCGCGCCGCCTTCCTCGGCACCCGCGCCGTGCTGCCCCACATGCTCGCGCAGCGCTCCGGCAGCATCATCACGACCTCGTCCAACGGCGGCGTGATGGGCCGTCCGAGCGACCCGGTCTACAACGCCACGAAGCACGCCTTGGTCGGCCTCACGAAGTCCCTCGCCGTCGCCCACGCCCACCAGGGCATCCGCGCCAACACCGTCAACCCGGGCGCCATCGACACCGACATGCTCCGCTCGACGCTGGCCTCCCCGGACGACTTCGAGACCAAACAGCACCAGCTCGTGGCCAGCACCCCCGCGGCCCGCGTCGGCGAGGCCACAGAAGTCGCCAAGGCCATCCTCTTTCTGGCCACCGACGAATCCCGCTTCATCAACGGCGCCGTCCTCCCCATCGACGGCGCGAAGTCCGCCGGCGCGATGCCCTCGAACCGCTACAGCCTGGACTTCGACCTCGGCGTCCGCTGACCGAGTGCCCCGACGCGGCTTGGTTGCGCCCAACACACCGAACGCCACATCGGGTGCGCTGAACGCACCGAACACGACCTCGGGGCCCTTGGGCCACCACCCCAACAGCCACCCGCCTACCCAAATCGGCACCCCACCCATGCCGGGCCCACCCCCACAACCGCCGCCCACCCACGCGACGACACCTGCACCCAGCCCCCTCCCGGCACCCCGATCCGAAGCCTCCTTGCGGCAGGCGAGCCGTTGTCAAGGCACGCTTGGCGGACCTTGTTTGTTGACCTACGGTGGTCGACATAGTCAACAAGGACGAGGTTAGCGCTGGCGGGGAGCCTCGGCGGCTGGCCTGGGCTGTTACGGGCGACTGTCGCAGGTGCCGGAGACCGGCGAGCTGCTTGCCGAGGTGTGCGAAGTGCCCGGCGCCGCCTTCACCGAAACATCAGCGGCATGCCTGCCGAACACGCCCGGCTCCACCGGCGGCTCGTCGAAGCGATCGCCGCCGAAGACGAGCCGGGCACCCGCCCGCGCGCCAGCGAGATCGTGAAACTCGCCGAGACGGGACTGACCAGAATCGCCGCCTGCCGTCGAATCAGGACCCGCCTCCGCTCGCGCGGCGCAGCATGGCAACCCGGTTCCTCAGGTCTGCGGCCTCGTCGTGACTGGGGCCGAACTGATCTTCCACTCGTTCGACCAGAGCTTCGAGCTCGAGCAAAGCTCCTCGGTAATCGCCAGTCGCAGCAAGAAGGCCGGCCACCTGTTTCCGGGTATCCCGTGCCAGCGCGCTGTCGCCGGCACCGCGGGTTTCTTCTGTGGTGACGACACTTCGCAGCCCGCGCAGCGCCTCGGTCAACTCGCCCAGTTCCGCAAGGCAATTCGCGGCTTGGAACCGGCAGTACACGGCACCGTCGGTCGGGCCGCCCGCGCTGCGCGTGAAATCCTCCGCCAGACGGTCGTAGACGGGCAGCGCGGTTCGGTAGTCGCCGCCCAAGAACAGCGTGTTGGCGTACTGGAACCGAACGCCTCGGTCATCCGGGTTGTCGCGAAGGTAGCCGCCGAGCAGGCCTGCCGCCTGCGTCAGCCGGCCCGCCTCGGCCAGCTCAGCTGCGCGTTCCCGGATCTCCGCGGCGTTCTGCTCGGCAGCCGGCTGGGGCACGGCGACCGAGGTCCTTCGCGCCGTCGGACGGGGAGCCAGCGGAAACCGATAGGGCCGGGTCGGGTCGACGGGGTCCGGCTGCTCCGCAGGATCCAAGCCCTCGGCCGGCCGGGGAACGAACGGCAGCAGCGCGGTGTAGACGTCAACGGCACTCTCCGGGCGGTTCTCCGGGTCCTTCGCCAGCAGGTCGAGGACGAGCCGTTCGAGCGGTTCCGGCACGTCCGGCCGGCAATCCCGGAGCGGACGCGGGGTCTCCTGCAGATGGGCGTACATCAGCGCAGCGGGCGTGTTCGCGTTGAAGACCGGCTCGCCGGAGATCAGTTCGTGCAACACACAGCCGAGGGAGTAGAGATCACTCCGCGGGCTGATGTTCGCAGAGGTCAGCTGCTCAGGCGCCAAGTACGCCGGACTGCCGACTGCCTCGCCCACCATCGTGACCCGGGTGATGTCCGGGTCGAGCAACGCGGCGACACCGAAATCGAGCACGACGACGGTCCCGCCGTTTGCCACCATGATGTTGCGCGGCTTGAGGTCCCGGTGCACGAGGGAAACAGCGTGCGCGGCCGACAGCACCGCGGCGATCTGCGCACCGATCGCCGCCGACCATTCGACCGGGCAAGGCCCCTTGGTGGCAATGAAATCAGCCAGATCGAGCCCGTTCACCAGCTGCATGACGAGGAAAAGCTGTCCCTCGTGCGCACCGACGTCGAACACCGCGGGCACTCCCGGGTGCTCGAGGCGCGCCGTGAGCCGCGCTTCCCGGCGAAACCGTGCGATCAACGCCCGCCCAGAGGTGCCGTCCGCGGAGATCTCCGGGCGAAGGATTTTCAGCGCGACGGTCCGGTCGAGGCGGGTGTCATAGGCGGCCCAGACTTCGCCCATTCCGCCGCGCCCGATCGGCATCGTCAGTTCGTAGCGCTCTGCAATGATCCGCGGTTGCTGGCTCACGACATCCCCTCGCCGACCGGCTACGCGACCTCTCGCCGGAGTGCCTCGTAAGCATACCGGCGGGCGATCTTCGTCATGTCATTTTTGAAGACCTCGTCGTCGGTGAACTTCTGCAGCACCTTGGTGTCGTTCTCGATGCGTTCGATGAGCTTGTCTTCGAAAACGTTGTCGAAGACGTGCCCGAAGTCCTCCTCGTTGTTGGCGAAGGCCGCGGCCTTCACCTTGGGGTCCGCCATCGCGTCGCGCGCGGAACCGCCGACCAGGTCGTCGTCCCCGAGGTTGACTCCGAACTTCTCGTTGAGGCCGGCGATCAGCTCGGACAGGGACACCCGGTCGGGCTCGTCCGCCGAGCTGCCGCCGCTGCTGCTGAAACCGGGCAGCACCTGGGCGCCCTCCGGCTCCAGGCTGACGTCGTAATCGCCGGTTTTGGTGATCCGGAGATGGGTCAGGTCGACCTGGCCGAGGTCGACTCCCGGGTCTTCCCGGCGAGGCAACCGGTTCAGCAGATGCCGGCCGTAGACGTAGAGCCGTTCGAGTTCCGCGTCGGTGTAAGGCACGACCTGAGACAGGAACCCGTACTTGCGGACGTAATCACGAAGCGCGGAGCGGAATTCCTCCGCGGTTTCCGGGTCATCGGCGTTGAGCTGGACGAACCGGTCCCGGGCCGGGTCTGTGAAGCGATAGAGGTCGGCGTGGGCGCGCTGCCATTGCGCATCTGTCTTGGCAACTTGCTCCGCCCGGAGATAGGCAACCGCGAAAGCATCCATTTCGGACTCGACGAGCAAGGCGAAGTCCATGACCGCTCGCTGCGCCGCGTACAGCAGGTTCGGGTCGGTGGGCGCGGCGATGGTGCTTTCGAAGAACGGCTTGAACTCCTTTCTGATGTCCTCGGCCTCGTTCGCGAGGTCGAGAACGAACAGGTCGTCCTGACTCTTCAACGGATGGGTGCGGTTGAGGCGCGACAGCGTCTGCACCGCGGCCACGCCTTGCAGCTTCTTGTCCACGTACATCGTGGTGAGTAGCGGCTGGTCGAATCCGGTCTGGTACTTGTCGGCGACGACGAGGATCCGGTACTCCGGCTTGGGGTTCACGGCCGCGTGCGGATCGTCGGCCCGGGTGTAGCCGAACTTCTCGGGCAGCGCAGCCTCGCTGAAGCCGTTGATGCCCGGTTCGGTGACCTTGTCCTCCGGGTTCTTGTCGACCTCGAGTTCGCCGGAGAACGCGACGAGTGCACCGCAGTCGGTGTAGCCGCGGACGTCGATGTACGCCTCGATCTTGCGGAACAGCTTCACGGCGTGCTCGCGGGAGCGGGTCACGACCATCGCCTTGGCCCGGCCTTCGAGCCGCGGCGCGACCATGTGGTGGAAGTGCTCGACGATGATCTCGGCGCGTTGTTCGAGGCTGGCCGGGCTGAGCACCGCGAACCGGGCGAGCTGGCCGCTGGCCTTGCGCTCGTCGACTTCGCGATCGTCCGGATTGGCGTTCGCCAGCCGCCAGTAGGTCTTGTAGGTCAAGTAGTTCCGCAGGACGTCGAGGATGAACCCTTCGTCGATCGCCTGCCGCATCGAGTACACGTGGAAGGCCTCGTGCTTCTCGGTCACGGGATTCAGGGTTCCGAACAGTTCGAGCGTTTTCGGTTTCGGCGTTGCGGTGAACGCGAAGTACGACAGCGTCTCGTGACGGCCGCGGGCGAGCGCGGACGCGGTCAACGGGTCGCCGTCCTCGTCGACATCGTCGCTGCCGAGCCTGAGGAGAACCTTCTTCAGGGCGGTCGACGACTCGCCGGACTGCGACGAGTGGGCCTCGTCGACGACGATGGCGAACTTCTTGCCGCGCAGGCCGCTTACTTTCTCGAGTACGTGCGGGAAAGTCTGGAGCGTGACGATGAGAATCTTCGTCGTCTCGCCCGCGAGCGCATCGGAAACCTGCTGGGACTTCGATCCTTCCGATTTGTCGCTGATCTTGGTGACGACGCCCGAACGATGTTCGAACTGGTAGATCGTGTCCTGCAACTGCCGGTCCAGCACCGATCGGTCCGTGATCACGATGACCTTGTCGAAGACCGGTTCGTTGGCATCGCTGTGCAGGTTCGAAAGCCGGTGTGCGAGCCAGGCGATCGTGTTCGATTTCCCCGAACCGGCGGAATGCTGGACGAGGTAGTTGTGCCCGGACCCGTGCTTCGCCACGTGGTCGGTCAGGCTTCGCACCGCGTGCCATTGATGGAACCGCGGAAAGATCATCGGCAGATCGTTCGGGTTCTTCCGGCCGACCCCGTTCGACGCCTTCTTGGGCTTCTCGACATGCATGAACCTCCGGATGATGTCGAGCCACGCCTCCCGCTCCCAGACCTGCTCCCACAGGTAGGAGGTGCGGTAGCCGCCCGGTTTCGCCGGCCGGTTCCCGGCGCCGCCGGTCTCCCCAGCCCCTTCGGAGCCGGTGTTGAACGGCAGAAACCGGGTCTTCTCGCCGGTGAGCTTCGTCGTGACGAAAACCAGATCGGGGTCGACGGCGAAGTGCACGAGAGCGCGACGCGCAAACAGCAGTTCCTTCGGGTCTCGGTCGCGGCGATACTGGTTTTTGGCGTCGTCGACGGTCTGTCCGGTCAGCGGATTCTTCAATTCCGCCGTAGCGACCGGGATTCCGTTCACGAACAACGCCAGATCGAGCGACTTTTCCGGAGTGGTGACCGAGTAGTGCAGTTGGCGGATCACCGTGAGGATGTTTCCGTTGTACTCAGCCAACGCGTCGTCGGCAAGTGTGTGCGCCGGGCGGAAATACGCCAGCCGGATCAGGACGCCGCGGTCTTTGACCCCGTGCCGCAGCACGTCGAGTGCACCCCGCGCGTCGATCTCTCGCGCCAGGTGCGTCTTGAAGCGCACCTGCGCTTCATCGGGTCCGCCGTCGAATTCGACCAGGCGCGCCCATTGGTCGGCTTGGGTGCGCCCGATGAAGGTCCACAGATCGACCGGTACCAAGCCCAACTCGCGGTCGTAGTCGACAGGTTGTCCGCGGTGCCATCCTCCGTCGATCAGCGATCGCTCGATCGCATCCTCGAAGGCGACCTCTTTGTGCACACTCATCGTCTCCCCTTCCGCCTGAGTCAGTTCTCGTCGAAGAAGTCTTCGTCGATGCGCTTGAGGACGAACGTGCTCTCGTCCTGCACTCCGACGTTGTGCAGAATCATCAATTCCGCCAGTCGACGACCGTCGATCAAGACGATCCGGTTCGGAATGCGTTCCACGTAATCACCAGCATCAGCGCTGAATCGGCTCGTCGTGATGAACACTCCGCGGTCCGCTTGCCGACCGTGCAGAGCACCGACGAACGCCTGGATGTCGGGCCGGCCGACCGCGCGCTCCGGCGCGTAGCGCTTCGCCTGCACGTAGACCCGATCCAGGCCGAGCACATCCTGCCGCACCACGCCGTCGATCCCGCCGTCACCGCTCTTGCCCCAGTGCTCGACCGCTCCGGCCCGACCGCCGTATCCCATCGCGGTCAGCAGGTGCAGAACCAGCCGCTCCAGGAACACTGGCGATTGGTCCAGCACCCGCTGAAGCACTTCCTCCGCAAGCGCTTCGTTGCTTTCCCGCACGGCTTCCGCGATCGCATCGCGCGGAGTCTCCGCGTGGCTTCCCGCGGCTGATCCGCTTGCCGCCATTCCGGAGGGGGCCTTCGTCCGGTTCAGGAAATCTCGGTACTCGGCGAACCGCGACAGCACTTTCCTGTCGATCCGATCGGAGTGTTCTGCGAGCGTTTTGCGACCGCGCGCGGTGATGCTGACGTGCCCGCGACTCGGCCGCGCGAGCAGGCCCGCCTGGCAGAGGTGCGTGATCGCCCACTGGACCCGGTCGTTGATCCGCGTCTTGCCGCTCGGGAAGGCATCGCGGAAGTCCTCGGCGTTCAACCCGAGTTTCTCGGCGGCGGGCACCTCGACCTCTCGCCGGTGTCGGACCTGCCCGTCCGACAGGATCGTCAGCACGGGCACCATGAACGTCTGGAATTCCGGAACCGTCACAGCAGCCTCAAACGATGTTGTTCAGCTAATACCACACGTCGTTCCGTCGGCACGGACTCGTCGTCCAGCACCGCCGGCCGATGCAGCCCGGTGTCGGTCGACCTGACATCGGACTCCTTCGCATCGCTTTTGCGCGCGAACTCGTCGAACAGCAATCTCTTGTTCTCCTGGATCTCGCGAATCCTTTCGTCCACACTTCCTTTCGCCAGCACCCGGTGAACCTGCACGGTATGGATCTGACCCATCCGGTAGGCGCGGGCGATGGCCTGTTCCTCGATGCTGGGCTTCCACTGCGGCTCGGCGATCACCACGACGGAAGCAGCCTGGACGTTCAGCCCGACCCCGCCAGCCTCGATCTGGGCCAGCAGCACCGCGCCACCTTCATGCCGAGTGAGGTCCTCGACCATTTGCTGCCGCACCGGAGCCGGCACCGATCCGGTCAACGGCCCCATCGCCAAGGTCCCCAGGGCGCGGTGGATCGCGCCCAAAACGTCAAGGAAATACGAGAAGACAATCACCTTGCGCCCGTCCGCGACAGTCTCCTCGACGATCTCCCGGATACGCTCCAGCTTCGCCGAATCCGAAGATTCGAAGGCCGCGCGACGCATGTGCATGAGGTTCCGCTCTTGCACTGCGGCGCGGTAGGTGGCTTCGTCCTGCCGGGTGAGCTGCACCCAGTCCTCGACCTCGATCTTGTCCGGAAGCTCGGTCAGCACGTCTTCCTGGTTGCGCCGCAGGTAGACCGGCGAGACCGCACGGCGGAACGCCTTGGCCCCGACGACGGCGTCCGCTGTGCTGACCCGACTCGCAACCCCCGGCTGGAGGTAACCGACCAGGTTGCGAAACTCCTCCACTCGGTTCTCCATCGGCGTCCCGGTGAGGAACAAGGCGCGCTGAGCACGCTTCAGCACCTTCGCGATCGCTTGGGAACGCTTTGCGTCGGGGTTCTTGACGTAGTGGGCTTCATCGACGACCAGCATCGCGATGTCGGCGCCTTCGAGGAATTCCAACGTGCTAACCGTGCCGAACGTCGTGACTGCTACACCGCCCCGACGAAGCCATTCGCCGCCGTTGAGCTCCCTATCGCGGCCGTGTACCAGGTGCGATGCCAGATCGGTGTGCCGCTCGATCTCCTTCATCCAGTTGATCTGCACGCTCGCGGGGCAGATCACCATGAAGCGGTGCTGCCCCTTGGCCACCATGTGCGCGAACACGGCCAGCGCCTCGACCGTCTTGCCGAGGCCCATCTCGTCGCCCAGGATCGAACGCTGCTGGTGAATGGCGTACTTCGCGCCGAACGCCTGGTACTCCCGGAGAGTCGTATTGAGCAGCGTGGTATCGAGCGGCTCAGCGGAGATCTTCTGGCGAAGTTCCGGCCCGATGAAGCCTTCAGCCGCTTCGCGGTCGTCGACCTGTCCGGCGCCGCCCACTGTCGACAGCAACGCGTTGAACGCCGCGGCGTCGATTTCGTAGTCTCGCCAAAGCTGTTCGGGCTGGTAGTTGCGCGGTTCGGTGGCTTGTTCCGCGCTGTAGACCGTGTGCCGCAGCGCGACAACGGCCGGATCGGCCATGATCGCCTGCAGCTGCGCGAGCGCTGCCCGGGTCGCTTCCTTCTTCTGCCGCCCCGCAAACGTCATCCGCCATCCGCTGGTGATGCGCTCGGCCTGCGCCACCAGCGGCGTCGTCTGTTGCTGAAGCTGCGCGATTGGACCGCGCAATGCCGATGCCGCACTGTCCGCGTGCCGCGCTGCGGCCAACGTAGCCAGAAGTTGGGTATGGCCGACGGGTTTGTCCCCCGGGTCCAGGCGGACACGGGACTCCTTAAGGAGTTGATCCGCAAGTTTGCCGGCGGCGGCAACGACTTCTTGCACGGTGTGACTGCCGACGCCGGGAACACGCTCCAACTGCGCGGGGTGCGCCCGGAGGACGTCCGCGACGGTTCGGTAACCGCCGGCCTCCAGGCTCCCCAGCCGGGTGCCTCGGCCCATCAGGTCACGGAGGTCGGCTACCGGGCGCTTGCGCAGCAGGTTGACCAGTTGCTCGTTGGCGAGCATGTCGGTTTGCTGGCGTGCGCTCGCCCGTAGTGCTCCCGGGAGCTGCAGCAGCTGCCCGCCGCGGTGGACCAGGTCGGTCAGCGTCGCGATGAGCTGCCGTGCCTGGTCCGCCGGTTTGGCCCGGCTGGGTGGTGCGCCTGGTTGCGGTGGTGACGGGTCTCCGTCGGTCATCGCGATTCCCCCCCTCGGCGGCCATGGTGTTACGCCCTGACTCCGGATCGAGCGGTTGTTACGTCCAGTTCGCCGGTGACAGCAGCGGTGACCAACGTCTGCCGCCGTTCGGCAAGTAACTCGACCTGACGTGAGATAGAATGAACCAATCGGTCCTGATCCTCTGTGGAGTGCTCCAATCTAGAGGCAATTGCAAATTGACAGTCTTGATTTAAATCGGGAACGCAGATGTATTTTAGATCCGAAACGTTCACCCTGGGAGTGCGCACATTGCCCTGCTCTTCCGAGCCTATCCCTCGAATCACCGACGACATTCCCGAAATTACACGCGGAGACCTGAAAAGATAATGAAGGAACTTGGGATCGACTCCCTTTTGGGGCCGTAGGACGGCATAATCTGGACTAACTATTCCACCCTGACGAGAAATACCTACCGCCCCTTGAAAGGCTCGCATTCTGTTAAGAATCAGGTCACCACGCCGACACACCTTGTAGGAATCAAATCCATCCGCCCGAGGAGGCCGATCATTGATCTCATCGTAAGGCGCTACCCCGAAATGAATTGAGACTGAAAGCAATACGGGGGGCGATGCAGCTCCCAAGCGAACATCAGTCTCGCAAAAGAGACTTGACAATCTAACACTCGGAGCATTGTCAAATAGGGGCCCTAACTCCTCTTCCATTACCGAATATGTTCTCGAACGCACTAATTGCAGCTGACGAAGGCGCTTTTTTGAAATGCCATCGAGGTATGACGTTTCGACATCAAGGAAGTCGGCGATCCGCCGCTGCTCCTCCAGTCCTGGCAGGGAGATCGATGAGGATCCCATACGATCGGGGCTGAGTTCGATCTGATTCGTAGCCCCAGTTACCAGCGCAGACATCATGTAGTGCTGATACGGAGCAGACGAGAGGTAGTAGTAGAGGTAGCGCGAATTTAATATTTCCGGATTCGGCCTGACGACGGTTACGTGACTGTCAGCAATACACGGGAGCGAGTCGGGAGCTCCCAAGAAATGCCCAACCCGACCGAGTGTGCCAGTTCCCGTTGAGTTGACAATCACATCACGTTCAACGAGGTACCCCTTTAGCTTCCGCGCGTCTCCTTTGAATTCATGGAATCGAGCGCGCTCCCAGTCAATCCCGGAATCCTGGTTGGATGCCTGGCCAACGACTCTGAGTGCCCCCTCGTCCACGTACTCAGGAGCGGTGCCGCGACGCAGGACAGTGGTGACGGTGCTCAGAGGAACCCAGCTCCATTCGGACGGTATCGTGACACCGTCGAGCCCCGTGCTCACTCCGTCACCTCGCTCAGAAGCCGCTGGATTTCGAACTCCAGCTGCTTCAACTCAGCATCAATCTCCGCAAGCGGCCGTGGCGGCGTATACACGTAGAAATGCCGCGTGAACGGAATCTCGTAGCCGATCTTCGTCTTACTCTCATCGATCCACGCGTCCGGCACATGCGGAAGAACTTCCCGCGCAACATGCTTGTGAACATCTTCCAGCAACGGCACATTCTCGTTGTCCCGCAGATCCGGGTCAGGCAACGGCGAGCCATGCTTGTCGAGCTGCACCTCACCCTCCGGGTCCGACACCGAAACCGCCGCCCACACGGCCTTCTTCACCGGAGCCGGCAGCGCCGAAAGACCACCGGAAAGCGCCTCCGACAGCAGCTTCGTGAAATCCTGCTTCCGCCACACGACCGGCTGGCCGGCCAACGTCCGCAAGTCGGCGAGCAATCCAGCACGACCCTCGTACTTTGAGAGCGGCTTGGCCACTTCGAGCTCCGCCAGCGCATCCTCGGTCACCTCGAAGTGCAGCTTCAACGGCCGTTCGACGGTGATCCGCTGGTAACCGAAGTCCGTGGTCGGGAAGACCTTCACCTTTTCATGCAACGGATGTGCCGAATCGTCAGCCACAGCAAGCGCCTCGCCGTACAACGAAGTCAACTTGGCAATCTTGTCGTCGGAGATGAACTTTCGCTTGTTGTTCAGCGACTTCCGCATCTTGGACCAGTACTCGCGGGCGTCGAGCAGGATCACCTTGCCCTTGTGCGCCGTGTCCTTGCGGTTGCTGAGAATCCAGAAGTACGTCGAAATCCCGGTGTTGTAGAACAGTTGATCCGGCAACGCGACGATCGCCTCGAGAAGATCGTTCTCGAGGATCCACCGTCGGATCTCCGACTCACCGGAACCAGCCGCACCAGTGAACAACGGACTGCCGTTGAAGACGATCGCGATCCGGCTGCCGCCCTCATCCGGGCGCTTCATGTGGTGGATCATGTGCTGCAGGAACAGCAGCGAACCGTCGTTGATCCGCGGCAGGCCGGCACCGAACCGGCCGGCGAAGCCGATCTCGGCTTCCTTCTCGACGTCGTCCTTGACCTTCTTCCACTCCACCCCGAACGGCGGGTTCGCGAGCAGGTAGTTGAACCGCCGGCCGTAGTGCTTGTCGTGGCTGAAGGAGTTGCCGAACTTGATGTTGTCCGCGTCCTCGCCCTTGATCATCATGTCGGAGCGGCAAATCGCATAGGACTCGGCGTTGAGCTCCTGGCCGTAGACCTTCACGGTGGCGTCCGGGTTGTGGTCGAGGATGAACTCCTCCGCCGCGGTGAGCATGCCGCCGGTACCGCAAGCCGGGTCGAGCACCGTCTTGACCACGCCGGGCGTGACGAGATCACCGGTGTCCGGCGCGAGGAGCAGGTTCACCATCAGCTTGATGACCTCGCGCGGGGTGAAGTGCTCGCCGGCCGTCTCGTTGGAGATTTCCGAGAACCGCCGGATGAGTTCCTCGAACAGGTAACCCATCTGATGGTTGTCCACCACGTCCGGGCTCAGGTCGATCTCCGCGAACTTGCTGGCGACCTGGTAGATGAGACCTGCGTTGTCGAGACGCGTGAGCTGGACGTCGAACTCGTAGGAGTCGAAGATCTCCTGCGCGTTGGCGGTGAACCCGCGGATGTAAGAGCGGAGGTTCTTCGCGACGTTGTCCTGGTCGCGAACGGAAGCTGCGAAGTCGAGCTTGCTGGTGTTGACGAAGCTCAGGCCACCCGCGGCACGCTTGAGCATGCCGTCCATGTTCTGGATGCCCTGTTGCTTCCGCTTGTCCTGCTCGGCCAGGACAGCCTCGCGGGTCGGCGCGAGCACACAGTCCAAGCGGCGCAGGACGGTGAACGGCAGGATCACCTTCCCGTACTCGGACTGCTTGTAGTCGCCGCGCAACAAGTCGGCCACCGACCAGATGAATCCGGCCAGCTCGGTGTGTTTGCTGCTCAATTCCGTCCCCTCGGGGTGGTGCTCGTCGTCCTGGACATGTCTGTATACCTGTCGTCGCGCATCGTCATGATGTTGCAGGTTTCCGGTCCGGTCTTTCGGGCGGGGTCAGTGCGCCGGCGGCCAGGCCGTCGGTCAAGGACTGGGTCAGCTGGTGGCCCAGATTCGAGGCCCGAGCCAGGGTCGTGTCGAAGCGAGCGAGGACCTCGAACGCGGCGGCGTATTTTCGCTGTTCAGCGATAGGTATGCGAGGTACCTCGACCCGGCGGACGTCGATGCGGCGCGTGCCGGACATCGTCGACGCGAACTGCAGCGAGCCTCGGCTGCGGAGAAACCCGGCGAGGAACCACGAGTCGATCTGGTTCGGATCCGGCCGCAACAACTGCACGTGCGGCCCCAGGGCTGTGCCCGCCTCGGTGACGACGACCGCGGCCGCACTCGTCAAGACCGTCGGGACAAGGACGTCACCGGGGAGGACCGCGATGCACTCCGCCTCGGCTGCGATACGGCCAGCGGGCGGTTCACCCGAAATGATGTCGCGCGCGGTGTAGACAGGCAGCCCCTCACCGCCAGGCTGAACCTCCATACGCGCCGTCTGCTGCCGGATGCTCACCGCCCCGGAGCGTTGCAGCTCGCCGATCGAAACCGTGGCCTTCGGACTGGTATCCGCAAGCGTGGGCTGCACATCCGGCAGAAGCTCGGCAAGCTCGGCGAGAAGCTTGGCAAACGAACGCTGAGTGGTGCGCAAAGCCGTGACATCCAGCTCCGCAGCCGCGCGCAGGTATCGCGCAGGGGTCAGGTCCACCTCGTCGTCCAGAAGATCGATCACCGACCGCACGGTGTGTCGGCCTGCCTCTTCAGCGACCGTTCCAGGGTCGGCCACGAAGCTCGCCCAGACCGGATCGACCCGTTCCCGCATAGCCGGCCAACCGACCTCATCGATTCGCTGAGCCAATCCAGCCGTGCCGTCGATGAACAACACGCGGGCGTCGGGCATCTGCTCTGCGGGCTGCTCCAGGATCCACAGCTGCAGCGAAAGTCCCAGCGGTGGTGCCGCGCCCGCCGGAAGTTGGACGATCGCCCGCACCGCACCTCGACGGAGAAGCTCGGCACGAATGGGCCGACCCGAGCGGCGTGACGCGGCGGCAGGCGGCATCAACAGCACGGCCCTCCCGCCGCGGCGCAGATGAGCGAGGCAGTGCTGCACCCAGGCCAACTCCGATTCGCCCTTCGGCGGGAGGCCGAAAGCCCAGCGTTGGTCGTAGGCCAGCTCCTCCGCGCCCCAGTTGCGGTCGTTGAAGGGGGGGTTGCAGACCACGGCGTCGGCGCGCAGCTCGGGGAAGGCGTCCCGGCGGAGTGAGTCGCCGGTTTCAATCGTGGAATCTGCGCCGCTGAACGCGAGCCGCACGGCGGTGAGACGCGCGAGCGGCGCGTCGAACTCCTGACCCAAGACTGCGATGCCGGGTTTCACCTGCGCCGCGGCCCGCAACACCGAGCCCAGGCCGCACGCGGGGTCGAACATCGAGCCGCCGAGCGGAGCGGCCAGACCGACCATGAACTCAGCAAGTTCCGGCGTGGTCACAGCCATCGTTCGCCAGTTGGCGGTGACGAACCGTCCGCACAGCTCGTCGAACGCGGACTCGGCTCCCCAGTCGGCGGCGAGCGCGTCCAGCGCCTCACGAGTGCGTCTGTCCAGGTCCGTGGCCGGTTGCCGGCCGGCCAGATACTCGCCCGCGGCCGCGACGCGGTCGACGACCGAGTCGGAGCCGGAGGCGGCAAGCCGTTGCCAGACCAGCTCCCGGGCCGACTCAGCGCCAAGTTTCCCCTGGTCCTCGAGCCAAGTCAGAATCTCCGCCGACCGGAAGCGCGGACTGGTGTCCGTCCCGTCGATCGGCTGGGGGAAGTCGGTGAACCGCTTCCGCCAGTTGCTCACAGCCGCGCGGCCCACACCGGCGAGCCGAGCGATCTCGGAAGCCGTCACCTCAGACTCGTCAGCCATGTATCCCTCCTCAGTCGACTTGCCAGTGAACTTACCACATCTAGGGTGAGACTGTTGACATAGTTCACAGGCAATGATCTCATTGACTCTGTCGGCGAAAGCAGGGCCCGATGGCCGAAGACTTCTGAACCGCGGCGGTCGCAGCGCCTGTCCGACGCACAGAACCAAGGAGGTAGCCATGTGTTTCCCACCCCGCGACGTGTTGTCCGCGAACCTGCTCGGCCCTCAGTCCGCGGCTGCCCATGCAACGAACAAGCGCTGACGACATGCCCGTGATGACAGAGCCCAGCATCGACCTGGAACTGGTCGCCAAGGCCGCGGGCGCAGGCGATCGGGAAGCGATCGCCACGCTGCTGGCTGCCATCCAGCCCAAGGTCATCCGCTACTGCCGGGCCCGGATCAACTCGGCGCGCCAGGGCTACGCCTCAGCCGACGACGTCGCACAGGACGTACTGCTCGCGGTGTTCACGGCGCTCCCCTCCTACCGCGATACCGGTGGAACCTTCCTCGCCTTCGTCTTCGGCATCGCGGCCCACAAGGTCGCGGATTTCCACCGGAAGCGGCAACGCGACCGCGCCACCACAACCGCGGAAATCCCCGAGCGGACGGACTCCGGCAACAGCCCGGAAGAGGCGGTGCTGCAAGCAGAAATGCGGTACATGGCGCGGGAACTGCTCAGTACGTTGCCGGACGCGCACCAGGAGATCCTCGTCCATCGCGTGATCGGCGAAATGACCTCCGAGCAGGTCGCCGAACTCCTGTCTTCCACTCCCGGCGCCGTGCGGGTCGCACAGCATCGTGCCCTCGCAAAGCTTCGACGCCGGCTGTCCACCCGGCGATGAACCCACAAACCTTATGGAGGCAACCATGCGTTTCCTGCACACCGCCGACTGGCAGCTGGGCATGACCCGGCACTTCCTTTCCCCCGAAGCACAAGCCCGGTTCTCCGACGCCCGCCTCGCGGCCATTCGGGAGATCGGAAAGATCACCGCCGAGCAGGAATGCGAGTTCGTTGTCGTGTGCGGCGACGTATTCGACGCGAACTTGCTCAGCCCCCAGGTCGTCGGGCGCGCGCTCGAGGCGATGCGGTCGATTCCGGTCCCGGTCTACCTGCTGCCGGGCAACCACGACACGATCGACGCCGGATCCGTCTACCGCTCGGCGACCTTCACCCGCGGCTGCCCGCCAAACGTGCGCGTCCTGGCGGAGCCAGGCGTGCATGAGGTCGCGCCGGGCGTCGAGCTGGTCGCGGCGCCGTTGAAGGTCAAGCATCCGCTCTCCGACCTTCCCGGCGACCAGTGCGCGACGCTGACGGCACGGCCCGGCGTCCGACGGATCCTCGTCGGGCACGGCGCAGTCGATTCCCTCAGCCCGGACCCGGACAACCTGGCGACGATCCGCGTCGGGACGTTGGCCGATGCGTTGTCCGACGGGCGGATTCACTACGTCGCGCTCGGCGACCGGCACTCCGCAACGCAGGTCGACGGCCTGGCGATCTGGTACTCCGGCGCGCCCGAGCCGACCGATTTCACCGAGACAGATACGGGCAACGTTCTCGTCGTCGACCTCGATCGCGACCTCGAAGCCAAGGTGACGAGTCACCGGATCGGCACTTGGTCCTTCCTCGCGGCAGAACGGCATCTCAACGGCGCGGCCGATGTCGAGGAGTTCGGCCGCTGGCTGGCCGGCTTCCCGAACAAGGACCGCACGATTCTGAAGCTTGGACTGGTCGGAACCCTCAGCGTCGGCGCGCACGCGCAGCTTGAGGATCTGATCGAGAAGCACCGTGAGGTCTTCGCGTCGCTCGAGGTGCCCGGGCGACGCTCCGATCTTGCCGTGCTCGCCGGCGACCAGGACTTCACCGAACTCGGCCTGTCCGGATTCGCGGCGACCGCCATGACGGAACTCGTCGGCGCGGCCGCCGGGAATCCCACCGCCCAAGACGCACTCAGCCTGCTCTACCGACTCGTCAGGAGCGAAGCATGAAGATCCACTACGTCCACCTGCGAAACTTCCGCGGCGTCACCGACCGGCGGGTCGACTTCGCCGAGTCCGGAGTCACCGTTGTCGAAGGCGTCAACGAAGCCGGCAAGTCCAGCATGATCGAGGCGATCGACTTGCTGCTCAAGCACCCGGATGCGTCCAAAAGCAGCCAGGTGCTCGCGGTCCGGCCGAGAAACGTCGATGCCGCACCGGAAGTCGAAGCCGAGATCACCACCGGCGAGTACCGGTTCGTGTTCGGCAAGCGCTGGTGCAAACACCCGCGAACCACGTTGCGCATGATCGAGCCCGCACCGGCCGACCTGGTCGGTCGGGAGGCGCACGACCGGGTACAGCAGATGGTCGAGGAAACGCTCGACGACGCCTTGTGGGCCGCATTGCGGGTCGCGCAGAACGAGCCGATCAGCCAAAGCGCGCTGGGCGGCAACGACGCTCTGGTGCGCGCGCTGGACGCGGCGGCCGGCGGTGCCCGGGAGACCGGCAGCGAGTCCTCGCTCTTCGAGCGGGTCGAACGGGAGTATCTGCAGTACTACACGCCGGGAGGCAAGGCGAGGGCCGAGTTGAAGGCCGCCGCTGAGCAACGCGACGAGACCAGGCGAGCGGCAGCAGCCGAAGAAGAGTCCCTGCGCGAGGTCGAGCGCGACGTGGAACGGCACGCCGAACTGACCCGCGAGCTGACCAGCCTCACTGCCGAGTTGGTTGAGCAGAAGGAAGAACTGGCCAAGTGGGTCGGACGCAAGCGTGCGCTGGACGAGCGGCGCGCCCTCATCGACAGCTTGTCCAGCCGACTTGCTGTCGTGTCGGCGGAAACCGACGCAGCAGACGCGGCCGTAACGACGCGGCGCGAACTGGGGGCCGCCATGGCCACTCAAGAACGTACGGCGGCGAAAATCGTCGAAGAAGCCGCGCAAGCGCAGGTCACTGCGGACGCGGCGAAAGCGCTGACCCGAGACGCCGAGCTCGCGTTGAACGCCGCCACCCAGGCTGCGGAGCGTACCGAGAGCGAGGAACGTCGAGCTGCCGAGCACGTCCGCTATCTCCATGACAAGGCGGAACTCGACGACCTCACGCGGCGCGCATCACGAGCCGAGGAGGCGATCGGGCAGCGGAACTCCGCGGAAGCCTTCCTCGCCGTCTGCACCGTGGACGAACCCGGATTCGCGGCCCTCGAAGCCGCACACGCCGCACGGCGGGAAGCGCGCGCGGTCCTTGAAGCTGGTGCCCCGACACTAGAACTCGAAGCGCTCGCCCGGCTCGACGTCTCCCTCAACGGGGAGCAGGCCAGGCTCGAAGCCGGCGATGTGCGGTCTGAATCAGTCACCGACACGCTGGAAGTCGTATTCCCCGAGCAAGCCGTGCTCCGCATCGGGCTGGGCAATGGTCAGGATCTCAAACTCGCAGCCGACATGGCCGAGGCCGAGTTTCGGCGCTGCTGTGCCGATGCGGCGGTCGAGGGGATCGCCGAAGCGCGGAGCGTGATCGCCAAGCGCCGTGCAGTGGAAAGCGACCGACTGACGGCCGAGCAGGCGTTGAAACTGGCGTTGGACCACCGGCTGCTCGACGACATCCGCAGTGACCAGGTTCGCCTTTCCGCCCGCATCGGCAGCTATACCACCGCCGACGAGCAGCCGGCCGATCTCGCAACGGCCGTGGCGGCCGAATTCGACGCCCGCAAGCAGACCGAATCCGCGCGTCGGAAGGCTTCCGACGCAGGGGCCCGCCACCAGGAACTTCTCGCCGCCGGAACAGAAGCGAACAACAGCGCCATCGCACTGCACACGCAGTCTGGCTCCGCGCAGGAGCAACTGCTGCTGATGCGCGACCAACTGGCAACCGCCCGCGCCGAAGCATCCGACGATTCGTTGACCGAACGCCTGACCGACTGTCAAACCACACGCGCCGATGCCCGTCTGGCGCTCGCGGCCGCGGAGGCGGACCTCGCCGCGCAAGATCCGGAAACCGTCGCAGCGAGGTTGACGGCAGCGCAAGCTTGGGGCGAGCGACTCGAAGACGACCACCGGTCGCGGACGTCCGACCTGACCAAACTCCAGGGACGTCTCGAACTGGCCGGGACGGAGGGTCGCCAAGACCGATTCGACCAGGCGCAGGCGGCCTGGAACGAGGCGGAGAAGCGGTATGACAGCGTGCATCGCCGCAGCAATGCGGCCAGTTGCCTGTTCACGACGCTGCGCACCGCGCGCGAAACAGCCAAGCAGGCTTACGTCCAGCCGTTCCGCGACCAGCTGGAACGGCTCGGCCGCATCGTTTTCGGACCGACGCTCAAGCTGGACATCGACGGCGACCTCCGGATTGCCAACCGGACGCTCGAAAACATCACGGTCGGCTACGACGATCTGTCCACCGGCACCCGCGAGCAGCTCTGCATCATCGCGCGGCTCGCCTGTGCCGCGATGATCGATCCGGCCGACGGTGCGCCGGTGGTCATCGACGACGCCTTGGGCCACACCGACCCGGAACGGCTTACGCGGATGGGCGCGGTGTTCGCCGCGGCGAACACCGAGTCGCAAGTCATCGTGCTGACGTGCACCCCGGAGCGTTACCGCCGAGTCGGCAACGCCAAGGTCGTGCCCGTCCAGCCCTGCCGGAGCATCGCCGTCGAGGCCCCTTCCGGGCACGCGCTTCCCGACGGTCCGGAGGACGCCATTCTGGCGTGTCTCGAACGGGCAACGGGGCCGCTCGGAAAAGCCGATCTCATTCGACTCTCCGGAATCGACGAAACGCAATGGACGCCGGCCATTCGAGCACTCGTCGACCAGGAGAAGATCGTCAAAATGGGCGACCGCCGCGGAACGCTTTACCACGCGAAGCGGCAGCCGCCGGGTGCGGAACTTGCGTCGTGAGGTTCTTCGGCCGGGTTTGCCGCACGGCGGGCATCTTGGCGACCCGCCGCGCGGCAAACCCTGACTGCGACGTGCCGATCGCGCGGGACCGCGGTCGCTTATGACGGGCGTGGGGCTCGCGACCGCGCTTGAGGACCGGGCCGAAGATCTCCTCCCGCGCGATCCGGGTGTGGTTCTCCGTCTCGAAGATCGTCGGCGCCACGAACCAGCCGTGCTCGGCGCCGGCGACCCGCACTCGCGAGCCGCCGGTGAGGAGGGTGGCCTCGGCCTTGCCGGTTTCGACGTAGCCGGGCACGCGTTCGCCCTGCGTCGCCGAGACGAGGCCGCCCAGGCGGGTCGCCGGGTCCAGCGGGGAGCCGATACGGATGCTCTCGAACGCCTTGACGAGCTTCTCCGTGGACTCCAGGCAGAGGTCGTCGTGGACGAACAGGCGGGTGCCCGCCAGGCAGGACTGGCCGTTCCAGAAAGTCGCGGCGAAGGTGACGTTGTCGATCACCGCGTCGAGATCGTCGATATCCGGCAAGACGATGTTGAGGCTCCTGAGCGCACGACCGTGGTTTGTCCAGGAGTAGCCGAATTCAGGGTGCGTCTCGCCTGTTCGCGTGGATGTCGTCGGGCGGGCGGGTCGGCCACGACGGTGGCGGCCTGGTCCGTCGTGAGCAGGCCGCACGGGTCTGCGTCGAACTTGGCCGGGTCGACCGGGCGGTCGATCTCGGTGAGCGGCGGCGGCGCACCGGTCTGCGGCGGGGCCGGTGGCTGGGGGCGAACGCGTTCCGGCGTCGACGGCCCGCACTCGCTAAGCAGGCCCGCTGCGAAGACCACGGCCCTCATGCCAGGGTCGCCGACGGCTCGATGCGCCACTGCTTCTCGTCGTCCAGTCCGGAGTCGCCGGGCACGTCGGGGAACTCCGGGAAAGCGGCCGCGGGCCGCGCGTCGAGTTCGCCGGCCTGCTATTGCATCAGCCGCAGATCGCGGCGCGGTTATGACTGCATCACCGCGTCGAGCATCCAACTTCCCCTACTCTAGGTTCATCAGGTGACGGAACGTGCCCTACCGCGACTCACGACAAAGCAGAACCGGACCGGGAACAATCGGAGCTGGACGGTGGATTGCCGACCGACCGCAACGGGGCCGTTTTGGTGTTGCGCGGCGGAAGCGAGAGCTGATCGTCGCCATTGGCGCCTTCGGCCAACTATCGGTGGCCCGCGTGTCGACGTCTTCCGTCGACTTCCCTTCAGCAGCGTTTCCATCCGCGAACCGAGCGATAGGCATGTGATTAGCGTGCAAGTGTCCCGGGTTACGCACGCTGGTCGTCAGGTGAGCGAGTTCTGCAGTCGCGTGAGGCGCCGTAGCTGGCGGGTCGAGCCGATCTCCGTCGCGAGCAAACGCGCTTTCGTGATGTGTTCACGTGCTTCCTCGGGTTGTTGTCGCGCCACGAAGGCGGCGGCTAAGTCGACCTTCAGGCCGGCTTCGGCTCGTGCGAACGTGGGGTCCAGGCTGTTTAGGGCTGCTTCGGGCACGTGCACGGCTTGTGGTTCGCCGATCCGAGCGAGGGCATGCCCTCGCCACCGTGCGAGGTGGACGGCGTCGAGAGCGACATCGGGTCGGTGTTCGTCAGGCAGGCCTGACGGCAGCAACGCTGCGGCGCGGTCGAAAGCGCGCAAGCTCGCAATCGACCGGGTCAGACGCGTCTCGAAGAGGGTGTTTGAGCGGCTGATGAGGACGGCTGGGACGTGCGTGGGGGACCGCTACACCGGCGGTTTGACCCCCTGCCCCCCATCCCCCAACTTCTTCCTCCTCGCAAACCACCCATCCCTCAACTCGGCACCCAGCTCCTCATGCCGCGTGACCAGCACCCGAACCGCTTCCTCATCGGAAACGTCATACGGCGCGATCTTGTACAGATAAGCCGTCGCATCCCGCTCCAAGGAAAACCTCAGCCGTACATACTCGATCCAGTCGTCGTGAAACCCCAGCACCGTCCGGATCGTCGTCGCGATCAGGACCAGCGCCCCGGCGATCGCGCTGAACGCCACGTCCCACCGCAACGCCGCGAACACCGGCACCGCCGCCGCACAGGCGACGCCGACGAACTCCGTGGTCACGTAGTGGATGCGGCTGCGGCGGGCGTGGTCGCTGAACCACGCCCACCGCCGCACGACCACTTCCGGCAGCGGTTTCCCGTTGCGGGTTCCGGTGATCATCCAGTGCTCGGCCGGCAGGGCCTCCGTCGACGCCATGCCGCATTCTCCCGCCGCGGCCTGGCGTGTGTGAATGGTTCGGACCGATTCAGCAGCTCACCGCCGCGTCAGCCCAGTCAGCGTGATCCGTGTTGTTCCCGTCCCCACCATCCGTCACGACGAGGTCCAGCACCTGCACGCCACCCAACGGCACGTCGAGCGCCTGCGCCGCCGAGCCATGGCGGAACACGTCCGTCGAAGCCAGCGTCTTGCCATCCCCGCGGACCTCGAACGTCACACTTCCCGTGTCGAACTCGTCATCGAGTCCGACGACCGAGTGCAACGTCTGACAACCCCCACCCAGATACACCCGGACCAGCGAAGGCGCGTGCGCCCCGAGGCCATCCGAGTACACCTGGCCGTTGATCGTGATCGGGTTCCCGTCGCCGGCCTGGTTCTCGCCGTTGCTGGTGCCCCGTTCAACCGGGCCCCAGCCGTTCTCCGTCAGCAGGAACGGCGCCTTCGACATCGGCGTCACTCCGGCAGCGAACGGTGTCACGACCGGTCCACTCGCATCAGCCGACAACGAGCGCCGCCCCCAGCCCGTCGTGTACGTAGCCTTCACCGACATCGCCACCTGCGCACCCGGCTTCACGGGCTTCACCGTCACCGTGCGGTCCCAAGATCTCCCCGGAGCGACCACCGGCACGAGCACGTCGCCACGCCCGTCGAGCTGCCAGCCGGACGGCGCCGACACCGTCACCCGAGCCGCGGCGAGCGGTGTGCTGCCGTCGTTGGTCAGCCGAACGTGAGCAGTGAACGGCTTCCCCGCGGGGAAGTACGACCCCGCGTCAAGAGACAGCGTCGCCGCCGGCGCGGCAGCCGGGAACTTGGCCGGCCACACCCGGAACACCGCCGCCCCGTGGCTCGGCACGGTCGCCCGCAGTGTCCCGGCGCTCTCCGTCTCCGCACCCGTCCACAGATCACGCACGCGGAAATCGCGCCCGGCCAGACCGATCTCCGACGCGTTGCTCGTCATCGTCGCAGCGGAAATCCCGCGGTTGAACAGCACCACCGCGGCCGAACCGTCGGACATCGGCTTGGTCCACACCTCGGTGTCGCCGTCGTCGCGGACCTTGTGACCCTGCACGCCCGCCCAGTCCTGGTCGAGGGCGACGACGTCCTTGTTCGCCAGGATCGCCTTCGTCGCGGCCGGCATGGAGCGGACGTCGTTGCCCGCGAGCAGCGGCGCGTTCATCAGCGACCAGAGCGCGAAGTGCGAGCGGTACTCGGCGTCGGTCATGCCGCCGTTGCCGACCTCGAGCATGTCGGGGTCGTTCCAGCCGCCGGGGCCGGAGTACTTCTCGAGCCCCACCTGCTGGTCGAGGATGCCGGTCATGCTGGTCCAGTTGTCGCTGATGTCGCCGGTGGTGCGCCACAGCTGCGCGCCGGAGGTCTTGCCCCACAGCCACGGCTGGTTCTCGCCCCACTCGCACAGCGCGTAGATCATCGAGCGGCCGGTCTTCTTGATCGCGTCGCCCATCTTCGTGTAGCGCTCGATGGCCGGGCGGCCCTCGTTGTTGCAGTTGTCGTACTTGAGGTAGTCGACGCCCCAGTCTGCGAAGGTCTGCGCGTCGACGTCCTCGTGGTCGAGGGCGCCGGGCATGGTCTTCGCGCAGGTCTGCGTGCCGGCGCTGGTGTAGATGCCGAGCTTGAGGCCCTTGGCGTGCACGTAGTCGGCCAGCGCCTTGATGCCGCTCGGGAAGCGTTCGTGGTTGGGCTCGAACTTGCCCTCGGCGTTGCGGTTCTGCTCGGCCCAGCAGTCGTCGATGTTCACGTACTGGTAGCCGGCGTCGCGCAGGCCGCTGCTGACGATCGCGTCGGCGGTCTCACGGATGAGGGTCTCGTTGATGTTGCAACCGAACTTGTTCCAGCTGTTCCAGCCCATCGGCGGCAGCGCGCCGGTTTCCTGCTGGACGGCGTTCGGGGCGGCCGGGGCCGCTTCCGCGCTCGCCGTGGTGAGGGTGGTGGTCAGGCAGGCAGCCGCCAGCAGGCCCACAAGACGACGCATGAATTCCTCCCGGAGTGCACAACTCAACTACTCAAAGCGGAACATACTTCCTCAAGAATCAACAGGAGTGAACGGTTCACGTCAATGGGCCGTTGGTAGGTAATCCGTTGGCCGGGAGGTAGAAAGGAGGCGTAGGTCCGCGACGACGCCCCGAGGAGCCGCCCCATGCCCGAGGTCCGCCCGCTCGACGGTCTCAAGGTCGTCGACCTCTCCCGGATCCTGGCTGGGCCGTACTGCACGCAGTACCTCGGTGAGATGGGTGCCGACGTCGTCAAGGTCGAGCCGCCCGGCCACGGCGATGACACGCGCCTGTGGGGCCCGCCGTTCGTCGGCGACGAAGCCGTGTACTTCCTTGCCGCCAACCGCAACAAACGCGGGATCGTGCTCGACCTCAAGTCCGAACGCGGCCGCGAAGCCGTACGCCGGCTCGTGGCCGACGCGGACGTGCTCGTCGAGAACTTCCGCCCGGGCACGCTGGAGCGGTGGGGCCTGTCGTACGCCTCGCTGTCCGAGCTGAACCCGCGGCTGATCCACGTCTCGATCACGGGCTTCGGCCAGACGGGGCCGTACCGCGACCGGCCGGGCTACGACCTCGTCGCGCAGGCGCTCGGCGGCGTGATGGGGCTGACCGGCGAGCCCGACGGCGCGCCCGCCAAGGTGGGCCTGCCCGTGGCCGACCTCAACGCGGGCACGTGGGCGATCATCGGCGTGCTGATGGCGCTGCAGGCCCGCCACACCACCGGGCGCGGCCAGTACCTCGATGTCTCCCTGCTCGACGCGCAGCTCGCCTGGCACATCTACGCCGCCGGCGCGCACTTCTACGACACCCCGCGCCCGCGCCGGATGGGCTCGGCGCACCCGAGCATCGTCCCGTACCAGGCGTACCACGTGTCCGACGGCTGGCTCGTCATCGCCGTCGGCAGCGAGAAGCTGTGGCGCGCGTTCTGCGGTGTGCTCGGCCTGGACATCGCGGAGGACCCGCGGTTCTCGACCAACGCGGCGCGGACGGCGCACCGCGACGAGCTCAACGTGTTGCTGGAGGAAGTGCTGGTCACGCGCACCGTCGACGACTGGACGAAGGCCCTCGACGAGGCCAGCATCCCGGCCGCGCCGATCAACGACATCGACGACGTGTACGCCGACCCGTGGACGGCCGCGCGCGACCAGGTCGTGCGGCTGCCGCACCCGACCATCGGCACCTACCTCGGCACGGGCTTCCCGGTGAAGGCCTCGGACACGCAGCCGCGGCCGACGTCTGCGCCGCCGGTGCTGGGCCAGCACACGGCGGAGGTGCTCGCGGAAATCGGGTACTCGGAGTCGGAGATCGCCGAGTTCCTTTCGTTGTGACCAAGGAGGATTACATGGAGAACCCGCTGTGGCACCCGTTCGCGGACATGGGCGCCGTCGACGGCGACCGCTTCGTGATCACGCGCGGCTCGGGCTCGTACGTGTGGGACGACGCCGGCCGCCGCTACTTCGACGCCACGGCTTCGCTCTGGTACGCGAACTTCGGCCACGGGCGGCCTGAGATCACCCAGGCCGTGACGGCGCAGCTGGAGAAGCTGGATTCGTACAACCTGTTCGGGTATTACGCGAACGAGCCGGCGTTGGAGTTGGCTTCGCGGCTTTCTGCGCTTGCTCCGGTGCCGGGTTCGAAGGTGTTCCTCGGCTCCGGCGGTGGTGATGTCGTCGACACGGCGGTGAAGATCGCGCGGGCGCACTTCGTCCACACTGGACGGCCGGAGAAGACCCACATCATCGGGCGGACGCAGGGGTACCACGGGACGCACGGGTTCGGGACGGCCGTGGGCGGGATCCCGGTGAATGCCGAGGGGTTCGGGCCGATGCCTTCTGGGTTTTCGCATGTGGCGTATGACAGTGTGCCGGCGTTGGAGGCCGAGATCCTGCGAGTGGGAGCGGATCGGGTTGCCGCGTTCTTCTGCGAGCCGGTGATCGGTGCTGGGGGCGTGCTGTTGCCGCCGGACGGGTATCTCGAAGCTGCGGTGGAGGTTTGTCACCGGTACGGGGTGCTTTTCGTGGCGGATTGCGTGATTGCCGCGTTCGGCCGGTTGGGGACGTGGTTCGGGATTGATCGGTGGGCGGTTCGGCCGGACATGGTGACGACTGCCAAGGGTCTTACCGGTGGGACCATTCCGTTGGCCGCGTTGCTGGTTTCGCCGGAGGTGGCGGCACCGTTCTTCACGGGTTCTGCCGGGGCTCCTGTTTTGCGGCATGGGGCTACTTATGCGGGGCACCCGGTGGGGTGTGCTGCTGCGTTGGCGACGTTGGATATTTATGAGAAGGACGGGTTGATTCCGCGGGGGCGGGAGTTGGAGAAGCCGTTGGCGGATGCGTTGGCCGGGGCGGCCGACCATCCGTTGGTCGCGGAGGTTCGAGCTGGGCTGGGGTTCTTGGCCGCGGTGGAGCTGTCGGCGGAGGTGCTGGCGGCCGATCCCGGGGCGCCGGGGAAGCTGCAGCGGCTGGTGCGGGACGAGGGGGTCTTGGTGCGGCCGTTGGGGAAGGGGATTGCCCTGTCGCCGCCGCTGGTGACGGGGGACGAGGAGCTGGACTTGCTGGCGGCGGCCATTCCGGCGGCGCTTTCTCGGCTGCAGGGTTAGGTTTCCGCTCGTTGCGGGGCGTCCCGCATGGGGGCGCCCTTTCCTGCGTGGTCGCGATCGCCGGCGGTCAGGTAGAGGACGGCGTAACAGGCGAGCCAGTGTTCGACCATGTAGTCGCTGCCGCTGACGTGATCGAGCTCCGGGTCCGCGTGGGCTTCGGCGGCGGAGATCAGGAGGGGTTGGCGCGGGTCGGTGGCGGGGAGGCTGTCGGCCAGGCGGAGCCAGCACCAGGCGCGGCTGAGGTTGAGGCCGCGGAGGTGGGCGAGCTGGCCGTCGCCGTCGTCGGACACCGTGGCCGGGGTGAGGAGTGCAGCCGGGAGCTGGGGAAGGAACCGGTCGAACCAGGCTGTGAAGTCTTTTGGCGGCAGGAGGCAGGCCTGCAACTCCACTTCGGTGAGGGCGGGCGACAGGAAATCGGCGCCGGAAGGTTCCCAGTCGGCGGGGTAGTCGGCGTCGGTGCTGAACCAGCGGGTGGCGGCGTCCTGGATGGCGGCAAGAAGGGCTCCGTCGCCGGCTGCGGCTTGGCTTCTGGCGTAGGGGAGGGCGCGGGAGAGACCGAAGGCGCTGTTGTTGTGCGCGCCGGTGCGGATGGGGTAGGTCTGTTTGGGGAGCCACTGCAGGAAGGCGTCGGTGACTGCTGCCGACAGGGGTGCGAGGCCGGCCGACCAGGTTCGGGCGTCGGGGTCGTCCCAGGTGGCGATCTCGTGGTGGAGCATGAGGGCCCAGCCCCAGCCGTAGGGGCGGGCCCGTGATCCCTTGGTCCGGAATGTCTCGGCTTCGCCTTCGAGGGCGTCGGCGGTGAGGTGCTCGTTGAGTGTGGTCCGGATGTCGTCGGTGGGTATTGCGTCTGGGGTTGTGCGGAGCAGCCGGACCAGGAGCCAGTGCATCTCGACGCAGGAATGCCAGTCGAAGCAACCGTAGAAGGCTGGGTACAGGTCGCGCGGACGGTTCGGGAAGTCCCCCGGGAACTGCATGGTGCTGCGGATGTCGTTGGGGAATTCTTTCCTGATGTTGCGCAGGGCGGCCGCGCTGTACTCGGCGGCTCGGGAAAGCAGCTGGGTTTCTCGCCGGGATGTCATGGGCGCGCGGGCCTCCTGCCACTGGACGCGTCGGGCCGGTCGTCATTGCCTCCGGCCCACGGACGAAACGCATCACCCCACACCAGTGGGCCTGACCGCAAGATCCTCAGCCGCACGACTTAGAACTTGCCACGGTGGCAAGACCCACCTCTGATCGGCGAGTTGCCGTCTGCTGCGGCGAGTTGCCGCCCCTACTGGCACGGCGCCGCGCTTGTGGAAGCCCGGACGGGTATGGCAAGTTCCGTGCTTCTTGCCTGCCATTGCCTCGGCAACGTGCGACATTCGGTGGCAAGGTTCCGCGCCGATCGGCAAGGCGCCATGGGTGCGGCATGACGTCGAGGTGTTGCCGCTGCCACTGGCCACTGGCCACTGCCTTTGCCTTTGCTGTGGCAAGGCGCGGCGGGTAGAGGCGAGGTTCCGCGCGGATTGGCAGGGTGCCGCGTCGACTGGCAAGAGGTCGCACGGGTGGCGTGGCGCCAAGGTTGATGGCAAGTGTTGCGCGCTTGGCATGTGCCGTTGCCGTGGCGAGGTGCGGCGCGAGGTGGCGAGCTGCCGTGCTGATTGGCGAGGCGCCTCGCGGAATGGCATGGGCCAGCGTGGAGTGGCATGTGCCCGCGCAGGATGACCTGGGCGGTCCGAGTGACGAAGTGCTGTGCAGGTTGGCGGGGCGCGCGTGGGATGGCATGGCGCCGTGCGGAATGGCATGGTGCCGTGCGGAATGGCGAGGCGCCGACCGGGTTGGCATGGCGGACGCCGGAAGGCATGGTGCCGACGGGGATGGCAAGGCGCACGCGGGAAGGCACCGGCGCGCACCGGAAGGCAAGGCGCCGCGCGGGGTGGCGTGGACCGGTGTGGAGTGGCAAGTTCCGCGCGGAGTGACAAGGGCGGTCCGGGTGGCAAGGGCGCCGTCACCACGAAGGCTCGGCTGCCCCCGCGCTAGCGGCGCCAGCCGCGCCAGCCGCGCCGAGCCGAGCCGGGGCGAGAGGTGCGTGGGGCAGAGGCAGCGGGGAGGTTCCCGAAGGAAGCCGGCCAGACCGTCAGCCGATGCAGAATTCGTTGCCCTCCGGGTCCGCCAGCGTGATCCAGCGGGTCGGCCCCTGGGACCCCCGGTGCAGGAACGTCGCACCCCTGGCCTGGAGTTTGGCGAACTCCTCCTCCATGTTCTCCGCGCCGCCGACGCGGACGTCGAGGTGGAGGCGGTTCTTCACCGTCTTGCCCTCCGGCACCTCCTGGAACAAGACCCGCCGCGACGTCTCCGGGTGGGAGATCGCGGCGCCCGAGCGCCAGACCAGGGCGCCGCGGTGGACCGTGGTGTCGTCCTCCGACGCGTAGCCCTTGGCGATCATCTCGCGGATGAAGGCCTCGTCGCTGGGTTCGACAGCCCAGCCGAGCGTCTCAGCCCACCAGTCGGCCTGGGTGTGCGGTTCCGCGGAGTCCACGGTCACCTGGAAGTCATACGCCATACCGGGACGTTAACGACCGACCCCGACATTTTCGGCAGCTCGGACTCGCCCGGCACGTCGGTGAACGCCCACTTGTCGACGCCGCCGCCCATGATTTCGGCGTAGCGGCGGGCGCCGTCGGCGTTGGCGAAGCGCACCTGCTGGCCGTTGGTGAGGTGGGTGATCTTGACTGCCACGCTGCCTCCAAACGCTGAAAACCGAGAGTGCCGGCCCGCGGAGCTTCCCCCTCCGGGGCCGGCTCGATCAGTAGAACACGTGTTCGAAGGTGCCCGCAAATCGGGTCCCCCTCGTGGGCGACGCATGTCCCCCGGAGGGGTAACACCGCTGGTCAGCGAATCATCGCGAGACGCGGCCAATGGTCCAGCCCGAGCGCCGCCTCATGCGCGCGGATGGTGCGCAGCGAGGGGCCCCACGACGACTCGAGAAGCTCCCGGAAGCCCAGTCGCGCGTAGTACGGAGCGTTCCACGGCACGTCACGAAAGGTCGTCAAAGTCAGCGCCGGCAAACCACGAGCAACAGTCCACGCGGCCGCCGTCTCGATCAGCTGCCGCCCCAGCCCCCGACGTGCGAAAGACGGCAGCACCGACACCTGCTCGACGTGACCATTGCCGTCCACGACGTCCGCCACCAGATACCCCGCCACGACACCCGAGACATCCACCACCCAGCACCGCCCGCCGACCCGGTACGGCTCCAGCTCCGCCACCGAAAACGGTTCGTCATCCGCGACGGCCGCCATCCCCAGGTCGCGGAACGGCCCCCCGGCCGCGCGTTCGAGCTCGCCCAGCAGTGGCAGGTCGACAGCGGTGGCGAGCCGGATCATCCCCCATTCCTACCCGCTACACCGAATACGACGAAACTGCTTTCTTGATGCGCTCGGCATACACCTGCAACGCGCTGATCGCCTCGGCCCGCGCGGCGTCGCCGATGCGCGCGGCGGGCCCGACGAGCGAGAGCACGCTCGGCCGCGTCCGCCCCGTTTCCACCGGCACCGAACACGCCCACACGCCGTCTTCGATCTCGCCCCAGCTCTGCGCGTAGCGGTTGGCCAGTGCGAGCTTCAGCTCCTCGCGCACCTCGATCCCGTGTTCGCGCGCGATCTCCGCGACGCGCTGCTCGCGTTCGCCGTCGGGCAGCAGCGCGAGCAGCATCTTGCCGGTCGCGCCCGCGCCGAGCGGGATCGAGTGCCCGGGCTGGAACGTGAACCGCATGGCGCGGTCGCATTCGACCCGATCGGTGCATACGGCCAGGTCACCGAAGTGCTGGAACAGCAAGATCGTCTCGCCGAGCTCGCGCGACGCTTCCTCCATGGTCGGGCGGGCGATCCGGGCGACGTCGTTGGCCAGCCGCGCGGCGCGCGCGAGCGGCATCACCTGGCTGGTCACGTGGTAGCGGCCCGAGCGGGCCTCTTCGAGCAGCTGAAGTTCCTTCAGCAACTGCACGTAGCGATAAGTCGTGGCGACCGGGCTGCCGATCACCTCGGCCAGCTCCGCGACGCTCGCTTCCCACCGGTGCTCGGAGAACGCGAGCAGCACCTGCAGAACCTTGCGCGAACTGCTTGTGCCTGCCGTTCGGCGCGGGCCCGCGGAGCGTTCTTTGGAAGGCGGCATTCGGATCCTCTTCGTGGTCTGCGACCCGACTCGCGAACGCGACAGGTGAGTAAATTACCACATGGCCGGAACAATGGCGCGCAGTGAATTCACCGGAATGATCACGGCCGGCTAATCGGCCCGTTTCCCGGTAATCAGGAACGGCGTGAGCAACCCCGGCACCGTCGCGTCGGCCAGCGCGAGTCCGGCGCTTTCGCCGACGTCCACCACGTGGTAGCGGCCGCGCCCCGCCGCGATCGGCGCGATCACCGTGACGAGCCCGGCGCGCCGCTGGAACCACGAGCGTTCGACGACGATCCCGGTCAGCCCGTCGCGCCGCACCGCGACCGTCGTGCGCGCCAGCGAACCCGAGCGCGTGACGAGGTAGCGGCCGGCCAGCGCGTGGCCCAGCGTGCGGTAACGGTCCCAGCCCACCAGCACCGCGAACGGCACCAGCACCAGCGCGAGCTGCCACGGCCAGTCCGGCAACGCGCCGGCCCACGCCAGCAGGAACAGCGCCGCCGCCGGCACCAGCACGCTCGTCAACGCCCGCGTGATCCGCCGGTTCAACGCCTGCCGCGGGTGCCGCACGAGCGCGGCGCCCGCGACGTCCTCGCCCAGCACCTCGCCCGCCACCTCCTGCGCGCGTCCCAGCGGCGCGGGCGGCAGCAGCAGCCCGCCGCCCTTGTCGGCGCCCTTGCCTTCGCGCAGGCCCGCGGCCACCGCCACGCACTTCGCGCCGCCGGCCATCCGCAGCGGCAACGGTTCCTTCAGCTCGACGCCGCGCAGCCGGTCCTCCTCGATCGACACCGACCGCGTGGTGAGGAGCCCCCGCCGGATGTGCAGCGTGCCGCCCGGCTCGCGCGTGAGGCGGAAGTTCCAGAACGACAGCACGTAGCCGCCCACCGAAAGCACCGACACGAGCAGCAGCAGGCCGATCGCCGCCGTGACCACGGTGAGCCACACGGGTTCCTGTGTCACGCGATCGGCCAGCTCGCGCAGCGGCCCGTAGCGCACCGGGTCGAGGTTCAGCTCGTGCGCGAAGTGGTAGACGGTGCCGAGCATCGCCCCCACCACGGCGATCCCGGACAGCGTGAACGGCGCGTACCGCAGCCACTTCCGGTCGACGGCCGCCACCAGCTGCTCCGGCGGCGCCACGACGTCAGCCGGCACCGATTTCCGGTGCAGCAGCAGGGTCCGAAGTCGTTGCGCCTCCTCGCGCGTGACGGCGTCGAGTACCAGTTCGTCCTTGCCCGGCCCCTTCCCGTGCGAATGCCGCCCGGTGCCGATCCGCACCGCGGCCAGGGAGAACAGCCGGTGCTTGGGCTCCGACACCACGTCGACGGTGCGGATCCGGTCGCGCGGCACGGCCCGCTGCTTGCGCAGCAGCAGGCCGGTGCGCCATTCCACCTGTGTCGCGGTGATGCGGTAGCGCGAGGTGAGGCAGTGCGAGATGCCGGTGGCGATCGTCAGAGCCGTGAACGCGAGCCCGATCCACTGCCAGCTGTTGCCCGAGCCGAGCAGGAGCGCGCCGACGAGCACGGGCAGCGACCGCACGAGGTCGAGCACTGGCCGGATCAGCAGCATCCGCAGGTCGAGCCGGTGCCACGGGGCTTCCGCCGTGCCTTCGTACGCCTGCGTGGTCGCCGGCAGCGCCGCGCTCACGTGGCATCCCCGCGCACGGCATGCGTGGTGCGCGTCAGCTCGTCGGCCAGCGCCACGGCGCGGTCGTGGTCGAGGCCGGAGATCCGCAGCGGCCCCGCGGCCGACGCCGTGGTCACCGTGATCCGGGCCAGCCCGAACAGCTGCTCCAGCGGGCCGCGCTCGATGTCCACGGTCTGGATCCGCGAGATCGGCGCGATCCGCCACTCCTGCTTGAGCCAGCCGGACTGCGTGTACACGGCGTCGGAAGTGACCTCCCATCGGTGCACGCGGTAGCGCCACTGCGGCATCACGAGCAGGTGCAGCGGCCCGAGCACGCAGCAGAGCACGAGCGTCACCGAGAGCCACGACGGCGGGTCGTCGCTCGTGGCCACCACCACCGCCTGCACGCCGATCACGACGAGCCAGCCGATCGCGGCCGACGCCGTCCAGTGGCCGATGGCCTTGCGGCTCACGCGGTGCGCGGGTGGCCGAAGGCTGAGGCTCAGTTCTTCTGCGGTCACCTGCTCAGCGTGCCTGAACCGCGGTGACCGTGGCCACGACAAGTGTCACTGTGCCCCGATCCGGGGCCCCGGTGAGTGCGTGGCGTTACTATTTCGCCCGCGGGCGGGATGGATTCGTGGCGGTGCCGCGTTGAACCCGGTTAAGCCTGTGCACGACAGCGATCAGCAGGAGGATTCCGGTGGGATTCGATCCCGAGGAACTGTACGAGGTGGACTCGGACGTCCCCGACCTGGACGGAGCCGTGCTCCTGCACTTCTTCGACGGTTTCATGGACGCGGGCTCCACCGGCAGGCTCGTCACCGACCACCTGACGAACGAGGTCGAGAACCGCGTCATCGCGCGCTTCGACGTCGACCGCCTCATCGACTACCGCTCCCGGCGGCCGCCGATGACCTACGCGGTGGACCATTGGGAGGACTATGAGGCTCCTGAGCTGGCCGTTCGCCTCCTGCACGACACCGACGGCGTGCCGTTCCTGCTGCTGTCCGGCCCCGAGCCCGACCACGAGTGGGAACGCTTCGCCACCGCCGTGAAAAGCCTGGTGGAGCGCTGGGGCGTGCGCTTGACCGTCGGTTTCCACGGCATCCCGATGGGCGCTCCGCACACCCGCCCGCTCGGCGTCACGGCCCACGCCACGCGCGAGAGCCTCATCGGCGGCGACCACCAGCCGCTGCCCAACCGTATGCAGGTGCCGGGCAGCGTGTCGGCGCTGCTGGAGTACCGCCTCGGCGAGTGGGGTCACGACGCGATGGGCTTCGCCGCCCACGTGCCCCATTACCTCGCGCAGTCGGCCTACCCGTCGGCGGCGCTGCTGGTGCTGGAGTCCGTCGAGCGCGCCACCGGCCTGCACCTGCCCGACGGTGAGCTGCGCGTGGCCGCGCAGGTCGCCACCGCCGAGATCGACCGCCAGGTCGCCGAGTCCGACGAGGTCGCCGACGTCGTGCGCGCGCTGGAGCGCCAGTACGACACGTTCGTCGAAGCCTCGGGCCGCGACAGCCTGCTGGCCGAGTCGCAGGAGCACATGCCGACGGCCGAGGAACTCGGTTCGCAGTTCGAACGGTTCCTGGCCGAGCAGGGCGGGGACGCACCGGACCGCTGAGGAACCGGCGGGTGCCCCGGCCGGCGTCGGTGTCAGTCGCGGGCCCGTCTGCGCCCGGTGCGATACGCGATCGCGGCCGAGCGGACCGTCTGCCAGGCCCACCACATTCGTGTCGTCATGGTCGCCACCATCCCATGATCGGCCCAGGGGGTTTCGGGCAAGCTGCCTGAAGGGGTGCGGCGGGTGACGTTCGGACCACGGGCAGCCACCACGCCACTGATCGGTACACAGTCGCTGATCGGTACACAGTGGACGCTTGCCGTTACCCGCGGGTAGACCGGCCGCCTCGAATCAACGCCCGGTTGACGTATATCGTCCCGGGATGAACCAGCCGCACCAAGATCGTTTCACGGCAAAGACTTTGGGCGGGGCGCTGCGGCGGAAAGCCGGCCTGGTGCTGCGCCGGGTGGCCACCCGCCTGCATGACCCGTACACCGATCAGCTGAACCAGATCCGCGATGAGCTCCGCGAGGAGATCGTCCGCCAGGGTGACCGGTTGCTCGACCGGGTGGTGGAGTTCGAAATCCGCAGCCGCCGCGACATCGTGTACGCCGGCGATCAGGACGCGGCGCTCGAGAGCAACGTCTTCGCCCGCGAGAACCTCGTCGGCGCCCGCCACTTCGGCAGCCCGCCCGAGACGCTGAAGTTCGCGTTGTCCCTGGCCCCGACGGGCGGGATGGCGCTCGAGTTCGGCGTCGCGTCGGGCAACACACTGCGCACCATCGCCGCCGCGCGTGGCGGCGTCGAGGTCTACGGCTTCGACTCCTTCGAAGGACTGCCCGAGGCGTGGCTCAACGGCATGCCTGCCGGCGCCTTCGCCCGCGAGGACCTGCCGGACGTCCCGGGTGCGGAACTGGTCGTGGGCCTGTTCAACGACAGCCTCCCGGGATTCCTGGAAAAGCACCCGGGCCACGTCGATTTCCTCCACGTGGACGGCGACCTCTACAGCTCCGCGAAAACCGTGCTCGACAACGTCGGCCCCCGCCTGCGCCCGGGCAGCATCGTGCACTTCGACGAGTTCTTCAACTTCCCCGGCTGGAAGCGTCACGAGTACCGCGCGTGGATGGAACACATCGAGAAGACGGGCGTCGAGTTCACATACGAGGCCTATACGTACAACGACAACCAGGTGACGGTGCGGATCACGCACGTGCCGGGGTACGAGGCACCCGCGCCGGAGTCGGCGGACCACGCGGGCAGGAAGATCACGCCCTAACGCGGGTGGCAGCCCTGCTCGTTCAGCGGCCCGATCGACGGCAGGACCAGGCCGCACAGGTACCCGTCGATCCAGTGGCCGTTGCCCGCGAGGTTCGTGCCGAGGCGCAGGAGCGGGACAAGCGCTTTCACGCCGTGGGCGAGGGAATCCTGGTTGCGCTGCAACAAGGACGTGAGCCGGTCGAGGCCGGCGAGTGTCGGGCCGAGGGTGTGGTCGTTGTCGGCGACGAGGCCGGACAGCTGGGCGGCGAGGCGCCGCGAGCCGTCGAGCAGGGTGGAGATGGCGGACTCGCGGCGGGCCACCTCGTCGAGCAGGAGGTTGCCGTCGGCGAGCAGGCGCCGCACTTCTGCGTCGCGGTCGACGAGCGTCGAGGACACGGTGCGAGTGTTGACCAGCAGCGCGGTCAGCTGCGCGTCGCGGGAGGCGATGGTGTCCGACAGGCGGGAGAGGCCGCCGAGCGCGGTCCGGACGTCGGCGGGAGTGCCGGCGAACGTCGCGGCGAGCGTGTCGAAGCTGCGCGCGAGCCGCGTCGTGTCGATGTGGTCGACGGTGGCCGAGAGGTCGCGGAACGCGTCGAGCACGTCGTAGGGCACGGTGGTGCGCGAACTCGGGATCGGCACGTCCGGGTCGAGCGAGCCGGCGCCCGCCGGGTCGAGCGCGAGATATTTCTGGCCCAGCACCGTTTTCAGCTTGATGGCGGCAGTGGTGCTGTTGCCGAGCCACGCGTCCTTGACCTTGAACGACACGCGCACGCGAGCGCCGTCGAGCGTCACGGCGGACACGCGCCCGACCTCCACGCCGGCGATGCGCACGTCGTTGCCGTTCTGGAGTCCGGCGGCTTCGGTGAACTCGGCTGCGTACGTGGTGCCGTCGCCGATCACGGGCAGGTTCCGGGCGTTGAGTGCGGTGACGATGCCGAGCACCAGCACGGTGAGCCCCGCCAACGCGGTGCGGACGGGGTGGCGGGGACCTCGGGCTGATCGCACGGCGTGAACAGTGCCGCAGGCGGCGTGGTGACGCCAGTCACACAACACGTTCGGTGGAAGCCGGGCAGGTTCGGCGGAGATCGCCGGCGGGTACTTTTCGGCGAAACGTTCAACCCCCGGCGGAAGGTGGCACGGCGTGGCGCACACACGGGTCTACCGCGACGGCGTGCTGGTCGAAGAGAACTTCCCGGTCGAGCAGGTCTCCGACTACCTGCAGGACCCGGCCACCACCGTCTGGCTCGACTTCTGCGAGCCGACCGAAGACGACCTCACCTCGATCTCCGAAGAGCTCGGCCTCCACGCGCTGGCCGTCGAGGACGCGGCCGAGGAACACCAGCGGCCGAAGTTCGACCGCTACGACACGCATTCCTTCCTCATCGCGTACTCGGCGCACTTCGACGTCGACACCGGCATGGTCACGAAATCGGAGCTCGCCGCGTTCGTCACGAAGCAGGCGCTCGTGACCGTGCGCAAGGACGACGGGTTCGACATCGAAGCCGTGGCGCGGCGGTGGGACTCCTCGGCCGATCTCGCGAAGTCCGGCGTCGCGTTCCTAGTGCACGGCCTGCTCGACTACATCGTCGACGGGCACTTCGACAGCGTCCAGGCGCTCGACGACCAGATCGAAGCCCTGGAGGACCTGGTCTTCGACGAGCGGCCCGACCAGCGTGAGCTGCAACGGCGCTCGTTCCGGCTGCGCAAGAGCCTCACGGCTCTGCGCCGCGTGGTGCTGCCGATGCGCGAGGTCGTGAACACGGTGATGCGCCGCGACCAGCACCTGGTCGACGGCGTGATGATGCCGTACTTCCAGGACGTCTACGACCACGTGCTGCGCGCGTCGGAGTGGACGGAGTCGTTGCGCGACCTGGTGGCGACCGTGCGCGAGACGCAGCTGAACCTGCAGGGCAACCGGCTCAACACCATCATGAAGAAGGTCACGAGCTGGGCGGCGATCATCGCGGTGCCCACGGCGGTCACCGGGTTCTACGGGCAGAACGTGCCGTACCCGGGATTCCAGGCCACGTCCGGATTCTGGGTGTCCACAGTGGCCATTGTGCTGCTCTCGGTGGCCCTCTACGCGTCGTTCAAGCGCCGCGACTGGCTCTGATCGCGTTTCACCCCGCGCGCACCCGGGTAGGTTCGGCGGAGAAGGGATCTCGCACTTCGGGGAGAACAGGCATGCGTGACTTCAGCGCCGGGCTGCACCCGGCTGCGGACCTCATGACCGAGGAAAATCTGGCGCACCAGCAAGAAGTGCGCTGCAAAGCGACTCGCGCCGTGGCATCGAACTCGCGCGACGGCGACGACTGCGCGCTCCTGCTGGACATGCTGGGACTGCACACGGCCGACAGCCGGCGCGGGGAAGTGGCCTGATCTCAGCCGGCGGGGAGCTGCTGCTTCTCGGACGTCTCCCGCTCCTGGCCTTCCCGGTCTCGGCACAGCGTGCACACGAGCTTTTGGCCGATGCACTGGCCTTCGGGCGTCACGAGGTGGGCGACGTGCAACGTGGGGTAACCACACTTCTCACAGGGAATCGCGGTGCTCTCGTGGCTGATCAGCACGCGGATCGGCATCGGGCTCTCCTCTGGCGGAGTCGGGTGGCGTCGGGCTAACCCGTTTGGCCGCAGCTCAGACGCGACGGCGGCGGTTGTCACCCGTTCGGCGCAACAGGTTCACCCTGGGTAGAACGACAGCTCCGGCTGCGCATGTCTAGGTCCGATAGACCTCGGTTCCGGCCACGTACGTCCGGACCACCCGCGTCGCGCCGATCTCCTGGCGCGGTCCGTCGAACGGGTCACGGTCGAGAACCACCAGGTCGGCGGCCTTTCCGACGGCGAGCGAGCCCGTGCCGTCGTCGAGGTGGTTCACCGCGGCGCTGCCCGCGGTGTAGGCGCGCAACGCGGTCGCGAGCGGTAACGCTTGTTCCGGACCCAAGGGCGGAGTGGTCGCGCCGGGCAGGACGCGGTTCACGGCGACGTGGATCGCGGCCAGCGGATCGGGGCTGCTGACCGGCCAGTCGCTGCCCATCGCGAGCGCGGCGCCGGTGCGCACGAGATCGCCGAACGGGTACTGCCAGGCGGCGCGGGGATAGCCGAGGAAGGGCAGCGTGAGCTCGTCCATCTGCGGTTCGTGCGCGGCCCACAGCGCCTGCAGGTTGGCCGTGGCGCCGAGGCGGTGGAAGCGCGCGACGTCGGACGGGTGCACCACCTGCAGGTGGGCGAGGTGGTGGCGGCGGTCGGAAGTGCCGTTGTCGGCGATGGCCGCTTCGAGCGCGTCGAGGACGTCGCGGACCGCGCGGTCGCCGATCGCGTGGAAGTGGACCTGGAAGCCGGCGGCGTCGAGGGCGGTCGTGACGGCGCGGAGCAGGGCGGGGTCGAGGAAACCGAGACCGCGGTCGCCGGTCGGGTGGCCGTGGGCGTCGAGGTAGGACTCGAGCATGGCGGCGGTGAACGTCTCGACCACGCCGTCCTGCATCACCTTCACCGACGGCGTGCGGTAGTTGCGGCACCGCGCCGCCGTGGCCGCGCGGATTTCGGCGAGGCGCGCGACCTGGTCCGCGACGGCTTCGCGCGGGCACGAGCGGTCCCACCACAGCGCGCCGGTGACCTTCGCGGTCAGCGTGCCGGCGGCGTCGGCGCGCAGGTAGGACTCGTGGACGTTCGGCCCGTCGCCCGGCACGGGCACCCAGGCGTCCTGCCAGTTCGTGACACCGCAGGAGTGCAGGTAGCGCTGGGCTTCGGCGAGGGCAGCGTCGAGGTCTTCCTGTGTGTCGACCGGTGCGACGCGGGCGACGAGGTCGGCGGCGCCTTCGTGGAGGAGCCCGGTGGGTTCGCCGTCGGCATCGCGTTCGATGCGGCCGTCGGCCGGGTCGGGGGTGTCGCGGTCGATCCCGGCTCGGGTGAGGGCGGCCGTGCTGACCCAGCTGGAGTGGTGGTCGCGGTTGGGGAGCAGCGCGGGGCGATCGCCGACGACGGCGTCGAGCGCGGCGCGGTGCGGGCGGCCGCCCGGGAACGCTTCCATGGCCCAGCCGCCGCCGAGGATCCATTCCCGGTCGGGGTGGGCGCGGGCGTATTCGCCGATGATGCGTGCGTACGCGTCGGCGGTTGCGGCGCCGGAAAGGTCGCAGCGGATCCGTTCGAGCCCGCCCAGCACGGGGTGCACGTGGGCGTCGCCGAAACCCGGCAGCAGGAGTCCGCCGGCGAGGTCCACGACGTCGTCGGCTTCGCGCAGGAACGGCTCCACCGTGCGGTCGCCGCCGAGGGCGACGATCCGGCCGCCGGACACCGCGACGGCCGAGCAGACCGTGCCCGCGGCGTCGGCGGTGAAGACGCGGCCCTCGCGGAACACCGTGGTCGTCATTACTGCACGGTAGCCGGGCGAGTCCACGGAGGACTCCGGGTCGGATGGGGAATTTTCGTTGCCCCCGCGAACCATCTGTGCGTTCCGAAGAGGACCGATCTTGCAACTGACCAGCGAGATGACCACATCGGCCGAAGTGAACGTTTCGTCCGAGATGGTGCCCTCGCTCGCGGTGATCTTGCCCGAAGTTACCCCATCCGGTCGGCCGGAGGGACCAAATCACGGACCTCTGAGCACACTTCGTGACTCCCCAACCTTCTAACGGAGGAAGGCGTTGGGGCATTCGATGTATCTGCCACTCCGCCGTAACATCCTGTGCAGAGGAGCAGTCGGGTGAAAGCTCGGCTGAGGGGAGGGGTTTCGAGGATGAAAACAAGCAGGGTGGAGTTGGCGGACGACTACCTCACGCGCCAGCAGCGTGCGCTGGCCGAGGCGGTGGAGTCCGACGGGGGTTTCGGTGAGGGAGGCCGCAGCTTCCGGATCGCCGCGCACCTCGCGGCCGAAGGTGGCCTGCACCGTTCCGACGTGATGGCCGCGACAGCGCTTTTCCTGGCCTACACGGCCTTCCAAGAGGGCAACCTCGACGCGGCGCAGGGGTTCGCGCGAAGGTTGCGTGGTCTGGACCCGGCCAGCGTCGAGCTCGTGTTCCACCTGATGCGGCTCGAGGTCGGGCGCGAGCAGGGCTGGCTGCCCCGCACGCAGTACGACGACCTGCTGGCCTACGCGTGGCGCGAGAACCGCTTCGACCTGGCGCAGCGCGCCGGCGACATCCAGGCGCGTGACGTCGACCCGGGCGCGGCGCCGGTCGGTTCGTGGGCCGAGCTCGAGCGGACCCTCTGCCCGCTGCTGGCGTGACGCCTGGCTAGCGCGGTGGTTCCGGCGCGTTGCGCGCCATGAACGTGCCGGCGTCGCCCTGCGACGGGTCCACGAAGACCACGTCGTCGGGGCGCCGCCTCGGCACGTCCACCGACAGCACCACGAGCGGGTGCTCGCCGATCCGCGGGAAGCCGTGGACCTTGGTCTTCTCGAAGTGCAGCAGCAGGCCCGGGCGGGCTTCGAACTCTTCGCCGTCGAGGTGGAACGTGCCGCGGCCGCTGAGCACGTAGAGGTGCTCGTCGCATTCCGTGTGGTAGTGCAGCGGCAGTTCGCGGTAGATGCGGAAGATCCGCGCGCTGGCCGTGGGTTTGTCCACGAAGTACTCGTCGACCAGCATCGTGTCGGCCGTGTCGGGTAGCCGTTCCAGGGCGGCGAGGACGTCGAACACGTTGTCGTTTTCCACAGTCAGCTCCAATCGGTTCGGTCGAAGAGCTCTTTCAGCTTGGCACCTCGGGGCGCGCTCGTCGCGGAGATCCAGGCGATGCGACCTCGCAGATGGGCCTGGAAATCGGGGTGGCCGGCGTGGTTCTGCGCCTGGGGGCCGGTTGTCGCGCAGTTGTGGAGCGTGGCGCGGAGGTCGTCGTAGTGGGTGCGCTGGGCCGCGGGTTTGGTGTTGACCACGAGGCCGGCCACGCGCTGGCGCTGGTGCTTGGCGGCGACGGAGGTTTTGTCGTCGCGCAGGTGGAAGCCTTCGTCTTCGACGATTCTGCGGACGCCGGGGAACAGGCGGTGGAGGGGGAGCGTGGCGGCGCCTGAAAAGGCGAGGTCGTCGGCGTAGCGGGTGTAGTTCGCCCCGAGTTTTTGTGCCAGGCCCGAGAGCCTTCGGTCGAGCCGGTTGGTGACGACGTTCGCGACGGCCGGGGACGAGGGTGCACCTTGGGGCAGGTGCGGCTTTTTGAGTTGGTCGCGGACTTTCCTGGGTGCGTTCTTGAGGACGTCCGGTGGCGTGGTTGTGGTGAGGATTCCGGCCAATGCCTGGGCGACGGCGGGTGGGTAGCCGGCCAGTTCGAGCAAAGAGCGGATCCGGCGGGCGGAGACGGTGGGGAAGAAGTGCTCCAGGTCCATGCGGATGACTCTTTCCTGGCCCGCGTGGGGTTGCGCGCACGTGAGGATGGAGCGGCCGGGGTGGAAGCCGTGGGCGGCGTCGTGGACCGGGAGGGCGGTGAGGACGTGCCGGCGGATGCGCCGTTGAAGTTCCGCCAGGCGGGGTTTGGGGCGCTCGATGAGGCGGAGGCCTCCGGTGGAGGTGGGGATCCAGTGGTGGTGGTAGTGGCGGAGAGTGCGGTTGGCGCGGTCGTTCCAGTGGCGGGGGTCGGAGAACCAGGAGAGTTCGCCCGGGGTGAGGTTCAGGGCGGCGGCGCAGGATTCGAAGCTGGCCCAGCGGGGGACTTGCCAGCGCCAGACCGGGGGAAGAGGGTCCAGGGGGCATGGTTCTTGGGGGCCGAGGGGTGTTGTCGACTCGGCCGGGTTGGTCGGCACGACAGGGCGGGACGGGGCGGGCGGTGTGCCCGGCTCGGCTGAGTTGGTCGGCGACGCGGGGGTGACTCTTTCTCCGTTCATCCGCGCGGTCTTGTACGCGCAGCGTGCCGCCCTCGCGTGGGGCGCTGTGATCGGGTGATGTGGTGCGTTCCGGGGTTGCCCCGGAAGGGGTGGTTCTCCACCGGGCTCACCTCCCGCGTCGCCGGTGGTCGAGTCTAGGGGTGGTTGGTCGGGCTCGGCGTGCTGCGCACACCATTGCGCCCGATGAGTGGGTGGTGGGGCACCCCGATTTTTGATTGTCAGATCGCATTTTGGAAAGCCATCGGGGGCCGGCCGGGGAAAAGGTGCGGGAGGGTGGGGGGTGAGTTGTGTTGCCGGGTGGTGGTTGAGGGGTGACAAGAGCGGCGCCGGCCAGCGTTGTGTGATGGGCAGCGGCGGGGTGCGGTCGGGTTGCGGTGGGAGGTGGCGATGGGACGTGGAGTCGACGAGGCCATGGTCGAAGTTCGGGTCGCGGTGACTGTCGCTGAACTTGAAGAGGCGCGGGAGTGCTGGCGTGCGGCCAATGTCGCGCGCGGCAAGGTGCCTGGGGCGGAGCGGGTGGAGCGGGTGCGGGAGAAGTTGGCGGATCCCGAAGCACTGGTGCTCGTGGCGGTGGAGGGCGGGTGCGTCGTCGGCATGGTGTTGGCCGAGGCGGGGCGGGCGGAAGACGGGCGGGGGCCGGTGGAGCCGGGGTTGTGTCACGTCTCGATGGTGTTCGTGCGGCCGGAGCGCTGGGGCGCTCGAGTGGGCGCGGCGTTGCTGGGTGCGCTGAAAGAGCGCGCCGCGGGCCGGGGGCAGAGCCGGCTGCAGCTGTGGACCGGCGTCGCCAATGAGCGGGCGCTCGCGTTGTATCGGCGCGTGGGGTTCAGGGCCAGCGGGCGGCGGCGCGAGATCTTCGGGGTCGGGCAGGTCGTTCACCTGGTGTGTTCCGGTGGGTGACACGGGCCACGCACGGACTCTCTTGACCTCAAGACCTTGCCTATAGCAAGTTTTGCCCTATGCAAGACTCCGATCTTGAACGCCTGGAGCGGCTGACGCGGGTGCTCGTCGCGGTGGCGTGGGACAGCGCCCACGCCGCGCCGCGCGGGGTGACGTTTCCGCAGGTTCGGTTGCTGGTCGTGTTGGCCAGTGTGGGGCGGGTGCCGTGTTCGCGGTTGGCGGCGGCGATGGGCGTGAACGCGTCGTCGGTGACGCGGTTGGCGGACAAGCTCGAGGCGCACGGCTATGTGCGGCGCGGGGAGGACGAGCACCGGCGCACGGTCGTCACTGTTGAGGTCACGAAGGCGGGGCAGGCTGTGGTTGATGACGTGCTCGCGCGCAGGCATGAGGCGCTCGGGGAGTTGCTGGGGCAGCTCGATCCGAAGCAACGCCAACAAGCAGCGGCAAGCGTCGAGGACTTGCTGGCGGCGGCGGAGAAGGCGCCGCTGGTGCCGTCGGCCGGGCCGGGGCGGCTGTGAGCGCGCCGGGGCGGGCGGCGCACCTGGGGGACTTCAGCGTGCGGCCGCGGATGTTGCTGATCACGGGGTTCGCGCTGTTCGTGGGGGCGGCGAGCGCGGTGGCGGCGTTCGCGTTGCTGAAGCTGATCGGGTTGATCACCAATCTCGTCTTCTACCAGCGCGTCGCAACGGACCTGGTGGCGCCGGGCGCGGTCCACCACCCGTGGTGGCTGGTGTTGGTCGCGCCGGTCGTCGGTGGGCTGGTGATCGGCGTGATGGCGCGGTACGGCTCGGAAAAGATCCGTGGCCACGGCATGCCGGAGGCGATCGAGGCCATCCTCACGGGCGAGAGCCGTGTGGCGCCGCGGGTGGCGTTGCTCAAGCCCGTGTCGGCGGCGGTGAGCATCGGGACGGGGGGACCGTTCGGGGCCGAGGGGCCGATCATCATGACCGGTGGCGCCGTCGGGTCGATCCTCGCGCAGCTGCTGAAACTCAGTGCGGACGAGCGCAAGACGTTGCTGGTCGCGGGGTCCGCGGGTGGCATGGCGGCGACGTTCAACGCGCCGCTCGCCTCGATCCTGCTGGCGGTGGAGCTGCTGCTGTTCGAGTGGCGCCCGCGCAGCCTGGTGCCGGTTGCGGGGGCCGTCGCGGTGAGCACCGTGCTGCGCGGCTACCTCCTCGGCACCGGGCCGGTGTTCGGGGTGCAGGCGCCGCAGAGCACCGGGCCGCTGGCCGACGGGCTGGCGCTGATCCCCGGCATCACCGGCGGCCTGCTGGCGATCGGGGCGACGGCGCTCGTCTACTTCGCCGAGGACCTGTTCGCGCGCGTGCCCGTGCACTGGATGTGGTGGCCGGCGATCGGTGGCCTGATCATCGGCGCGGGCGGGCTGGTCGAGCCGCACGCGCTGGGCGTGGGTTACGACGTGATCGACCAGCTGCTCACCGGCCAGGCCACCACGCAGCTGATCGTGGGCATCCTGGTGGTCAAGACGCTGATCTGGGCCCTGTCACTGGGCTCCGGCACGTCCGGCGGCGTGCTGGCGCCGGTGTTCATGATCGGCGCCGCGCTGGGTGCGGCCGAGGGAGCGCTGCTGCCGCACGTCGCGGCCGGGTTCTGGGCGACGTGCGGGCTGGCCGCCGTGGTCGGTGGCGTGATGCGCTCGCCGCTGACCGGCATCGTCTTCACACTCGAGCTCACCCACGCGTGGAGCTACCTGCTGCCGCTCGTGGTCGCCTCGGTGTCGGCGTACGCCTTGTCCGTGTTGCTGCTGAAGCGTTCCGTGCTCACGGAGAAGATCGCGCGGCGGCGCTTGCACCTCACGCGTGAGTACACGACCGACCCGTTGGAGACGTTCTTCGTGCACGAGGTGATGACGCCGGGACCGGCCGCGCCCGCGCGCGTCACCGCGTTCCCCGACGAGACGCTGCGCGAGGTCGCCAACAAGCTCGCGCTCGGCCACGTCACCCGCGCCCGCGTGGTGGACCGCGAGGACCCGGAAAAGGTCCTCGGTGTCGTCACCCTCGCGCAGCTGCTGCACGCGCGCAGACGTGACCTGCACGAGGAGCACCATCGCGAGCGCGTGCTGCCGATGCGGGTCGTGGTCCCGGACTGACAGCCCCGCGCACGTCGCGATCTTGACAGTGTGAAAATGATCCACGTGGGTTCGCAATCGCGGCGGCGCTGGTCGCCCGGGTGGATCGTGTTCACCATCGTCCTGGTGCTGATCGCCGTGCCGGCGAGCGTGTTCGGCTACAACACGCTCACGGCCGGCGCGCACGAGGAGGAGCACACCGTCTCGCCCGCTTACTTCGCCGACGTCTCGGCGCTGCCCGTCGCGCCGCCGGCGCCCGCCGTGCAGCCGGGCGGGTCGAGCGGCACCTGGCGCATCGGCTGCGGCCGCGACGAGGAGGGGCGCCACAACTCCGACAACGTCGTGATCAGCCCCGGCGTCGCCGGCGGGGCGCACCACCTGCACGACTACGTCGGCAACGACTCCACCACGGCGTTCTCCACCGACGCTTCCCTCGCCGCCGCCGGCACCACCTGCCAGGCCGGCGACAAGTCGACCTACTACTGGCCCGTGCTGCGCCTGCCCCGCGGCGACGCGCGCCAGACCGTGTTCGGGCGGATCCTCGTGCCGGACTCGGTGCTGATCGAGTACCAGGGCAGCCCGGTCACCAACGTCGTGCCGATGCCCCGCTTCCTGCGCGCCAACACCGGCAACCCGCACGGGTACACCCAGGGCGGCGTCGGCACCGACCACGTGCGGTGGACGTGCTCCGGCAGCCGCGACCACGTCGGGCGCCAGTACCCGCGCTGCCCGGCCGGCCAGCAGGTCGTGCGGTTGTTCGACTTCCCGAGCTGCTGGAACGGCCGCACCACCGACAGCGCCAACCACAAGTCACACCTGCTCTTCCCCGCCCCGAACGGCGCCTGCCAGGCCGGCACGTTCGCCGTTCCGCGCCTGCACCTGGAGATCTCCTACACCGTGCCGGCCGGCGCGGAGTACGCGATCGACTCGTTCCCGGAGGAGCTGAACAACCCCGTCTCCGACCACGCCGACTTCATCGACGTCATGCCGGACGCCCTGATGGCGACGGTCGTCGACTGCGTGAACTCCGGCAAGCACTGCTCTGCCTGACGCCCGAGGCCGGACAGTGGCGTTGGTCACGGTTCGGTATCCGCTGAACTGAACCCCGCTCGCCATCCGTGTGCCCCTCGTGGAGGTGAGGAGATCCCGCACCTTGCGGGACTCGGGAGGGTGGTAGCGGATGGCCGGGTTGAGGACCCGTCATCGCCAGCAGGTCGCCGACGAGGCTCTCGTGCGCTCGCTGTTCGAGGAGCACGGCAAGGCGATGCTGGCGTACGCCACGAGGCTGCTCGGTGATCGAGCGGCGGCGGAAGACGTCGTGCAGGAGGCATTGGTGCGCGCTTGGCGACACCCCGACAGCCTGGTCAACGGCAAGGGCTCGGTGCGTGGCTGGCTGCTGACCGTGGTGCGGAACCTGGTCACGGACAAGATCCGGGCGCGGGCCGCGCGGCCGACGGAGGTGGCGGAGTCGCCGACCACCGTGCCGGTGGCGCGCGATCACTCCGACCAGGTCGTGGACTCGATGGTGGTGCTCGCGGCGCTGGACGACCTGAGCGCCGAGCACCGCGAAGTCCTGGAACACGTGTACCTGCACGGGCGGACGGTCGGTGAGACCGCCGAGAAGCTGGGCATACCACCGGGCACGGTGAAATCGCGCTCCTACTACGGGTTGCGCGCTTTGCGTGAGCAGTTCCGGTCGCAGCGACTGGGAGTGGGGGCCGCCTGATGAACACTTCGCACAACGACCGGTTCGACCTCGAGGCCTACGTGGCCGGCGAGGCGGGCACAACCGACCAGCAGGACGTCGAGCAGCACCTGACGACCTGCGCGGAGTGCCGGGAGGAGGTGGAGTCATTGCGTGAGATGCAGGAGTTCCTGGGCGCGTTGCCGCCCGAGGCGCTGCTCGACGGGCCGCCGGACGACGCGGACCTGCTGCTGCAACGCACATTGCGGCAGATCAGGTCGGAGTCGGCGGGTGCCCGCGGCCGGGGCCGGATCCTGGCCGCGTCGGCGGCGGTCGTCGTCGCCGCGGCAGCGCTGGGCGCGGGCGTGCTCGTGGGGAAGTCGGGCGACAGCGGGCCAGGTTCGGCCGTCGCCGCGCCGCCGGTGTCCGCACCGGCCACTGTGGCACCGGGAACCCGCAACGCGGTGGGCGAGTCCGCCTCCGGGGCACGGCTGAACGTCGCGGTCACGCCGGCGGTCGGCTGGGTCCGGCTCAACGCGTCCGTCACCGGCATCCCGGAGGGGCAGAAGTGCCGGCTCGTGGTGGTCGGCAAGGACGGCAGCCGTGAGATCGCGGGCAACTGGCTGGTGTCGGACAAGGCCGCGAGCGACGGCGTGAACCTCGACGGTTCGGCGCTCGTCGACCCGGCAAACGTCGCGTCGGTGCTCGTGGAGAACACCGACGGGCACCAGTTCGTGTCGGCCTCGCTGTAGGTTCGCCGAAGGGCGCTGCCCGTTCGTCCAGTGTGGACTGGATGAACGGGCAGCGCCCTTTTGCTTTCCTGGTACGTCATTCGCGTTTTAGCTAGGTGTGACCGCCGTCACGAAACTTCGGTGAACCCTCACGGGGACCACACCCGTGTACCGGTCATCAAAGGCTCGCCATCTCCGGCAGCCGGCTCTGACAGGGAGAAACCCGAAATGTTGCGTACTCGAGTTGCGATGCTCGCCGCCCTGGTGGCGACGGGTGTGGCGGCGCTGACGGCGTGCGGTTCCACCGCCGGCACGCCGAGTGCCGCTCCGGCCGGTGCCGGGGGCGCCGACACGGCGTCGTCGGTCAACTTCCTGACCGGGACGGCCCAGGAGAACGGCGCGCCGCAGAACACCGGCGACTTCGCCGACCCGTCCGACACCGACGCCGCCGAGCAGTGGGTGGAGCTCGACGCCGGGTCCGCGTCCGGCCTGAACCCGGTGGTGCTGAACGGAAAGGGCTTCCTGCTCTACCGCTTCGACAAGGACAGCCCGAAGCCGCCGACGTCCAACTGCAACGGTGACTGCGCCAAGACCTGGCCGCCGGTGACGGTGAAGGCGGGCGGCAAGGTGTTCCTCAACGGTGTCGACAAGAACGACGTCGGCTTCGTCAAGCGCCAGGACGGCACGCTGCAGGTCACGATCGGCAACTGGCCGGTGTACAAGTTCAGCGGCGACACCGCGCCGGGTCAGGCCAAGGGCCAGGGCGTGGGCGGCACGTGGTTCGGCGTCACGCCGGAGGGCGGCAAGGCCCAGACCTCGCAGGAGGGCACCGACCCGACGACCGGCGTCGACTACAAGACCGGTACCGCCAAGGAGAACGGCGCGGACCTGTCCCAGGGCGACGACTACAAGGGACCGCGCACCGACGACGCCGCGATGAAGTGGGTGCAGCTGACCCGCGGTTCGGCCGGTGGCCTGAACCCGATCGTCCACGACGGTGCCGGCATGACGCTCTACCGCTTCGACAAGGACAGCCCGAAGCCGCCGACGTCCAACTGCAACGGTGACTGCGCTGTGAAGTGGCCGCCGGTGCTGGTGAAGCCGGGCTCGCGCATCTTCGTCAACGGTGTTCCCGCCGCCAAGATCGGCATCCTGACCCGCGCCGACGGTTCCCGCCAGGTCACCATCGGCGGCTGGGCGCTCTACCGCTTCTCCGGCGACAAGAAGCCGGGCGACATCAACGGTGAAGGCGTCGGCGGCACCTGGTTCGCCATCTCGCCGACCGGTGGCAAGGTCCTGCCGAAGGGTGGCGCCCCCGCCTCCAGCGGCCAGGCGGCCCCGCCCGCGTCCTCTTCCTCGACCGCGACCCCGCCGTCCTCGAGCACCACGACTCCTCCTGGTGGTGTGACCCTCGGCAACGGCAGCGCGATCCTCGACAGCGGCATCAACTTCTCCGAGCCCAACGGTTCCTTCGGTGTCGCGGGCCCGGGCTGTGTCGCCAACCCGCAGCCGACGCAGGTTTCCTCGATCCAGCTCAGCGGTGGCCCGGTGAAGCTCTGGAAGGGCCCGAACTGCACCGGTCAGTCGATGGTCATCACGGCCAGCGTGCCCGACCTGAGCAAGATCGGTTTCGACAAGCAGGTCGCCTCGATCCGCTTCGGCGACAAGTGAAGTAATCCGTAGCCGAAGAGCCGGCGTGTGCACCGACGGGGGGTGCACACACCGGCTCTTCTTTTTATGGGCGCTGTTTACGCGATGTGGCGAGAGTGGCCGGACCAGAAGGGTTCGGCGAGTTTTCGTTTGTCCACTTTGCCCACGGAGGTGAGGGGCAACTCGTCGGTGAAGGCCACGGTGGACGGTACGAAGTGGTCTCCGCCGAGTTCTTCACGTACGTGGTGGCGGAGTTCGGCTTCTGTGGTTTCGGCTACGACGACAGCGTGAACCAGTTCCCCCTCGCCGTTCTTTCCTGGGACCGCGAAGACGGCCGCGGCTTTGACGGCGGGGTGGGTGAGCAGGGTGTGCTCGATGGCGGTGGAGGCGACCTTGGTGCCGTGCTCGCCGGTGATGATCACGTCGGCGATGCGGTCGTGGAGGTAGAGGTAGCCTTCGTCGTCGAAGTGGCCCAGGTCGCCGGTGGGGAGCCAGTTGTCGGCGATCGCGGGTTCGCCGTGGTAGCCGTCCATCATGGACAGTCCGCGGACGAGGATCTCGCCGTTCTCCGTGCGGGCCTCCATGCCGGGGACAATGCGTCCTACGGAGCCGAGCCGGTGGTCCCGGGTGAGCTCTTCGGCGGAGATGCTGGCGATCATCGGTGCTTCGGTGAGGCCGTATCCCTGGCCGACTTTTGCGCCGAAGGTGTCGAGCGCCTGTCTGAGCCTTCTTGGCGGAAGCGGGGCGGCGCCGAGGGAGAGGGATTTCAGGCTGGAAACGTCGGTGCCGGCCAGTGCCGGGCTGTCGAGGACCGCGGCCAGCCTCGGGGGTGTGAGGGAGAGGCTGGTGACGCGGTGGGTTTCGATGTCGCGAAGGAGCTCTTCGGCGTCGAAGTTTGTGCGGAGCACTACTTTGTTGCCGCAGAGGAGTGCGCCAAGCGCGGCGGCGTTGCCGGTCATGTGCGTGAGCGGGGCGGTGATGAGGACGGTTTGGGTGCGGTCGGGGGTGAAGATGTGGGCCATGCCGTCGTAGATGCCGGTATGGCGGATGAGTTTGGGTGTGCCGGTGGTGCCGCCGGTGGGGAAGATCGCGGTGACCCGGTCGGGGATGGTGTCCGGAGTGGACGGTTCGCAGGTGGTGAGCTCATCGAGGTCGAGGAGGGTGGCGCCGGTCTGCTCGAGGGCCGCTTCCCTGGCCGGCTTGCTGGCGGACGCAGCCACCAGCAGCACCTCGAGCCCCCGCAACTGAGCGGCGACCTGCGCGAGGATCACTTCAGGCCGGTTGGGCGAGTCGATCGCCACGATGCCGGTTGTGCCGCTGAGGCCGGTGTAGATCCGGCGGAGCGTGTCGGCTGCCCCGCGGTAGGTCGTGGCGCGCCCTTCGTAGTGGAACAGCACGGTGTCGCCACCGTGGTCGAGCATGGTGAGGACGCGGGTCAGGAAGTAGCTCACGTGCGGCACGGTAGCCGTATCTGCTGGCGTTGCGACCCATGCGGTGCAGCAGCAGCCCCTGCGGCGACGGATCCGGCGACCCTTGCGGCGAAGACCGAAGGGCGGGGCTTTCGGTGAGTCCATTCGGCCGATTCGGGGTTGCCGGATCTGTGCAGGCGTGATCGTCGGTGGTGGGCGCGTATCGGGGCAACTCGGCCAGGGCGCCGCATTTGCAGATTTCGGACATCGCGCCACCCTTCGGTCGGAACGTTTTCGCCCGTCACGCGCAGGCGTTACCGTGGGCCCACTGGAGGGAGTGCCATGAAGCGTGTCGTGCAGGTGGTGGCCGCCGCCGCGGTGGCCGTGGTGACGGTGGGGGCGGTGCCCGGGGCGGCGGGTGCCCGGGAGCTGACGCCGAGGCAGCTGGCGGGGCAGCGGGTCATTTACTCGTACGCCGGGTTGACGCCGCCGGAGCAGCTGCTGCAGCGGATTCGCGGGGGTGAAGCGGGTGGGGTGATCTTCTTCGGCGAGAACATCTCGACGAGCAGCCAGATCGCGGGTGTGGTGAAGCAGCTTCGCGACGCGGCGGCGCAGAGTCCGGTGCGCGAGCCGTTGCTGTTCATGACCGACCAGGAAGGCGGGCAGGTCCGGCGGCTGCCGGGCGAGCCGACGCTGTCGGAGAAGCAGGTGGGGCAGTCGGCGAACCCGGAGGCGGCGGCGAAAGCGGCCGGCACGGGAGCCGGGAAGAACCTCGCGGGCGTGGGGATGAACGTCAACCTCTCGCCCGTGCTCGACGTCTACCGGCAGGCCGGCAACTTCATCGACGAGTACGGCCGCTCGTACTCGAGCGACGCCACCACGGCGGGCACGCTGGGCCGGGACTTCGTCGCCGCGGAGCAGGCCACCGGCGTCGCGTCGACGGCGAAGCACTTCCCCGGGCTGGGCGCGGCGCCGGCGGGGAGCAACACGGACGTCGCGCCGGTGACGTTGAACGTGCCGCTTCCGGAGCTGCGTACGAAGGACGAAGCGCCGTATGCGGGGACGGCCGCGAAGCTCGTGATGCTGTCGTGGGCCGTGTATCCGGCGCTCGACGCGAGCCACCCGGCGGGCCTCTCGCCGACGGTAGTGCAGGAAGAACTGCGCCGCCGCGACGGCTTCGGTGGTGTGACCATCACCGACGCCCTCGAGGCCGGCGCCCTCCAGGACTACGGCGACACCGGCAACCGCGCCGTGCTCGCCGCGAAGGCGGGCGTCGACCTCATCCTCGCCTCCGGCCGCGACGTCAACCAGGGCGACGCGGCGGCCGACGCGCTCGCGAAGAACCTCGGCTCGATTCCGGACTTCACGGCGTCGGTCGAACGGATTTCGGCTCTGCGCAAGGGGTTGTCCTAGTCTCGGACGGCGGACCGCCGCAAGTTCGGCGTCGTGACGGCGACGGCGGCCACGCACAGCAAGCCGCCGCTGACGAGCGAGGCCAGCGCGGCGAGGGGACTACGTGTAGCCGGTCATTTCGACGAGAACCACGGCCACGCACAGCAAGGACCGGGTTGATGCGGCATTCGCGCAAGAGAGCTGGCCACCTCATCGTGAACCGCCGCAGACTCGGCGTCGTCGCGGAGATGGCGACCGCACAGGAAGCCGCTGCTGGAGACTGACCACGAGGCCTGCGCAGGAAGCCCGGCCGGATCACTTCAGCGCGAACCGCCGCAAGCTCGGTGTCGTCACGGCGACGGTGGCCACCGCGGCCACGCACAGCAGCCCGCCGCTGACGAGCGAGGCCAGCGCGGACGTCGGAGCCGCCACCAGCCCCGCGCGCAGGTTGCCGAGGTTCGGCCCCGCCTGCCCGACGATCTGCTCTGCCGCAGCAACCCGCCCGAGCAACTCGTCGGGCGTGTTCAGCTGCACGACCGTGCTGCGCGAAACCACCGACACCGTGTCCGCGGCGCCGGCCAGCGCCAGGAAACCCAGGCCCAGCCACGGATCCGTGGTGAGCCCGAACAGCGTCAGCGCAAGACCCCAAGTGGCTGACCCCGCGAGCATCACCGCCCCCGGCCGTGGCAGGCGGGTGAAGACGCCGGAGAACACGGACGCCGCCACGCCGCCGACGGCGATCGCGGTGAGGAACAGGCCGAGGGTGCGCGGGTTGCCGCCGAAGCGTTCGGCGTTGACGAGCGGGAAGAGGCTCGTCGGCATGGACAGGACCATCGCGGCGAGGTCCGTGAGGAGCGCGCCGCGGACGGCGGGGGTGCGGACGAGGAACGCGAGGCCGTCGGCGATGCCGCGCAGGCCGGGGCGCGCGGAGTCATCGGGTTGCATGGCCGGCAGGCCGAAGGCGCCGTAGAACGCGCAGCCGAACGTCACGGCGTCGACGGCGTAGCAGCCGGTCACGCCGACCCAGCCGATGAGCACGCCGCCGATCGCGGGGCCGAGCAACATGCAGCCCTGGAAGGAAATCCGGTTGAGCGCGAGCCCGGCGGCGAGCTGTTCGCGCGGCAGAAGCCGGGGAATGAACGTGCGTGACGCCGGCCCGCTGCCCGCGACGAAACACGATTGCACCGCGAGGATCGCCAGCACCCCGGCGACGGGGAACCCCGGCACCGCGCTCTGCGCGACCAGCAGCACCGAGCACGCGGCCTGCGCCACCGTCATCACCAGGTAGAACCGCCGCCGGTCGACGCGGTCCACGAGGGAGCCCGCGAACAGCCCGAACACGACGATCGGCAACGCCTGGGCCAGTCCGACGACGCCCGTCCACACCGTGCTGCCCGTGCGTTCCCACACCTGGAACAGCACGGCCACGAGCGTCAGCTGCGCGCCGAGCACCGAGCACGTGCGCCCGATCCACAGGCGCCGGAACTGCGGTGAAGTGCGCAACGGCGTCACGTCGAGCAGCGCGCTCATCGCCAGGCCTCGTCGCCTTCGAGCTTCTCGGCGATGCGGTCGTGGAAGCTCTTGCGCGCCAACGCTTTTTCGACGTCCGCGACCACCTTGCTCAACGGGTACGGGATCTCGGCCTCGAGGTCGGCCAGCACCGCCTCCGTCGCGCGCCACTCCGCCGCGAGCCGGCCGACGATCTCCTCGGCCTTGGGCGTGAGCACCACCTTCTTGCTGCGCGCGTCGTCGCCCGTGGTGGTGGTGACCAGGCCGGCTTTGCGCATGGCGGCCACCTTCTGGCTCAACGCCGAGTGTGTCCGCTCCACCGACGCCGCCAGCTCGGTGATCGTCATCGGCCCGCGCGCGTGCAGGCGCAGGAGCTCCATGACGAAGCTCGGTTTGAGGCCTTCGATACCGCGCTCGGTGTAGAGGCGGCCGATGTCGTCGTCCATCGCGTGCTGGAGCAGGCGCATGGGGCGCCAGAGGCTCTGTTCGGTGGGATCGGTGAACTCGGGCATGGCGGGGAGTGTAATAGGGCTTATATAAGTGCTGTTGAAGTAGGGCTGTTCGGGTGAAGGTGTTCCGGTGGCTGGGAAATCGGCCGATTCGTTGTGGTCCAAGGGAGATCTCGTGCCTCGACGCCGGTTCGGAAGTCGATCACGCGGGTACTTTTCCGGCGCTGGCAAAGGATTCCCCACCGCTGCCGGCCTGGAGGATGCATGCGTCACAAGCCGAGGTTCACCCGTCGAGCGGTATTCACGGCGGCGTTCGCGGGGATGGTCTTGAGCGCGTGCGGGGCGGTGTCGCGACGGGTGCCGGCGGCGGCGCCACCGCCGTCCTCTTCGCAGCCGCCACCGTCGCCCCCGCCACCACCGCCCCCGCCGCCGAACGCGCTGGCCACGAGCCTGCTCGTCGGCTACTGCGGCGCGCCGCACGCGAAAGCCCTCGGCGAGATGACCGGTGATCTCGGCGCGGCCGGGCGCAAGCTGGTCGGGCAGGCGGGGGCGTACCGGCAGGCGGTGACGCCCGTCGTCGAGCTCATCGCGACGGCCGCCCACCGCACGCCCGGCCCCGACGGCATGTACCGCACCCGCGCGTCCGACGCCACGATCGCCGGCTACCTCGCCGAGGCGCGGGCGCTCAACGGCGTGCTGCTGCTCAACATCCAGCCCGGCCGCGCGGATTTCCTGCCCGAGGTGCGGGCGTACGAGCGGTGGCTGGCCGAGCCGGACGTCGGCGTCGCGCTCGATCCGGAGTGGGCCGTCGAGCCAGGGGTGGTGCCGGGCGAGAAGTTCGGGCGGACGACGGGTGCGGCGCTCGACGGCGTCGCGGCCTACCTCGCCCGGCTCGCCCAGGACCGTCGGCTGCCCGACAAGATCATGGCCTACCACCAGGTCGCGGCTTCGATCGTCCGCGGCGAGGCCGCGTTGGGGCCGCACCCGGGCGTGTCGATCGTCAAGGTCGTCGACGGCATCGGCAGCGCGGCCGCGAAGAACGCGACCTGGCGCACGCTCATGGCGGCCAAACCGGCGCACGTGCTGGCCGGCTTCAAGCTGTTCTACGAGGAGGACACGCGTCACGGCGCAGCGCTGATGACCCCGTCCGAGGTACTCGCGCTCACGCCGAAACCCGCGTACGTCGTGTATGAGTAAGCGCCCCCGATCCGGGTGACACCCACGCGTGTGGTCATCCGCTCGGCGCCGGGAGGAACGGGCACTCTTGCTGCGGACCCTCCACGACGGGAGCAGCTCGTATGCAGGCCTGGTGGCCCCTCGCGACGGTCGCCGCGGTGTTCACGGCGCTCGCCCTGGTGCACCTCCGCCGGTCGGCCCGGCCGCGTGGCACCAGGCAGCCGGCCGAGGCGCCTTCGACCCGGCGGCTGCTGTCGCCTGAACCGCCTGTTGTCGTCGCGGCGCGCGGCCAGGCCCGCCACCGCCTGGAGGCGGCCGCGCGCTCCCGCGGTGAGGTCGACCCTCTGGCGCGCTACCCCGTGGCGCGGCAACGCCCGGTGCCCAACGCCGTCGCCCGGCACCTCGGCGGCCCGGACTCGACGCTGACGCAACCGTTCGCGCTCCCGCAGCCCCGCAACCGCGGCGCAGACTCGCGGAACTGGTCCGCCGCCGCACCTTCGCGCCCGACCCCGCCGACCCGTCGCCGTACCCGCCCCGGCAAGATCATCACCGACCCGGCCTGGCCGGGGCCCCCGGTTTCCCGGTCCCGCCCGGCGGTTCCCGATCCGTCCGGACGAGACCGGGAACCGCGCGCCTGGCCCACCCGCCGCGACCGCGACCGCCCCGACGATTGACGACGGGTTTCCGGCCACGGAGATCTGACTTCGGAACGATGATCGCGGCGACCCCGGCTGCGGAGCGGGGCTGTATGCCACTTCGGCGATCCACAGTGGTCCGGGTGTCGCGGAGGTCGGACCGGCGACGGCGGTTGACGGCGGCCAGGGTTGTCGTGATCTGGACGCCGAGATCACGACCGTAGGAATCGGCATCGCTCGGTGTTCGGCGGGCGTCGTGACAGAGGTCGGCCGAGATCAGGCCCGTCGCGACCCGCGGCCTCGGAGATCGCGGTCACCCGGACGATTGACGGGCGCCACCGCCGGGTACGTAAGGGACAGCCCGCCGCTGTGGTCCCTCCCCCCACCTCTGCGGCGGCGGGCGCGGGCCGGGCCCCGACTGTGGGGCCCGGCCCTGCCACAGTCTTATGTGGACGAAAGCGCCGGCTCGCCGGGACAGCTGCCCGCGGCAGTCCGTCCGGTGCTGAAGAACTCCACCGCCTTCGACCCGCACGCCACGAGGTCGAGCGAGCCGTGCGCGCCGTTGTCGACGGTCAGGAGCGAACCACCGAGGTGGCGGCGCATGTCCTGCGCCCAAGACGCCGGGGTGGTGGTTTCCGTGCGGTGGGCCACCAGCTGCAGCGGGCTCGTCCCGCGAACCAAGTGCCACGGCTGCTTCGGCAACGGCCACCCGGCGCACCAGTGCTGGTAGCCGGCCATGCCGTGGAACAGCGGCGACGAAGCCTGCCGCTGCTGCTCCTCGCGCCACATGGCGGGTTCGCTCGGATCGGCGCCCTGGTCGTTGCACAGCACGGAAACCTGCATGAGCAAGCCGGCGAAGTGGCTGTCCTCGAGGCCGAACCCGGTGAACTCCGGCTCGTTCCCGACGAGCGGTGGGTTCTTGCCGTCGCGAAGGGCGATGAGGGTGTCGGCCATGGCGAGCCAGTGGGATTGCTGGTAAGTCAGCACGGTGCGGAGATTGCCGCCGCTGAACGTGAGCGGTTTGCCGTCGGCGGTGACCTGGCGCGGGTGGGCGTCGAGGTCGGCGGCGAGGGCGGTGACGTCGGCGCGGATCTTCGCGGCGTCGGTGCCGAGGCGGTACTGGCCGTCGCGCGCGGCGAGCCAGGCGGTGAAGCGGGAGAAGTTGGCTTCTGCGGCGTCGACCTGGCCCTTGTTCATCGTGCGGAGGCTGAAGTCGGGCGGCATCACAGAGTCGAGCAGCATGCGATCGACGTGCTGGTCGTAGCGGCTGCGGTACACGGCGCCGAGCGCGGTGCCCCAGGACACCCCGTAGAAGCTGATCTTCTGCTCGCCCAGCGCGATCCGGATCTGGTCGAGGTCGCGGGCGACGACGTCGGTCGACAGGCTCGCGATGAACTCCGGGTCGTACGCCATGCAGCGGGCGTTCTGCTTGGCTGTCTGCTCGTAGCCCTGCCGGTACCGCTCGGCGGGCAGTGCGCTCGGGTCTGGATTCGGGCCGTCCTCCGTTGCGACGTCGCACTCCTTGCCGCCGCTGAACCCGACACCGCGCGGGTCGAAGCCCACGATGTCGTGGTCCACGCCCATGCCCGCCACGGTCGTGTGGCTCAGGGTGAGCGGCATGTCGAGCCCGGAGTTGCCCGGCCCGCCGGGGTTCACGACGATCACCCCCTGGCGCTTCTCCGGCGACGTCGCCTTCAGCCGGCTGACCATCAGGTCGAGGCGGCGGCCGTCGGGGTGGGCGTAGTCGAGCGGAACGGAGACCTTCGCGCACTCGGTGCGGGCGTCGGTCTGGTCCCACTCCTTGATCAGGGTGCGGCACGGGGTCCAGGCGAGTGCCGCGTGCGCGGGCGTGGCCGCGACGACCGCAGGCAGTGCGATGGCGACCGCCAGCAAGGGGACGAGCTTTTTCATGATGATCATGATCGCGGCGCACGAGGTGGGCTGCCTCGGGCGATCGGGTCACAAACCCGGCCGATCGGCTGATGTGTCCTCCGGAGGTAGCTCTGGCGCGACGGTTGTCGGCGGTTGATCGTCTGCGGCATTTCCGGTTACGGCACCGGCGGCCGTACCGTGACAAGACGGCCGATGACCTGTTGGTGCAGTGGGAAACCGGCGTGCTCGCGCTCACCGGCACAGTGCGAGCGCGAACGGACCGGTCACGGGGAGGCGTTCGACGCGCTCACCGAGTGGGTCGGGTTTCCGCTGTGCTGCAAGGTTTGCGGCGGCACGCAGCTTTCCTCGCCGTGCAGAACGACCGCGAGTGGCGGCGGCTGTGCGCCGACGCGACTGACGCGTTTTGTCGGAGGTGGGTGCGATGCTTCCGGCATGGTCCCCGTACTGCTCTTGATCGACGTCCAGAACAACATGCTCCTCCCGCCCGAACCGGTGCCTTCCGCGGCCACTGTCGCCCCGGCGATCGCCGCGGTGCTTTCCCGTGCGCGTGCCGCCGGCGCGCCGGTGGTGCACGCGCGCAACAACGGCACCGGCGACGATCCCGACGTGCCCGGAACGCCGGGCTGGACCCTGGTCCACGACGTCCGTCCGGGCGAACACGTGGTGGACAAGACCACGCCCGACTCCTTCGCCGACACTCCTCTGTCGACCCTCGTGCCCGCCGGCGCGCCCCTCGTCGTCGCCGGCATGCAGAGCGACTTCTGCGTGCGCGAGACGACCCTGGAAGCCCTCCGGCGCGGCCACCCGGTCGCCTTGGTCACCGACGCCCACGCGACCTACGACGGCGCAGTTCCCGCCGCCGAGGCCTCCGCGGCGGTCGCCGCCGAACTGGCCACCGCGGGCGCCTCGCTGGCCTCGAGCGAGGTGGTCCACTTCGGCTGATGGAGATCACAGCCGCCGCGCGGCCTGCTCGGGAGTAAGGTAAGTCATCGGGTGATGACATCAACTGATGACTGAGGTGTGCCGCGATGTCCGAGATGCGTGGAACACCCTGGCGGCTTGAAGGATGCGAGCTGCCGGGGCGGGCCGGTGCGGTGGTGGTGCGCGGGTTCGTGCCTGGCGGGCACTGGTCGTCTGGACGATCCGGGTGCCACTGCGGCGATTTACCGACGGGTGAGTCGGCCGGGCAAGCGTTCGGCGCGTGCGCAGCGAGTCTGGCGTGGGGTCTGGCGTGAGCGGGCCGCAAGACCGTTCTGTGCGCGCGGCGGGTGAGGCGCCGGAGTGCCCTGTGCCCGCGACCGGCGACGCACCGCAGTGCTCCGCGAGTGGCGCGGGCGAGGCTGACTCGCAGGTGCGCGGTCCCGGGTCGGGGTCGGAGTTGGGCGGGCCTTTCCTCGGTGCCGACGGCGGGCAGCACACGCGTACCGCGGCCGAGGCGCCGAAGCCTGCCGGGGCTGAGCGGCAGCCACGCGATGCGGGTGCGGAGCTCGGGTTGGACAAGCCTGTCCCCGGTACCGGCCCTGGGCGGCCTGCACGTGCCACGAGCGGGCTGGCGGAGAGCGGCAGGGCTGAGGGGCAGGTGCGCGGTTTGGGGTTGGGCAAGTCTGCGCCAGGTGGGCGGCTTGCGGGTGTCGAGGGGGAGGTCGACGAAGGTGGCGAGCCTGCGCCAGGTGGGCGGTCTGCGGGTGTCGAGGGGGAGGTCGACGAAGGCGGCGCGGCTGAGCGGCACCCACGTGGTTCGGGTGCGGCGCCGGGATGGGACGGGCCCGTTCGCGACGCGCCGGCCGCGAGGTCCGCGCGCGCCACAAGGGAAGTAGCCGAGGGCCGCGCGGCTGAGCGAACCGTGCGGGGGTTGGTGCCCACGTTGGTGTTCCTCGGGCTCGTCGTGGCGGTGATCAGCAGCCTGGGGGCGCCGCTGATTCCGGCGGTGGCTTTGGTGCACCGGGTGTCGCTGGGGGATGCGCAGTGGTCGTTGACGGTGACGTTGGTGGTCGGGGCGATGGTCACGCCGGTGATGGGGCGGCTCGGCGACGGGCCGGCGCGGCGGGGCGTGATGCTGGCCGGGCTGGGGCTGGTGGTGCTGGGGTGTGTGCTGGCGGCGTTGCCGTTCGGGTTCGTGGCGTTGCTGGTGGGGCGGGGGTTGCAGGGCGCGGGGCTGGGGCTGACGCCGCTGACGATCGTGGCGGCCCGGGAGGCGTTGGTGCCCGCCAAGGCGCGGCCGACGATGGCGATCTTGTCGATCACGACGGTCGCCGGGGTCGGGCTCGGGTATCCGGTGACCGGGCTGATCACGGAGCTGGGTGGGCTGCAGGCCGCTTACTGGTTCGGGGCCGTCGTGGCGGCGGTTGCGCTGGTGGCGGCGATCAAGGTGGTGCCCCACGCGGTGAACGCCGAGGCGAAGCGGCTCGACGTGCCGGGGGCGGTGCTGCTGGGGGTGGGGCTCGGGGCGTTGCTGCTGTGGGTCAGCAAGGGTGAGGAGTGGGGCTGGGGTTCGGGAGCGTCGATCGGTTCGGTGATCATCGCGGTGGGCGCGCTGGTGGCGTGGGTGTGGCACGAGGGACGCAGCCCGCACCCGCTCGTGGAGCTGCGGTTGTTGCGGCTGCCGGGGGTGCTCGCGGCCGACGTCGCGGCGCTGTTGTCCGGCACGGGGATGTATCTGCTGACGACGTTGATGGTGCAGTTCGTCCAGACGCCGCCGGCCGACGGCGGGCTCGGCGGGTCGGTGGTGGTGGCCGGGCTTGTGTTGCTGCCGTTCTCGATCGGGAGCCTGCTCGCCAGCCGCATCGCGCCGCCGGTGATCCGGCGGGGGCGGGGGCGCGTGCTGATCCCCGGGGCTTCGCTGGTCGGTCTGGTGAGCGTCGGCGCGTTCGGCTTCGTGCGGCACGACTACGTGGTGCTCACCGTCGTCATGGCGGCAACGGGGCTCGCCGTCGGCACGGTTTTCGCCGTGCTGCCCGGCATGATCACGCGCGGGACGCCCCCGCACGAGACCGGCACCGCGATGAGCTTCAACCAGGTGCTGCGTTACGTCGGCTACTCCACCGGCAGCGCGCTCAGCGCCGCGATCCTCGTCGGGCACACACCGGACGGCCGGCACTTCCCGAACGCCCTCGGCTACACGGTCGCCGCCTTCGCCGGGGTGGCGGTGTGGGGCCTGGCCGCCGTGTTCGGCATGCTGCTGCCCGGAAAAACGACCGAAGGAGCGCGCGGATGACGGACCGACCCACGCCGCGCCGTCGGGATGCCCGGCGGACGCGGGCCGCGTTGCTGGAGGCCGCGGCGGAGTTGTTCGCGGAGCGCGGGTATGCGCAGGCGACGATTCGAGACATCGGCGAGCGGGCGGGCGTCGATCCGGCGATGATCGCGCGGTATTTCGGGGGGAAGGCGCAGCTGTACGTCGCCGTGTTGCAGGAGGAGACGGGAGACGAGGAGCTCCCGGATCTGGGGGACGCCGAGCGGTTGCGCGGGCTGGTCGGGCGGGCGGTCAGGCAGGGGCCGGGGCCGCTGTACCAGGTTGCGCTCCAGCCGCACGACGACGTGAAAGCCAACGAGTTTTCGCGGGAAGAGCTGCATCGCCGGATCGTGACGCCGCTTGCGCGCCGGCTGACCTCGGAGGGGGTCGAGCAGGCGCAGGCGCGTGCGGAGCTGCTGACGGCGGCGTTCGTCGGGGTGCTGATCGGGCGGACGTCGGGTGCGTTGCCGGAGCTCGCGGCGCTCGACGAGGAGAGCCTCACGGCCTTGGTGACCCGGCTCGTGTCCTCTATGGAGTGAACCGGGCACGGAAAATGCCTCCAAGCACCGGAACCTGTTTCGGGGGTCGGCCGTCCTGGGTAGTGAGGAGGCGGCGTGGGAGCCGCCCACGAAGGGGAGTGCAACATGCGGGGTAAGACGATCGTCCCGGGTATCGCGGTGCTGTTCGCGTTGACGGCCTGTTCGAGCACCACACCGCCGCCGGCCAGTGCGCCGCAGCCGACCCACAACGCGGCGGTGAACGCGGACAAGCCGGCGGTCCAGCAAGAGACCCAGCAAGACAAGGACGTCCGGCAGTCCTTCCACGCCGAGCTCACCATTCAGGACCAGGGCCTCGGCCTGCTCGCCCTCGAGAACACCGGCAAGGAACCCGTGACGATCCAGGGCTGGCCGACGCTGCAGTTCCTCGCCGCCGACAACTCACCGCTGGAGGTGCCGACGCGCAACGTCGACATCCCCGGCGCGGGCCCGTCCATCACGCTGCGCCCGGGCACCAACGCGTTCGCCGGCGTCAAGTGGGAGACGGGCGACAAGGGCAGCACCGACACGTTCGTCGCGACCACCCTCAAGCTCACCCCGCCCCACGGCACGAGCGCGACGGTCGTCGACGTGATCGGCACGGACGGCAAGAAGGTCGGCTACCCCGAGCTCGACGTCACCTCGGTCAAGGTCGGCACCCTGCAGCCCAGCACCCAGGGTGTCCTCGTCTTCTGACCACGTCTCACCGGACGCGCAGGTCATCCAAAGCGGACAGGTCCCACAACATCCCGTGACCTGGCCGGTCCAGAGGGGCCACGCGTCCGTTGTGGACGGTCAACGTCTCCTGCAGCACGTCGTCGATCAGCGGGAAGTGCTCCACGTACGGGCAGTTCGGCACGGCCGCCGCCAAGTGGACGTGCAGCTCCGGCAGGAAGTGCGGGCTCAACGTCGCACCGAACGCCTCCGCGATGGCCGAGACCCGCAGCCATTCGGTGACGCCACCCGTTCAGCGGCACGTCCGGCTGCAGCACCGAAGCGGCCCGCGCGTGCAGGTACACGGCGAACTCGAAACGCCCGTGCAGGTGCTCGCCGACCGCGACGGGCATCGGCACGGCGGCCGCGAGCGTCGCGTGCCCGGTGACGTACCGCGAAGAGCTGCTCTGAGCGCTCAGTCCTGGTAGTCCAGCAGCCCGCGGTGGTGCTCCAGCAACGACTTCAGGCTGTCGACGAGCTGCTTGCGCTCGGTGGTGTCGAGGCCTTCGAGCATCCGCTCGTTGACCTCCACCGCGCGCTCGGTCGCCTCCGCGTAGAGGGCCCGGCCGGCGCTCGTCAGCCGTACGACGCGGCGGCGGGCGTCTCCGGGGTCCTTCACCTGGCTGACCAGCCGGCGGGCGACGAGCCGGCGGATCACGTCCGCGGCCGTCGAACGGTCGAGGCGGGCGCGGGAGCGCAGCGTCGTCTGGTTCAGTGGGCCCTCGTGGGCCAGCGCGTGCAGCACGGCGAACTGCGGCGAGGTGAGGCCGCCGGGGAACACGTCGGACCAGATGGCGACGTGCAGCTGCTGCGTGGTGCGCAGCAGGTGCCCGATCATCCCGTAGAGGTCGAACTCGACCGGATCGGACTTCGCCATCGCCGAACACCCCCGCCCGCGGACTGATCGTCCGGATACGGACGAACTTCGGGGTGAAGGATACAAGCCGCCTGCTCAGCCGGGGTCGGGGCGCACTGGCAGGATCCGTGCCATGAGCACTTTCCCCGCGCTCGACGGCGTGCACCACCACAAGTACCCGGTCACCGACCTCGCCCGGAGCCTGGCGTGGTGGGAGCGCGTGTTCGGCGCGTGGCGGCAGCCCGAATGGGACCACCGCACGCCCGACGGGGTGCTGTTCGCGTACCTGCTTCGGGTGCCGGGGCTGGCCGACCCGGTGGAGCTGCGGCTGGCGCCCGGCTCGGCGGCCGCACTGGCGGGGTTCGACCCGCTGACGCTGGCCGTCGCGGACGAGGCCGCGGTACGGGCATGGGCGCGGCACTTCGACGCGCTGGAAGTGGCGAACTCCGGAGTGCTGCGGGGAATCACCGGCTGGCTCGTCGCGACCGCCGACCCCGACGGCGTGCCGATCCGGCTCTACAGCAGGGCGTCGCACGAGTGGGACCCCGAAGGCGCCGACCTGGGCAGCTCCTGGACGGCGCCGCTGCCGCGGGACGTCCCGGCCCGGTGATGTGCCCCATCGTCCCCTCGCGACGGTGACCTGCGTCGCAAGTCTGATTCGCGTTTCACGGGCCCGGTGAGGCTGGGTCCGTCAAGCGCGAGAGGCGAAGCGGATGAGCCCTTACGAGACGGCGGCGTCGGAGTCGCTGAGCCCGGCCGAGGTCGCCGGGCTGGCGAGGCGGCTCACCGGTCCCGTCGTGTTGCCCGGCGACGCGGGGTTCGAAGCCGAGTGTGCGACCTTCAACCTGGCCACACCGGTGCGGCCCGCCGTGGCCATCGGGGCGACCACGGTGGCCGACGTGCGGGAGGCGGTGCGGTTCGCGGTCGACCGGGCCCTGCCGATCGCCGTGCTCAGCACCGGGCACCAGGTCGTGAACCGGGCGCGCGGTGCCGTGCTGATCACACTGTCGCGATTGGACGCCGTCGAGGTCGACCCGGTGGCCGGGATCGCGCGGGTGCAGGGCGGCGCGCGCTGGAGCCAGGTCACCGAACGGGCCGGCGAAAGCGGGCTCGCGGGCATGAGCGCCGCGTCACCCACGGTGGGGGTCGTCGGCTACCACCTCGGCGGCGGGCACAGCCCGATTCTCGGGCGGACGCACGGATACGCCGCCGACCACGTGCGCGCGTTGCGGCTCGTCACGGCCGACGGTCCGTTGCGTGAGGTGACCGCTGACGCCGAGCCCGAGCTGTTCTGGGGCCTGCGGGGTGGCAAGGGGAACTTCGGCGTGGTCAAGTCGATGGAGTTCGCTCTGTTTCCCGTGAAGTCCTTCTACGGCGGCGGCTTGTTCTTCGCGGGCGAGCACGCCTCGACGGTCCTGCACGCCTGGCGGGAGTGGGTGACGGAGCTGTCGCGGGAGATGTCGTCGTCGATCGCCTTCCGGCACCGCTCGCGGCCGGCGGAGTTCGTGGTCCACGTGCGGTTCTCGTCGCTCGGTTCGCCCGCCGAGGCGGAAGCCGCGCTCGCGCCTTTGCGGGCGCTCGCCCGGACCGTGCGTGACACCGTCGCCGAGACCGCGTACCGCGACGGCCACCGCCTGCACCTGGACCCGTCGGTGCCGGCGGGTTGGCTGGAGCGCTCGGCCGTGCTGCGGTCGTTCCCGGCCGAGGCGGCCGACGCGCTGCTCGCCGTGGCGGGCCCGGATTCCGGGACCGAACCGGGTTTCGTGGAGCTGCGGGCGCTGGGCGGCGCGCTGGCCGACGAGCCGGCCGTGCCGAACGCCGTCGCCGGCCGCGGTGCGCCGTGGGCCCTCGTCGCGTCCGGTGGGCAGGAGCCCGGGACTCGGCTGGACGCCCTCGTGGAGACGCTCGCGCCGTGGTCGCAGGACGAGCGCAACGCCAACCTGCTGACCGCCGGGGACGGCACGACTCCAGCCGAGGTGCGCGCCGCGTACGGTTCCGCGCGCTACGAGCGGCTCGCACAGCTCAAGCGGCGTCACGACCCGCAGAACCTGTTCCGCGTCAACCACAACATCGCGCCGGCGGCCGGCCCGCCCGCGCCCTGGACAGCACGGCCCTGGACAGCACGATGGCCCCGGATCGAGTGATCCGGGGCCATCGTGGTGGTGGGCGATACTGGGATCGAACCAGTGACCTCTTCGGTGTGAACGAAGCGCTCTCCCCCTGAGCTAATCGCCCTCCAGGTGAGTCCACATCGGACTACGTGCGCGATACTGGGATTGAACCAGTGACCTCTTCCGTGTCAGGGAAGCGCTCTCCCGCTGAGCTAATCGCGCGCTGTCGGGAAACCAGCTTAGCGAACCCCTTCCGGGCCCTGTCACGGGGGCCACCCTCCCGCCGCGCCGTGGTCCAAGCGACCCCGCGAGGGGTCCCGCCGGGGTTCGCGTGGCGACACCGACCGGGGCCCGAACGGACTGGCCGGCGGGGGCGAAAACCGGCGGCCCGCAAGGCGAGTTGACAAACCCCGGAGCTGGGCGGACGATAACGGAAATGTGCTCTGACGGCGAGGTGAAATAGCGCCGTTCGGTTCCGGTTCAGGTGTCCGGTACTGATTTCGGAGTAGGCGGCTGTGAGGTGGCGGATGCGGCACGGCGAAGCACCTTCGACTACCACCGCCGCTCACCCTGAGTACAACGCGCTCGGCACTTCCGGCTGGAGCGCGCTGCTCGCCCAGTCGCTCCTCGCGTTCACCGTCGAGTCCGACGATCCGCAGCACTTCCGGGGCTACCTGCGCAACCGCAAGATCGCCGACGTCGACTTCATCGAGATGGCCACCGGCCGCCACGTCGCGCACCGCAGCGCCGACACGATCGCCCGCGACTGCCGCCCCGACTACGTGCTGTGCCTGCAGGTCGCGGGCGTGGGCGAGTTCCACCAGGGCAGCCGCACGGCCGTGCTGCAGCCCGGTGACCTCACGGTCTTCGACGGCACGCGCCCGGCGACGGTGGTCAGCAGCGCCGGCTACCGCAACGTCTGCATCAAGTTCCCGCAGCGCCTGCTGCGGCTTCCGCGCTCGCACGTCGACCAGCTCACCGCGGCCCGCATCAGCGCGCGCGACGGGCTGGCCCCCGCGACCGGAGCGCTGCTGATGACGCTCGGTCACGTCATGGAGGACATCTCCGGCCGCACGCGTTACCTCGCCGCCCGCAACGCGCTCGACCTCGTCTCGACGATGTTCGAAAGCATTCTGGACGTGGCCGGGGGTGACGGGAAAATCGAGGGGAACGTCATTCCCGGACAAATCCGGGAATACATCGACGAACACCTCGGTAACCCGGAATTGTCACCCGCGGCCATCGCCTCCGCGCAATTCATCTCGCTGCGGAAACTGCAGGGCATCTTCCAGCAGAACGGCACCACGGCTTCGGCCTGGATCCGCACGCGCCGCCTCGAGCGGGGCCAGCGCGACCTCGTCTCGTCGGGCGAGATGTCGGTGGCGGCCATCAGCCGGCGCTGGGGGTTCAAGACGCCTTCGCACTTCGGCCGCGCGTTCAAGGACGAGTACGGCGTGACGCCGGCCGAGTTCCGCCGCGAGGCCTCGGCCGGCTGACGGCCGTCACGCGCAGGCGGCCCGCAGGATCCGCTCCACCGCGCCGGCGTCCACCGGCCGCGGGTTCGGGATGGGCAGCAGTTCGCACACGGCCGTGACGGCCTCGTCGAGCCGGTCGAGCGGGAACCCGACCGCACGCAGGTCCGCCACCGCCCCCACCTGCCGGTACAGAGCCTGGAGCCCGGCGACGGCGTCGTCGGCACCGAGCGCGCCCGCGATGGCCCGTCCGGCGCCGCGGCGAGGTTGAACGCGAGCACGTGGGGGCACGGCGGCGTGGGTTTCGGCGTGGGGCAGGTCGAAGGCGCCGCCGAGGGCGTGGCAGATCTTGTGGTGCAGCCCGGACCCGGCCACGGCGACGCCGAGCCGGCCAGGTAGGAGCCGTAGAGCAGCTGCTCACGCTGCGCGGCTCCGGACGCGCGGAGCCCGGCCGCGAGCACGCGGATGCCTTCCGCGGCCACGACCGAAGTGACCGGATTGGCACCGGGTGCCCAGAACGCCTCGACGCAGTGCGCCACCGCGTTGAGCGCCGAGGACACCGCGACCGGCCGCGGCAGCGTGGCCGTGAGGTCCGGGTCGTAGACGACGGCGCGGGGCAGCACACGGTCGTCGCGCCCGGTCTGTTTGCGGGCCGCGCTCGTCGTGCCCCAGACCGGCGTCACCTCCGAGCGCGCATACGTCGTCGGCACGCAGACCAGCGGAAGGCCGGTGGTGAGGGCGACGGCTTAGCCCGTGCCGGTGGTCGAGCCGCCGCCGACGGTGACCAGCCCGTCGACCGAATGCAGCGCGGCAGCCCGGCGGACGGCCTCGGCCACGTCGACCGGCACGTGCGGCCGGACGTCGTCGAACCGCACGACCATGCGGTCGGCGACTTCGCGCGTCACCTCGTCGGCGGACGGCGCGTCGGCGATCACCATGAGCCGGATCAGGCCGAGCTCCGCGACCTCGGCCGCGAGGTTCCGCGCGGCCGCGCCGCTCGCGAACCGCACCCGGACGGGCAACGCGCGGTAGACGAACTCCACCGGGCTCACGCGCCCGGAATCCCGGCCAGCAGCGCGGCCGCCGAGGTGCTGGCCTCGGTGGTGATCACGTGCTCGTCACCGGGGTCGATGCGCAGATCGACCGATGCCCCCAGCCGCGTCAGCGCTTCGGCGGTCCAGTGGACCCGCTGCGCGGCGACCCACGGATCGTGCTCGATGCTGCGCACCAGCGCGGGGACCCCGGCGAGTGGGTTCCCCGGCGTGGCGTCGACCTCGGCCGTTCCCAGATAGCCGCCGGTGAACAGGACCAGGCCGCCCACCCGCGGGTGCTCGTGTACGGCGAATTGCGCGAGCAGGCAGGCGCCCTGCGAGAACCCCCACAGCACGATCCGCCGCCGGTCGAAGCCGTCGGCGCCGATGGCGGCGAGCGTGGCCCGCACGGCCGCGAGCGCTTGGGTCAGGTCGGGTTCGTTGTCCTGCAGCGCAGCGGTGAACGGCAGCGGGTACCAGGTGTCGCCGGCCGCGTGGGGCGCGTAGTAGCGCACGCCCGGCGCGTCGATGTCCTTCGCCACGCCGCGCATGAAGTCCGGCGTCTGCCCGCGGCCGTGCACGGCGAGCACGGCCACGCGCGCCTGGTCGAGGGGCTCGCCCCACTGCTGCACGGGCCTGGTCAAGTGCTTGTTGTCCGACAAACCTTCGTTCCTCTCGCCCCGAAGTGCACCCCTGAAAACCACGACGGCCCTCCGGCGGGGTGTCCCGCCGGAGGGCCGTCGCGTCAGACCTCGATGTGCTCGAGCTTGCCGAAGATCTCCGCGCGGCGGGACTCGAACTGCTCGGGCAGCTGGAACGCGGTGCCCAGTTCCTGCGGCGACTCGTCGCAGGTCCAGCCGCCTTCGGCGTGGGTCACGGCGAGCTCGAACAGCGCGCCGCCGGGGGTGCGGACGTAAACCGACTTGAAGTACTTGCGGTCCTTGAGCTCGCTGATGTCGGTGTAGCCGGCGCCCTCGACCTGGAACTTCACCTCGTCCTGGTTGGCCAGCGTGCCGAGGTTCCACGCGAAGTGGTGGATCGTGCCGGCGCCGTAGCGCCAGGTGCCTTGCTCGTCGGTGTTGTTGACGATCAGCTCGACGTTGTTGCCGATCTTCTCGCCGCCGATGCGCAGCGCCACGCGGTCGCCTTCTTCGGTGAGCGCGCTGTCGCCGAAGAACGTCTCCTGGCTGAACTCGACCATCCGGTCCGGTGTCGCCACGTGCACGCCGACGCCGTGGATGCCGTGGATCGCGTGCTCGGGCGGCACGCCGTTGCCCGGGTGGCCCACGCGCGGGTCGCCGTCGTTGCCGACCAGAACGTACTCGATGCCGCACGGGTGGCGGAAGAGCAGGCGGCGGTCGCCGAACACCTCGGCGTCGTGCACCTCGACCTTGTGCTCGGTAAGCCGCTGGTGCCAGTAGGACAGCGACGTCGAGGGCACCGACAGCTGGACCTCCCGCGCCTGGTTCGTGCCGCGCTTCCCGAACAGCCCGGCCTGGGCCCACGGGAACGAGGTCACCACGGATGACGGATCGCCGGCCGCGTTGGAGTAGTAGAGGTGGTAGATCGGGGTCGAGCCGTCGAACAGCACGGTCCGCTTGATGAACCGCATCCCGAGCGTTTTCACGTGGAAGTCGACGTCTTCCTGCGCGGTGCCGACGGACAGCGTGACGTGGTGGCTGCCTTCGATGTGGGCCATGGGATTCCTTTCCGGAGGGTGGGTGCCAAGTGTGTCCGGCGGGCTCAGCTGTGGACCGCTGGTTCGCCGGGGCGGGGCCGCGCCGCATGGCCGAGCGCCGAGGTCAACGCGGTGGCGACGGTTTCGGCCGCCACCTGAGTGTCGTCCGAAGCGCGCCAGGCGACCACTCCGTCGGGGCGGACCAGGACCAGCCCGGCGGGGCCGATGCCATACGCGGCGCAGAATCCGCCCGTGGTATCGGTGAAACTGTCGGCGCGGCCGACCCGGTGGACGTCGAGCGCGATCCCGGTCGTCGCGGCAGCGGCGGTCGCCGCGGCGGCCCAGCCGTCGGCGCCGGCCGGTGCGAAAGCCACGAACCGGCGGCCGAACAGGTCATGGGTCGAGATCGGTGCGCCGTCGCGCGTGAGCACGTGGTGCGGGGCGCGGCTGCCGGGTGAACCCGCCAGTTCACGGGGGTTTCCGTGCACCTGGCCGGGGACGTACCGGTAACGCAGGTCGATGTCGGCGTCACCGACTAGCTGTAGTGACCATGGACGTTGTTGACGTGTGAGCGGCGCGTCGGGTTGATCATGACGAAGACCTCGGTGTGTGGTGGTGGTGTCTGACGCC
>NZ_JBFBAF010000028.1:0-141735 GCF_040682095.1 Amycolatopsis sp. NPDC051372
TCGCGGGGGCCGCGCGGCCCAGCGCGATCACGCGCGGGCGGTGGCACCCGGCGTCCGCTCGCGCGCCCCGGCGGGTCCTGCCAGGGGCGGGCGGGGCGTCGGTCGCCTTGCCCGTTCCGAGGCGGGTGATCCACGCGGTCCGCTCCTTCTGCTCGTCCGTCTGCCTGCCACTGTCCGGGTCTCCCGGACCTTGAAGACGCATGGTGCCGGGACGGGGTTGCGGCGGGTTCGCACCTCCCCCGGCCGGTGTGGCCTGCACCACCCATGGTCCGCCAAGTCGGGCGCGTTCGCCTGGCCGGTTGTGTGCGTGTCGCGCTTCGAGTTTCTCGTCAAGAAGTCGCGCTCGCAGCGCGGCGCCGGGGAACCAGGCACGAAACGGCCGCGACCAGCGCAAACACCGCCGTCGCGGCGTGCAGGACCACGGTCGGCGTGCCGGCCGACGAGACCATCAGCGGCGGGCCGCAGGCGAGTGCGCAGACGAACCACGTGCCCGCCGACGCGGTGGCGCCCGTGCGGACGGTGTGCAGCAGGAGCACGCCGAGAAGCAGGTGCACGAGGCTCTGCACGGGGTCGAGGTGCAGGCCGAGGAAATCGGCGTCGGCGGCGACGTCGCCGAAGCGGGCCAGCGCGAGCCCGAAGACACCGAGTGTCGCGTAGCCGATGCCGAGCGCGGCGGCCGCTCTCGTGAGCAGCACCGGCCGCCAGCCGGTGGCCGTGCGCGGTCTCGGCGGGGGCGGCGCGGGTTCGCCGTGGCCGCGCGGGTGGCGTTCGAACCACCAGAACACGCACCCCGCCGGCACGAGCAGTAGCGCGATCGCCATGGCGGTGCGCGGTTTCACGAGCCAGCTCAGCCCGTCGGCGATCGGGCCCGGCAGGTAGACGACGGCGACGAGCAGCAGCATCGCCGCCAGGAACGCCAGGTACAGGCTCATCGGCGCCCGCAGCACGAACCCGGCCGCGCGGCTGACCCGCGGCCACGCCGCGACGCGCACCAGCCGTCCACCGAGCACGCCCGCCAAGCCGAGCTGGGTCACGCCGAGCAGCAGGACCTCCCACGGCGGCGCTGACAACGCGGCCGGCGCGCCCGGGCTGCCCAGCAGGATCGGCGACGCGCCGAGCGCGAAGGTGGCCACGGCCAGAGCGCCCACTCCGGCCACGGCGGCGCCCGCCAGCACCGGCCGGGGGAGCCGCACCCCGTCGGCGTGGGCGAACGCGATCTTCTGGGCCAGCAGCGCGAGCGCCAGGGTGGCGCCGTAACCGGGCAGCGGCGAGCCGGACCAGGCCGCGGTGGCCTCGCCCGCGACGACGAGCGCCAGCAGGCCGGCCACCGACCACAACCCGGCGCGGCGGTGCAGCGCGAGCAGTGCGGGCGCGCAGACGACCGTCAGCAGGTACACGCCCAGCAGCCACAGCGGGTGCAGCGCGATCCGCATGACCGTCGCGTTCGTGCCTGCGGGAATGCCGAGCAGCTCCAGCGCCAGCGGGACGAGCAGGGCGACCACGGCGAAGATCAACGCGGGGCGCAGCAGCGGGCTCGCGCGCTCGGCGAGGTAGTGGCGGTAGCCGCGGTCGCGTTCGGCCGGCCAGCCGGTGACGTTCGCGTAGCCGCCCGCGAAGAACAGCAGCGGCGTGAGCTGCGCGAGCCACGTCAGCGGCCACCACGCGGACTCGGGCGCGCCCGCCCAGTCGGCCAGCGCCGTCGCCGATTCGCCGAGCACGAGCAGCACGGCCGAGGCAGCGCCGAGCACGGCCCAGCGGGTGGGGGGACCAGTCGCGGCGCGAGCGGGTCGGGGGGTGGCGCGCCGGGCCGTGTGCCAGCCGCGCAGCCGGAACACGAGCAGGCAGCCGATCACGAGGACGCCGGCGACCATCGGCCCGATCGGGTCGGCGACCGGAGGTCCCCACCGCTGGTGCCACGAGTTCACGACGAGCCCGGCGGAGTAGAGCGTGGCGACGACCTGGCAGGTGCCCGGCGAGCCCATCGGGTTCACCACGCACGCGTGGTGCATGTCCTGCGACAGCCGAGCGTCGAGCGAGGCCCGCACGCTCTGGTCGAGCGGGTGGCCCTTCTTGTCCGCGTAGCGCAGCAGGTCGTAGCCCAGGTCGTGGGCCTTGCACGGCACCGCGTAGTCCCACTTGGTGTTGTCGTCGCCCCACGGGGTGGAGCACCCGCCGTCGACGTGGACGGCGCGAACGGTCCCGTCGCGTGCGGCCAGCGCACCCGGCGTCACGCCGCTGACTGCGGTGAAGTCCTTGGGCAGGAGCGCGAGCGCGGTGGGCTGCGGGCCGGGGTGGGTCAGCGCGGCGATGGCGTTCTGCGCGGCCAGTACGTCGCCCGTCGGCGGTCCCTGGTCCGGCGGCGACGCCGGGCGCGAGGCGATGAGCCCGAAGCCGAACACGACGAAGAGCACCAGCAGCAGCCAGCCCGACGTCGACCACGGACGGCGGGCGCGAGCGGCGGCCGGAGGCCGGTCGTCGGTGGCGGGCATGCGCTCAAGGGTGCCAGTCCCACCCGGGCGGCGGCATGGGGATGACCCCCGGAAGGGGTGGGGATCTCCCCGGGTCCGGGCCGGGCACCACATTTCAGGGGGTGGTGAATTGCATCACAGTCCCCTTTTCGCGACTTCCGGTCACGGAGAGCAAGCCCTGCTTAATTGGCTGTCCGTTTTCGGGGCCCGTTCACCCAACGCGATTAATCGCAATTGGCCGGGCGGCGATTTCGCTCAGGCCACGCGCGGCGGCGGATCCGCGTCGGCGAACCGGACTTGATTCCGGCCCCCTTCCTTCGCGGCATACACGGCGGCGTCGGCCGCGTGCAGCAACTGTTCCACCGTCGATCCGTTCGGCCCGAGCAACGCCACTCCGATCGACGTGGTCCGACCGGTGATGCGGGCGCGTCCGCCGCGTTTGTCGGTGGTCACGATCTGCTGTTCGGCGATCGCGAGACGGATCCGTTCGGCCGCGACCTTGGCGGCCGTTTGGTCCACGTCCGGCAGCAGGATCAGGAATTCCTCGCCGCCGAAGCGGCCGATGATGTCCCTGGGGCGCGTGATGTCGTCCAAGGTCTGGGCCACGGTGCGCAGGACGTCGTCGCCCGCGGGGTGGCCGTAGGTGTCGTTGATCCACTTGAAATGGTCCAGGTCGATCATCAGCAGCGCCAGCATTTCGTTGCCGCGAGCGGCTCGCGTCAAGGCGCGGTCGGCTGATTCGGACCACCCGCGCACGTTGAAGATGCCGGTCTTCGGGTCCGTGCGCGCCTCGGACTGCAGCTGGTTGATCTCGGCGAGCCGGTTGCCCAGCACGGTGATGAGCACCAGGATCACGATCGCCGGCGGGAAGTTCACCAGCAGGATCGTGGCGATCGTGCCGAGACCGATGGTCGAGAGCTCCAGCAGGTTGTCATCCTTGGTGCCCAGCACGTTGCTCAGCGTCGGGGCGGAAGTTCCGCCCAGTGCGAGCAGGCTGCCGATGACGATCGCCTGCAGCGCCGCGTAGCAGAAGCCGACCAGCATGAGGATGCCGAAGAGCTTCAGCGAGTTGTTCGGCGTGAGGTTCTCCAGCTCCGCTGAGGCGAAGGTCTGGTACAGCTGGTGTGCCGCCAAGGCCGACACGGCGTGCGTGAACGAGGTGAATACGAACTTGTGCGGAGGCCGCCGCGAGTTGAACCACCGCTGCCCGCGGACGATGACGATCAGCAGCAGTGTCAAGGGGATCGGCAGCAGCAGCGCGCCAGGGAACACCCAGATCCCCGACAGGTCGATGTGGACGGCCGTCACGCGGTTGCGCCGCCGCTCCTCCTGCCGGCGCGTGAGCTGGATGTGCACCGTGGCGCACACGGCGAGGATGCCGAACCGGGCCCAGTCCAGGGCGGTGGCGGGACCGCCGGTGACGATCCCGAACGTCAGCAGGCCGATGGCAAGCGCTTCCCAGGAAAGCAGGAAAACGATCATCGGGCGCGGCTTCGTCCACAGATCCCACGACCGCACGGGATTGCCGGAAATCAACTCACCGAGCCGTTGGCCGACACCCTGCGACCGCGCGGTTGCTTTTTGTGCATCACTGCGTGCATCCCCTTGCGCATGCCCGGAAGAATCCTGGAACTTCGGTGCGTGATCATGGGAGGGTGTGGGTACCCCGCGATTGGAGTCCGTGGGTTCACCGTGCGCGCGTGCGTTCTCGGGCATCGGGCTCGGCCTCCTCCGGTCTCTCGGGTGGTTCGCGTCTGGTGGTATCCACTGTGGTGCTGTTATCGCTTACCGGTATCATCGCACTCACCGACTCCCCGGCGGTGGGCCCTCCGCGAGGGCTGAATTCGTGTTCCGTCCAACCGTGTGCCTCTTACCCTGAGGTGCCTTCCCCCGATGGCTGGTGAATCCTGAATGCGAATTGCAACGCCAGTCGCTGAGCTGGGCCCTCGAGGAGGTGTTTTCCCGATGCGCGACCGCGAGGCCTGAATCGTTCTTGTCTGTTTTCCCGGAAATTGTCAGTGTGCTCAGTGCTCTCTGTTCGAGGAGGTGTCCGACCGTGCGTGACCGCGAGGCGTGATTCCGGTGACCGGCAACCAAGAGTTCGTGACAGCGTGAGCAGAGGAGAGTCGCGATGCGTGACCGCGAAGCCTGAGAACAAGACGCACCCCCAGACTTCGATCCGGAGGTCAGAACCGGATCGCCCCGGCCGGTGAACGAGCCGGCCACGACTCAGAGCCCGGTACCGGCTGCGACCGCGTGCCGCACCCGGGTCCATGAGAAGGCGGTGGGGATGGCCAGCGCCACGCCGAGCAGACCGGCGAGCGCGATGGCGGTGACCGCGGACCCGGTCACCTGGGCGACCACCCCACCCAGCGCGACCCCGACTCCCTGCGCGACCCGCAGCCCGGTGCGGTAGAGCCCGCCGGCGCCGCCGCGCAGCTCGTTCGGCACCCAGGTGGCGAACGTCGCGGTGACCGTGATGATGTACGCGCCCATCGCACCCGCCAGTGCGAGGAGCACGAGAGCCAGTGCAAGGTTCGGCTGGAGCAGGAACAATGCGAGCAGGGCCAGCGACGTCGTCGCGAGGATGCCCAGCAGCCGCAGCCTGACCTGGGCGGACGCGAACTTCGAGAGCAAGTAGGCACCGGCCACGAACCCCAGCGGGTCGGCAGCCAGCAGCCAGCCGACGGCCGCGGACGACGCGCCGAGCTGCTGCGCCAGCGGAGCCGCGAGCCCTTCGGGGACCACCGCGAGCCCGACCAGCCACGACAGCGCGATCAGAACCCGCAGCCTGCGCTGCCCGAACACGAACCGCGTGGCCCCGAACCACGTCGACTGCTCGCCGCCCGCGGCCGGGCGATCGTGCACCCACACGCGCACGATGAGCGAGGCAACGGCAAAACTCACGGCGTCGATCGCCAGCGCCCACGACGTGCCCACGAATGTCACCAGGAGGCCGCCGCCCGCGAGCCCCAGCAGCATCACCGTGTTGGTGGTGATCCCGCGCAGGTCCTGGCTGCGCAGGTAGATCTCGTCGTCGGTGAACACTTCGCGCGTGATCGCGTTCTGCGCGGCGTTGGCGGGTGACGCGGCCAACTGCACGGCCACGAGCAGGCCGCACAGTACGGCCAGCGGCATGCCCGGCAGGCTCATCAGCCCCACGAGCATCGCCTGCACCGCCGCACTCACGCTCAGCACCGCGCGGCGCCGGTAGCGGTCGGCGAGGAAGGACAGCCCGAGCCCGCCCGCCAGGGCGGGGAGGAACGTGAGGGCGTAGACGACGGCGGCCCAGAGGGCCGAGCCGGTGCGGTCGTAGACGAGGATGGCGAGCGCCACCTTCGCCAGCTGGTCGCCCGCGCTCGAGATGGCCTCGGCCGCCCACAGAACGCGGTACTCGACGTTCCGCAGTGGCGCCGTCAGCCGTGGCGTGGCGTGGGTCGTCACAGGGTGACCACTTCCCCCTCCCCGATCGGGTGAACGTGTCCGGTGGGCATTCTGCCTGGGCTGTGACGGCGACCCCGAGGGAGTCACAGGTCCGGGCAGCGGGACAACAATCAGTATGCCGCTGATTACGCGCGGGCGAACAGTAGAACGATCGTTCTCCGCGGTCGGGCTGTTCAAGGGGGCCCGGACCACGCCGGGCGGACCCTGATTTCGGTCGGTGGTGACCAGTCCGGAGGTACCGGAGCACTGATCGTGCGTGACTCGCTCGTCGCATGACGCCCACCGTTCGCCGCCGTCGCCCTGTTCCCCGTGCGGAATGGCCCAACACTGGAAAAGAGCCCGGTGGAGCGACCCCTCGCCCCTCCGGTGCCTGGCAGCGGGGAGATGGTTATGGACAGGCTCATGCAGGACAAGGCCGTGGTCGTCACAGGCGCCGGCCGGGGACTCGGCGAGGCGTTCGCCGTGCACGTGGCCCGCGCGGGCGGGGCCGTGGTGGTCAACGACGTCGACGCCGGGCTCGCCGAGCGCACGGCCGAGACGATCCGGCAGCGCGGCGGCCGGGCCGTCGCGAGTGGACACAGCGTGGCCGACCCGGCGCAGGCCCAGGCGATCGTGGACCTGTGCGTCGGCGAGTTCGGGCGGATCAACGGCCTGGTCAACAACGCCGGGCTCAACTACGAGGCCCTGCCGTGGGACGACAACGTCGAGCAGGCCAGGGAGCTGGTCGAGGTCAACGTCCTGGGCGTGATGTACACGGGCCTGGCGGCGATCAAGGCGATGGTCGCCGGGGGGATTCGCGGGTCCATCGTGAATATTTCGTCGGGCGCTTCGCTGGGGCAGCGCAAGCTCGGCGTGTACGCGGCTTCGAAGGGCGCGGTTGCTTCGTTGACGTATTCGTGGGCCCTGGACCTGGAAGAGCACGGGATCCGCGCCAACGCGGTGTGCCCGGTGGCGCACACGCGGATGGTGTGGAAGTCGGAGCGGGCGTTGCGGGCTTGTCCGCCCGAGCGGACGCCGTCCCGGATCGCGCCGGTGGTGTTGTTCCTGCTCGGGGATGGGTCGGCGGGGATCACCGGGCAGATGATCCGGTGCAACGGGCCGCAGCTGCACGTGATGGGACAGCCGTTCCTGAAGCAGCCGATCCTCGAGCGGCAGGTGTGGGACACGGAGACGGTGCAGAACGCCTTCGACGAGGTGTTTTCGGCGCACCTGGAGAACTACGGGCTCGAGAAGCGGGTGCCGCCGCGGCTTCGCAAGTGGACGGACAGCAGCCGGATCGCCTGACGGCCCACCCCGGGCGGGGCTCATCCGAACCGCCCGGGGTCGGCGATCAGGACGCCGGGGTGACAGCGGTGTAGAGGTCCTTGATCGCGGCGTCGTAGCGCTCGTTGATGACGCGGCGCTTGAGCTTCAGCGTGGGCGTGAGCTCACCGGTTTCGGGGGTCCACGCCTGCGTGATCAGGTGGTAGCGCTTGATCTGCTCGATGCGCGCCAGGCGGCTGTTGGCGGATTCCACCGCGCGTTCGATCTCGGCGAGCACCTGGTCGTGGGTGGCCAGCTCGTCGATGCCGGACGCCTCGATGCCGTTCGCCGCGGCCCAGCCGGGGGCGATCTCGTCGTCGAGCACGATGAGGGCGGTGACATACGGGCGGTCGTCGCCGATCGCGACGGCCTGGCCGATGAGCGGGTGCTCCTTGAGCAGGCCCTCGATGCGGGTGGGGGCGATGTTCTTGCCGCTCGAGGTGATGATCAGTTCCTTCTTGCGGTCGGTGATCCGCACGAAACCGTCTTCGTCGATGGTGCCGATGTCGCCGGTGGCGTACCAGCCGTCGGCGTCGGTGGCGTCGGCGATGGAGCCGTCTTCCTGCAGGTAGCCGAGGAACACGATGGGGCCGCGCACGAGCAGCTCGCCGTCTTCGGCCACCTTCACCTCGACGCCCTCGAGCGGCTTGCCGACGGTGCCCGCGCGGAAGCCGCCGGCGCTGTTCGACGTGGCCGCGCCGGTCGTCTCGGACAGGCCCCAGACCTCCTGGATCTCCACGCCCAGGCCGGCGATGAAGTACAGGACCTCCACCGGCAGGGCCGCCGCGCCACTGGAGGCGACGAGCACCTTGTCCAGACCGAGCAGCGCGCGCACGGGGGCGAGCACGGCTTCGTCGGTCTTCGCGATGCGCTCGGCGAGCTCGGCCGGCACCTCCTTGCCGTCGGAGCGCAGCTTGTAGCCCTCCTGCAGCAGGGCGTTGGCCGAGAGCAGCGCCTCGCGCCGGTCCTCGGGTACGCCGCCGAGCATGTTCTTCATGCCCGCCACCATCTTTTCCCACACGCGCGGTACGCCGAAGAAGCTCTCCGGGTGCACCTGCCCGAGCGCGGCGACGACTCCGGCGGCGTCGGCGACGGTGTGCACGTGGCCCGCCCACAGCAGCGGCAGGTAGATCGACAGCTCGCGCTCGGCGATGTGCGCCAGCGGCAGGTAGGCGATGTTCTTGGCGTGCATGGGCGCGTCGTGCAGGTTCTGCACCGCGAGTCCTTCGTGGACGGCGTTGCGGTGCGACAGCACGACACCCTTGGGGTCGCCGGTGGTGCCGGAGGTGTAGATCATCGCGAGCGGGTCGTCCGGCTGGATCGCCTGCCACGCGGCTTCGAACGCGGCGGGGTCTTCGGCGAGTGCCGCGCGTCCGGCCTCGCGCACCTCGGCGAAGGAAACGAACCGTTCGTCGCCGGCCGGGATGGCGGCCGCGTCCATCACGACGACGTGGCGCAGCGCGGGGAGATCGTCGAGCACCGGCAGCCAACGATCGAGCTCACCCGTGCCGCCGAGGACGACCACGGGCGCGGCGCTGTGGCGGGCGACGTAGCGGATCTGGTCCGGGCTCAACGTCGCGTACGCGGTGCACGGGATCGCGGCCAGGTGCACGGCGGCGAGGTCGGCGACCAGGTGGTCGGGACTGCTCGCGGCCATGATCAGCATGCGGTCGCGCTTGCCGAGGCCGAGCCCGGCCAGGCCGCGCGAGAACTCGGCGATCGCGGTGCGGAACTCGCTCCAGTTCAGCGTCGGGTGACCCTCGAGGTCGAGCGAGGTGACGGCGGGGTGTTCGCCGTACTCGGTGGCGTTGCGGTGCAGCAGGCGGGGGATCGTCTGACCTTCGGCCTGTGCGGCTGCGGACTGCGGGGTGGTCAACGCTGGCCCTCCTCCAGTGGTGTGGATGACCGACCACTGTAGGGGCTCCCGGCCGGTGTGGATAGAGAATCGCGGCCACTCCGCGTGCCTGCGTGGACCTGACCGTGAACTACGCAAAACGGTCTATTCCTCACGCCTCGAGGAAAAGATCCACTTCAGCGGATCCTGCTTGAATGGAAGCCCCTGCCGAAGGAGAGCCCGTGCCCGCTCGTGATCAGTCCGCTCGTGAACTGCTGAGTGCGATCCAGCGCGAGCTCGCGCCGCGCGACGACGACAACCGGCTCGTGCCGCTCGTCGTGTCCGGCCGTGCGCCGCGCGAGGTGTTCGCCGCGATCGCCGCCGAGGAGCGGTGGATCGTGCGCAGCGACTGGCGCAGCTTCCACGCGCTGGCCGCCCGCGCCGACGAACCGCGGGCGCGTGAGTTCTTCGGCGGCCTCGCGCCGGGGGAGCAGCTCGCGCTGGGCAAGCTCGACGCGATGGCGGCCGCGGTCGGAGATGATCCTGGGACCGAGTTGCCGCGTGCGGGTTGTCAGGCATATCCGGCGTACTTCGCGTGGCTGGCGCTGAACGGCGAAGCGGCTGAAGTCACCGTCGCGATCTTCGCGAACTTCGCCGCGTGGGGCCGGTACTGCGCCGCCATCGCCGCGGGGATGCGTGAGCACTACTGTTTTGAGGACGGTGGCTTCTCCGAGGACGCGTGCGCGTTCTTCGACTTCTTCGCCGCCGACGTCCCGGAAGTCGAAGAGCAGGCGCTCGCCGCGATCCAGGCCGGGCTCGACGCCGGGCGGCTCGACGCGGATCGCGCGCGGACGTACGCCCGGCTGTTCCAGAGCTACGAGCTGATGTTCTGGAGCACCCTCGCCGACGAGTTCCCGGCATGAGCCTCGCCGAAGAAGCGGCGGAGCTCGACGCCGCCGACCCCCTGGCCGCCAAGCGCGCGGAGTTCGACCTCGACCCGGCCGTCGCGTACTTCGACGGCAATTCCCTCGGCGCACCGCCGAGGCACGTCGCGCAGCGGCTCGCCGAGGTGGTCCGCGAGCAGTGGGGTGGCCGGCTGATCCGGTCGTGGACCGACGGCTGGTGGGACGCGCCGGAGCGGGTCGGGAGGCGCATCGCGCCGCTCGTCGGCGCGGCGCCCGGGCAGGTCGTGGTCGCCGACTCGACGAGCGTCGACCTGTTCAAGGTGCTCGTCGCCGCCGTGCGCGCGAACCCGGGCCGCGGCGAGATCCTGCTCGACGCCGCGACGTTCCCGACCGACGGCTACGTCACCGAGCAGGTCGGGCGCCTCACCGGACACGCCGTGCGGCGCGTGCCGGTCGCCGAGCTGCCTGCCGCGTGCGGTGAGGCGACGGCGGCGGTGCTCGTGAACCACGTCGACTACGTGTCCGGCCGGCTGCACGACATGGGCGCGATCACCGCCGCCGCGCACGCTGCCGGCGCCGCCGTGGTCTGGGACCTCTGCCACAGCGTCGGCGCGATCGAGGTGCGGCTCGACGAGCACGAGGTCGACTACGCGGTGGGCTGCACCTACAAGTTCCTCAACGGCGGGCCGGGCGCGCCCGCGTTCGTCTACGTCGCGAACCGGCTGCAGGAGTCGTTCGACCAACCGCTTGCGGGCTGGGCCGGGCACGCCGACCCGTTCGCGATGGAGGCCGGCTACCGCGCGGGCGCGGGGATTTCGCGGGCGCGCGCGGGCACTCCGGGCATCCTGTCGCTGCTCGCGCTCGACGCCGCGCTGGACGTGTGGGAGGACGTCGATCTCGCCGTGTTGCGCGCGAAAGGCTTGGCACTGGGCGATTTCTTCCTGCGCTGCCTCGACGAACTACTGCCCGGCGCCGACGTGCCGACGCCGCGCGACCACGCGCGCGGCCACCAGATTTCGGTGCGGGTGCGGGACGCGCCACGGACCATGGCGGCGTTGCACGAACGCGGCGTGCTCGGCGATTTCCGTCCGCCCGACGTGCTGCGGTTCGGGCTCGCGCCGCTCTACACGCGGTACGCGGAAGTGCTGCGCGCGGTCACGGCGTTGCATGAGCCGCGCTGAACGAAAGGCGAACTGAATTCACGGAAAATCGCGGTTTTCGCGGCTGAATGGATCCACGCATAGCCCCTTCGGGTGAGCGACCGAGACAGTTCCGCGTGGTTGCCCGCTATGATCGGACCCTGCTTTTCCGCTGGTGGGCGCACTGCGGACCGGCGCGATCCCGTGCTCGTGCGGCACGGGGAAACGTCGGCGCGGTTGCCGGGCGAAGGGGGCGGCGATGGCCGGTGCACGGGTTCGTGAGGTGCCGATTTCGTATGTCGGCACACTCCTGGTCGGGGTAATCCTCGGAATTCTGCTCGCCGAATTCGGCGACCTGTTCGTGCGCTTCCCGGTGGAGTCGGTGCTCGTGCTGGTGCTGGTCTGCTCCGTGGCCGTGCTCGGCTGGGCGTGCCGGGAGATGCTGCACGACCTCCTCCGCCGGGGCCGGCGCGGCGGCTCCGCTCGCCGGGCCGACCACGAAGACGACCCCGACTGGCCCGACGTGCCGCGCTTGATCCTGCACCGCGACGGCGACTCGCGTCCGAACGGCGTTCGGCGCTGAAAAGTGGTAATCGCGCCGGTGTGAACAGCGATTCCGTGGCCGGTGTAGTCCATTTCACGCCTTTTCGTCCTCGCGTGGAGTCCGGGGCCGCGCGTAAGGTCGCCGTCACGGACTGTCCGCGCGTTCGGTGATCGACCTCACCGATGAATTCGGTGTTCCTCACACGCCGTTCACCGCGCCGATAGCGCGCCGCAGGTCACGGTGGCACCGCCGTCCGGCCCATTACTGCTGCGACCAAGCTCACGTCTGCCGTGGCGGATTTCCCAAGCACTGGCAAGGGTTGTGAGACGCTCACGGGAACGTGATCGAAATTCGCGTCCAGACTTGACGTGCTTGCCCGGCCTGCCTAACGTCGTCGCGGGCGATGGACCACGGTGAGTTGATCCGGCTGGTCGGAACCGGGTGAGAAAACCCTGGGAGACCCGAATACCTTGTACTGCCGGAAGGAAAACGGACCACGGTGAAGCAGAATTCTGTTCGTCGCAGCCGCGGCTCGTCGATTCGATCACGCGTGCTCGCGATCGCGTTGATTCCGAGTCTCGCTCTCTTGCTCGTCGGCGTCGCGCTCGCCGGTTACCTGATCACCGACGCCCTGCAGGCGCGGGATTACGCGCAGAAGATCCGCAGTTCGGAAGGCCCGGGCATCCCGTTCATCCTCGCCGCCGAGCAGGAGCGGCAGCTGTCGATGAGCCTGCTGGCCGGACAGACCGACGCGCGTCAGGCGCTGCAGGCCGCGCGGCCGAAGACCGACGCGGCGGCCGCGCAGATCAGCTCGATCCTCGAGGGCAACTTCGCCGACGACGACACCGTGCCCGCGAGCGTGAAGCAGAACATCGCCACGTTCGCCGGGCTGTACTCGAAGGTGCCGCAGGTGCGTCAGCAGGTGGACGCGGGGCAGTTGCCGCTGCTGCAGACGTTCACCTTCTACAACCAGATCATCGACCAGTTCACGCAGGGCGTCGCCGGGCTCGCGCAGGCCGCGCGCGGTGCGGAGAACGCCTTCGCGCGCCTGTCGGCGATTCCGATCTTCAACGCCGCCGAGGAGATGCAGCGCAGCGATGCCCTGTCGGCGGCCGGGCTCGCTTCGGGCGGTCTGAGCGGTGACGAGCAACGCGCGTACATCGGGCAGATCGGCGCGTACCACGCGCAGCTGGAACAGTCCGTGCCGCAGATGCTGCCGCAGGTGCGCGCGAGCTACGACAAGCTCGTGGCCGGACCGGACTGGCGCACCGTCACGCAGGTCGAGAACGCGTTCCTGGCGGGCGAAAAGCAGCTGCCCGTGCCGCAGCAGCAGTGGCGCGACGCCGCGCACCAGGTCGCCACCACGTTGATGACGATGTTCGTGACGCAGAGCTCGGCCGCCACCAACGCGGCGATCGCCGACGCCGACACCACGCTCACCAACTCGATCATCGCCGGCGCCGCCGCGCTGCTCATCGCGATCATCGTGGTGCTCATCGCGCTGCGCCTCTCGCGCCGGTTCATCGCGCGCCTCGCGCGGCTGCGGGAGGACACGCTCGACGCGGCCGAGGTCCGGCTGCCGGAACTGGTGGAGCGCGTGCGCGCGGGCGAGCCCGTGGACCTCGAGGAGGGCGGGCACTTCCTCGACCACGGTGACGACGAGATCGGGGAGGTCGCCGAGGCGTTCAACAAAGCGCAGCAGGCGGCCATCGCCGCGGCCGTCGAAGAGGCGAAGACGAGGGAGGGCACCAAGACGGTGTTCCTCAACATCGCCCACCGCAGCCAGGTCATCGTGCACCGGCAGCTGAAGGTGCTCGACGCGGCCGAGCGCAAGCAGGAGGACCCGGACCAGCTGGACACGCTCTTCCAGCTCGACCACCTCTCCACGCGCGCCCGCCGCAACGCCGAAAACCTGATCATCCTCGGCGGCGGCCAGCCCGGCCGGCAGTGGCGCAACCCCGTCGGCCTGGCGGAGCTGGTGCGGGGCGCGGCGGCCGAGACCGAAGACTTCTCGCGCGTGAAGACGGCCGCGCTGCCGTCGATCGCCGTGCGCGGTCCGGTGGTCGGCGACCTCGTGCACCTGCTGGCGGAGCTGATCGACAACGCGACGTCGTTCTCGCCGCCCGAGGCGCGCGTCGAGCTGCGCGGCAACGTCGTCGGCAAGGGCGTGGTGATCGAGGTCGAGGACCAGGGCCTCGGGCTGGAGAAGGAGCAGGCGGACGAGTTCAACGCGATGCTCGCCGACCCGCCGGACTTCGGGATCATGGCGCTGTCGGACGAGCCCCGGCTGGGCCTGTTCGTGGTCGCGCGGCTCGCTTCGCGCCACGGCATCTCCGTGCACCTGCGGGAGTCGGCCTACGGCGGCACGCGCGCGATCGTGCTGGTGCGACGGGATCTGCTGGCCCAGCTGGCCGAAGCGACGCCGGAGGTCGCCGAGGAGCAGGCCCCGGTGCCGGTGCCCGAGCAGCCGGTGAAGGACCCGGTGCGCATGAGCCGCGTCGGCCGGCGGGCGGCGCGGTTGCGCCCCGAAGCGGCTCCGGTCGCGGCGGTGGAACAGCCCGGGTACGAACCGCCTGCGCCGCCGGCCGAGCAGCCCGCTCCGCCGCGCGCCGCCCGGCCGCCTCGCCCGCCCCAGCCGGCGTGGCCCGCGCACGAGCCGCGGCCGGCGCCGGAGAACGGCCGCCCCCAGCAGCCGTACCGGCCGGAAGCACCCGGTCGTCCGCCGCTGCCCCAGCGCCGGCGTCAGCAGAACCTCGTGCCCCAGCTGCGCGAGGACAGTCCGGCGCACGAGCTCCAGGACGCCCGGGAGGACACGCCGGAACTCGCCCGCAACCGCCTCACGGCGTTCCAGCAGGGCACCCGGCGCGCCCGGGAGACGGAAGTCGATTACGACGACAACAGGTACGGAGATCGCGACTGATGGCCAACAACGGCGTCAACGAGCTCGACTGGTTGCTCGACGACCTCGTCAAGCGGGTCGCCGGTGCCGAGCGGGCAGTGGTGCTTTCTTCCGACGGGCTGCTGATCGGCCGGTCGAGCAACCTGTCCGAAGAGGACGGTGAGCACCTGTCGGCCGTCGCCTCGGCGTTCCAGAGCCTCGCGAGGGGCACCGGGCGCCACTTCGGCGGCGGCAACGTGCGGCAGACGATGGTGGAGATGGATCACGCGTTCCTCTTCGTGACGGCGGCCGGCCGCGGGGCGTGCCTCGCGCTGCTGGCGAGCGCCGACGCGGACATGGGGCTCGTGGCGTACGAGATGAACCTGATGGTCAAGCGGGTCGGCGCGGTGCTCACGGCGGCACCGCGAGCCGGAGTGGTCCAGCGGACCTCGCCATGAGCGGCCGGCACGAGTCCTGGTTCGACGACGAGGCCGGGCCGCTGGTCCGCTCGTACGCCGTCACGGGCGGGCGCACCCGCTCGGACACGCTCGGGCTGGACCTGATCACGCTCGTGGTCGCCATGCGGACCGCACGCGAGGTGGCCGCGATCGAGCCGGAGTACGCGCAGATCCTGAGCCTGTGCCAGAAACCGACGTCGGTCGCCGAGGTGGCCGCGCGGGTGGATCTGCCCCTGCCGGTGGTGAAGGTTCTGCTGAGTGATCTGATCGAGTCGAACCTCGTGCTGTTCCGCACCGCGGCACCCCCGACCGAAGCTCCGAACAAACACGTACTCCAGGCGGTTCTCGATGGCATCCGGAAACTCTGAACCCCGGCGCGCGCTGACCGCGACCGCGGTCAAAGTGCTGATCGCCGGTGGGTTCGGGGTCGGCAAGACCACGATGGTCGGGTCGGTCAGCGAGGTCCCCCCGCTGCGTACGGAAGAGGTGATCACCGCCGCTTCCGAAGGCGTCGACGACCTCTCGGGCGTGGAGCAGAAGACCACCACCACCGTCGCGCTGGACTTCGGCCGCATCACGATCAACCCCGAGCTGATCCTGTACTTGTTCGGCACGCCCGGGCAGGACCGGTTCTGGTTCATGTGGGACGAGCTGGCCGAGGGCGCGCTGGGCGCCGTGGTGCTGGCGGACACGCGGCGGCTCGATTCGTGCTTCGCCGCGGTGGACTTCTTCGAGCGCCGGGGCCTTCCGTTCGTGGTCGGCGTGAACTGCTTCGACGGCGCCTACCGATACGGCACGGAAGAGGTCCGGGCCGCGTTGGACCTCGACCCGGACGTTCCCCTGTTGCTGTGCGACGCCCGTGAGCGGGAGTCCACCAAGCAGGTGCTGACGATCCTCATGGAGCACGTGATGAAGTACAACGACCTGGCGGCCGCGGGCTACTGACGGGCTTTCTTGGCTCGGTTGCGAAGGTTGCCCAGGTTGCCCAGGGCGAACGCGCCCGGACCGGTGAAGGCGATCGTCAGGAAGATCCACGAGTACAGCGCGGCCGGCTCGCCCATGTTCTGCATCGGCAGCAGGCCCATCGGCGCGTGGACGGTGAAGTAGGCGTAGGCCATCACGCCGGACAGCACGATCGCGGCCGGTCGTGTCGCCACACCCAGCAGGATCAGCACGGCGCCGACGACCTCGATCGCGCTGGCCCAGAAGCCGGGGAAGCTGCCGAACGGCACGGCCCCACCCTGGCCGTCGATGCCGCCGAAGAAGCCGAAGCCGGCCAGGCCGTGGATCAGGAACAGGGCCGACGTGACGACCCGGAACAGGGCCAGCACGATCGGGCGGACGCGCTCGACGAGCTGCGGCTTCGTGGTCGACACGGTGGACGGGGTGGCCTGGGTGCGGGTGATGGTGGTCATTTCCGGTTCCCTCCGAGTGTTTTTCCCTTTTGCCGATGCGTCGAGCGGGCTCGACGCGGATCGACACGGGTGCGGAAACTTTTTCGGGCGGGTTCCGGCAGACTGTCGCGATGGCTGCCAAACACAGCGCCGGGCTGCTGCTCTTCCGCCGGCGCGACGAGGTCGAGGTGCTGCTCGCGCACATGGGCGGGCCGTTCTGGGCGAAGAAGGACGAGGCCGCGTGGTCGCTGCCCAAGGGCGAGCTGGAGGACGGCGAGGAGCCGGTGGCCGCCGCGCGGCGCGAGTTCGCGGAGGAGCTCGGCCTGCCCGCGCCCGACGGCGAGTGGTTCGCGATGGGTGACGTGCGGCAGTCGGGGAAGGTCGTCACGGCGTGGGCCGTGGAGGCGGACCTGGACCCGGCGGCGGTCGTGCCGGGGACGTTCGAGCTGGAGTGGCCGCCGCGCTCGGGGCGCAAGCAGGAGTTCCCGGAGGTGGACCGCGTCGAGTGGTTCGGGCTGGACGCCGCGCGGGTGAAGCTCGTGAAGGGGCAGCGGGCGTTCCTCGACCGGCTGTCCGAAGTGATCTAGCCTAAGAGGTCGAGGACCTCGGCCAGCGGCTTGGCCGTGAACGACGGCAGCACCAGGTCGGCGTGGCCGAAGTCGAGCACAGTGGTGATGGCGTTCGGCACGGCGACCGTCGGGATGCCCGCGGCCTTGGCGGCGCTCACACCGTGGGGCGAGTCCTCGAAGGCGATGGCTTGCTCCGCCGGGACGTCGAGCGTGGCCAGCGCGGCGAGGTAGGTGTCGGGGCGCGGTTTGGCGGCGTGGCGGTCGCCGGTCTCGACGGAGCCGAACCGTTCGGCGAGGCCGAGGCGGGCGAGCTGGCCGTGGACCCAGGTGCCCGACGAGCTGGACGCGACGCCGAGCTTGAGGTTCCGGCTCGCGGCCTCGTCGAGATAGCCGAGCACGCCCTCGCGCGGGCCTTCGGCTTCCAGCAGCTGGTGGACGCGGGCGCGCATCCCCGGGCGCAGCTGCTCGGGGTCGATGTGCGCGACGCGCTCGGCCAGCAGCTTGAACATCGTGGCGGCCGTGTTCTGCGTGCCGATCACGGTGTGCCAGACCTCCAGCGGGAGCTCCGTGCCGTGGTCGCGGAACATCTCCTGCCACGACTGCAGCACCGCGGCTTCCGTGTCGGCCAGCGTTCCGTCGAAGTCGAAGATCAGCGCTCGCGTGGCCACCCGGTCAGCTTGCCGTACGGCCGTTCGCGGTGTCAGCGAGGTGTGAAGAACTCCGCAAGCACGGGGGCGAGAGCCTTGGCCTTCACGAGGTGGGTCTGGCCCGCGAGGGTGCGGTAGGTGGCGCCCGGCAGCGTCTGGGCCAGCTGGGCCACGCCGGTGCGCATCCACCGGGGACTCTTGCCACCGTCGATGACGAGGGTCGGCGCGGTGATGCCCGACCAGCGTCCCTCGGGGAGCGGCTCGCCGGCCTGGTTGCCGTCCATCAGGGCGTTGTCGTAGGGGAGCGTGTGGGCGACGCGCTTGAGCTTCGGCCACGCGGGCATGAGGCGCATCATCGCGACCATGGGCGCGGGCAGCTCGATCCCGATGCGCATGAAGAGGCGGACGGCTTCCGCGCGGTCGTCTGTTGCGACGGCCTGCTCGAGCTTCTCGGTGTAGTCGGCTTTGAGGGGCTTGCGCGACCCGTCGACGACGAACGGCGGCTCGTACACGGCGAGTTTGCTCGTCGGCACCCCGCGGTGCGCCGCTTCGAGCGCGAGCACGGCTCCCGAGGAGATCCCGAAGAGGCCGGCTTCTCCACCCGCCTCCTTGACGATGGCCGCGACGTCTTCCACTTCGCGCTCCACGTCGTAGGGCAGCGTGTTCCCGCTTTCACCCCGGCCGCGGCGGTCGAACGTGAAGACGGTGAAGCGGGCGGCGAGTTCCTTCGCGATGGCGTCGTTGGGCGTCGAGCCGCGGTAACACATCGCCCCGTCGACGAGCACGAGCGACGGCCCGGTGCCGAGGCGGGTGTAGCCGAGGGTGGTGCCGTCGGCGGACGTGGTGGTGGGCATGGGTTTTGCCTCCTTCAGTGGTTGATGGTGCGCTTGGTGTGGACCGCTGTCACGGCGAGCCAGGTGAACGCCAATGCGACGGCCACCCAAAAACCGATGACGACCACGGGGTTGGTCGACCCGGTCGCGACGCCCGCGAACCCGGCGAGGAACGCGATGCCGGTGATGCGGGAGTAGGCGGATTTGCGGGCGAGGCACGCGGCGGTGAAGGCGAGGAAACCGATTCCGGCGGTGACGATGTGGAGCGCTCCGTGCCAGCTGATCGCCGCGCCGGCGGGGTCGGCCACAAAGATCCCGGCGGCGACGAGGCCGGCGCCGAAGGTGGCGATCAGCCGGCTCTTGAGCCCGATGGCGCAGGCGATGACGAGCAGTCCGGTGACGACGAAGTTGGCTATTTGGATCCAGCCGTCGGGCCCGATGGCGAGGAGGCTGACGTCGGTTCGCGCGGGGTCGAACCCGGGGCGGGCCAGGGCCTGGGCGAGGGCGGTCACGAGGTAGACCGGCCCGGCGGCGATGCCGGCGTTGAGGAGGGCGCGGGTGGTGTTTGTGCTGCTCTGGCGGGTGGTCGGTCTCGGTGCGGTGGTGGTCATGGCGAGCTTCCCTCGGGTGGTGGACTCCTTGGTTGGTCTGGTGTGGAGAAGGCTGTCACCGATGGTTTTGATTGTCAAGACAAAAATATTAGTCGGTGGGGTGGGCGTCGGTGCGGTCATTCGAGGACCCGGCAGAGCTGAGGGGTGGCGAGATCGCTTGTCGCACGCCGGAACGCCCGCCGCCCGCTCGAGTGGGGTCGGGCTCGGCGGTGCTCAGGTCGGGCGCAGTGGCCGGGTCGAGGTGGGCGAGGGGCGGGGGGCAGACCGATCAGGCGGCGCGTCGGGTTGCCGGGCCGTGCCGAAAGACTTGGCTGGCATGGGGTTGCGAGGGCCAGGCCGGTCGGTGGTGCCCAGGTCAGGCGCAGCGGCCGGGTCGAGGTGGGCGAGGGGCAAGCCGATCGGGCGGCGCGTCGGGTTGCCGGGCCGTGCCGAGGTGGGCGGGGGGCAAGCCGATCGGGCGGCGCGTCGGGTTGCGGGGCCGCGTCAAAGACGTGGCCGGCATGGGGTGCGAGAGCCAGGCCAGTCGGTGGCGTGCTGGCCAGGGCGAGGTGGGAGAGAGGCGGACCGACCAGAGGCTGCGACGGGTCGCCGGGCGACGCCAAAACATTTTGTCGGCATGGCGTTGCGAGAGCCGGACCGGTCGGTGGTGCCCAGGTCGGGGCCGGAGAAGGCGGACGGGCCAGGCGACGCGATTATCGCCGGTCGGGTCGAAGCCCTCGCCCGGCCGGCCGGGAGTTGGCGGTGCTCAGGCCTGGTCCGGTGGCCGGGTTGAGGCACGGAGCCGCGGTGCTGTTCGGGCGGCGCGTCGCTGGGTTGAGCCGGAGTCCTCGCCCGCCCTGGCGCTGCTCAGGTGAGGGCGATCGGGGTCGGCGATGGCGTTGGTCATGTGGTTCGGCGGATCGCCGGATCGCGCCGAAGGTCTCGCCCAGCCTGGCTTAGCTCGCCTCAGGCCGGGCGGGTCTGCGCTGTTCGGATCTGGCGTGGGGCCTACTTGGATTCGGCGAGGCGGGCCCGCTCGGCCGCTGGTCGCGCCGAAGCGCTCGCCCGGCCCGGCGTTGCTCGCGTCAGGCCGGGCGGTCGAGGGTTGGTGGTGTCCAGGTCAGGCGGCGCGACGGAGCGTGAGAAGGCTGATCTCGTTCGGCGCGAACACGCGGAACGGCGGCCCCCAAAACCCGGAGCCGCGGCTGTTGTACAGCTGGGTGCGGGGCCCGTGGGGCGTCAGGCCGGAGAGCGTGGGTTGGTCGAGCCGGACGAGCAGGTGGAACGGCCAGATCTGGCCGCCGTGGGTGTGCCCCGAGATCTGCAGGTCGACGCCGGCTTCGCGGGCCTGTTTGACCTGCTTGGGCTGGTGGGCGAGGAGGACGACGGGGACGTCGGGGTCCGCGCCGGCGAGGGCGGCGGGCAGGTCGGGGCCGTGGCCGGGCAGCCCGGAGGCCGCGCCGGTGGGGTCGTCGATGCCGGCGAAGAGGATGCGGTCGCCGCCGCGCTCGACGAGGGTGCTGCGGTTGTGGAGGGTGTCCCAGCCGAGGCTCGCCATGTGGTCGAGCCAGGCCTGGGCTTCGCCGAAGTACTCGTGGTTGCCGGTGATGTAGAAACGGCCGAGGCCGGCCTGCACGCCGCCCAGCGGGTCGACCTGCTTGCGGCGCTTGGCGACCGATCCGTCGGCGAGGTCGCCCGCGTGGCAGACGACGTCGGCCTGCAGCCGGTTCACCTCGGCGACCAGCTTCTCCGACCACTTGGTGCGGTCGAGGGGACCGTAGTGCGTGTCGGTGATGACCGCGATGCGCAGCCCGTCGACGCCCGCGCCCAGCCGCGGGATCACCACGTCCACTTCCTTCACCGGCGGCACCCGCATCGCGGCCCGGTTGCCGACCACGAGCAGCACCACCGACACCGCCAGGCTCGCCGCCGCCACAATCCGCGGCCGCGCGGGGTCGTCGACACCCGCCGCCAGCAGCGCCAGCCGCAACACGTGCCCGAGGACGCTCCACGTGAACAGCACCCAGATGGTGCCCAACATGACGTCCCCAGTCCGCGCCGCGGCATCGCTCTGCCTCGGCCCGTGGCCCTGGAACATCAGCACCGGAAACGCCACCATCGCGCCCGCGAACACCACCGTCCCCGCGACGGTCCCCGCCACCGGCCACCCCGGCAACAACACGAACACCGACCAGGGCTCCCCGAACAACAACAGCAACGCAACAACCAGGGCGGCCGCCCGACGAACCCGACGCATCACGGTCGCCATCCCTTCGACATGGTCTACCCAGAGTAGCCGGACTCGGGGGCTAACGGCCCAATGGGCTGTTAGGGCTGTTTCGGTGGGTCGGGTCGCCGAGCCGCCGAGTCGCTGAGCTGGCCGAGTCGCTGAGCTGGCCGACCAGGTCGGTCGAGTCCTGTGGCCGAGCCGGACTGCGTCGGTTGCGCGAGCCGAGCACGGGAGAACGCGTGGGCCGGCCGTCCGGTGAACGCTCCGATGGCCGCCGGCCAGACGGCGACCAGCCGCTACCAGCTCATGATGGGCCCGTGGTACCACGATCCGACCGGTGACATCGACCTGCACCCGATCGAGCTGGCCTGGTACGACCACTGGCTCAAGGGCGTCGACACCGGGATCACCGACACCACGAAACCCTTGCACACCAACGTGTTCGGCACTGACAACTGGGTCGACACCACGACGTACCCGTTCGCCGGCGCACAAGCCACCACCTACTACTTCGGCGCCGGCCGCACCGGCACCGCACCGCGCGCGGCCAACGACGGCACGCTTTCGACCAGCCCGCCCTCGGGCAGCGGCACCGACTGGATCACCTGGACGCCGACGTCGAGCACCTGCACGCGATCCACCGCCCAGTGGCTGGGCGGATTTCTGCCGAACCTGGCGTGTGACACCACGAACCTCGACCGCGAACACGGTCCAGGCTCGCTCGTCTATACGTCCGCGCCGCTGACGCAGCCGAGCGTGCTCGCCGGGCCGATCACCGCGTCGATCTCCGCGCAGGCCAACACCCTGGACACGATGTGGGTGGTGACCGTGACCGACGTCGGCCCGGACGGTTCGTCCAAGCCGCTCACCGAAGGCGCGCTGGTCGGTTCGCAGCGGGAAACCGACTCGTCGCGCAGCTGGTACAGCCCCGACGGGAAGCTCCTGATGCCCTACCACCCGTACACGCGCCAGTCGGAGAAATGGCTGGTGCCCAACGAAATCACGCGTTACGACGTGGAGGTGTTCCCCACCTTCGCGCAGCTCGCGGCCGGGCACCGGATCCGTGTGGTGCTGACGACGGCCGACACCCCGCACCTCACCCCGACGCTCACCCAGCTCCCCCGCCTGCTCGGCGGCATCTACCAGGTGAAGACGCCCGCGTCTTCGATCACGCTGCCGCTGGCGCCTCTCTCGGCGATCACCGGGTGACGCGCCAGCTCTCCACGGTTTCGTCGACGTCCAACGGCATCGCGCGCAGCGGCGGGCCTTCCTGCGGCCGGCGGTGCGTTTCGCGGATGCGTTCGTTGAGGTCTTCCACGATCTCGCGCACGCGCTTCTCGGTGCGCACCGACGCGAGTTTCGCCGGCAGGTCCTGGATCTCGCGCGGGATCGCGAGTGACGGCGGCAGGAACGAGCCCGTGTCCAGGTCGCCTTCGCGGGCGCGGCGCAAGGCCCAGTCCGTGGCGGCGTCGCGCCCCGTGGCGGGTGGCAGCGGCTTGCCGGCGCCGGGCAGGTCGTCGAACTCGCCGCGCGACTGGGCGGCGTTGATCAGGCGGTCGACCCACGAGCCGAAGGACACGCCGGGGGGTTTGCGCTCGGTCACTCCAACACCTCCGATCCCCACCCAGCGTAGCCGCGCCCGGAGCCTCGCGGATGGGTCGAAGGTCCCGAACCGGCAGGTAGGATCCCCGGCAACCGATCAGCGCCGGGGCAGGGGAGGGGCTGCGACGATGACCGTCGAGCAGAACAGCGACGAACGCGCCGCGGAGGCTGAGCAGATCGACCGCACGCTCGCGTTGCTGTGGCGCGAACGTTCCACGTCCGCAGCCGAACCCGCGCGTGGGCGCCGGCCGACGCTCACCGTCGGGCAGATCGTGGCCGCGGCCATCACGGTCGCCGACGCCGACGGGCTCGTGGCCACGTCGATGCACCGCGTCGCCAAGGAGCTCGGCGCCGGGACCATGACGCTCTACACGTACGTGCCCGGCAAGACCGAGCTCGTCGACCTGATGGTGGACGACGTCCTCGTCGAGCGCGGCCTGCCCGGCCCCGGGCAGCCACGGACGGGTGATTGGCGCGCGCAGATCCGGCTCTACTCCGAGCGCACGCGCGAAGCCCACCGCCGCCACCCGTGGCTGCGCGAGATGTCGCGCGTGCGGCCCGCGCTCGGCCCGGGTCAGCTCGCCGGACAGGAGTACGTACTGTCCACCGTGGACGGTCTGGGGCTCGCGCCACGCGAAACCGTGGCCGCCGCGAACAGCATCACGGCCTACGTGGACGCCAACGCGGCGCTCGAAGCCGAGAGCATCCACCTCGAACGCAGCACCGGCCAGTCGAACGACGCGTGGTGGGACCAGCGTTCTTCCTTCTGGGGCAAGTACTTCGACCTCACCGCGCACCCGGCGATGAACCGGGCTTGGCTCGGCGGCGGCTTCGACCAGGGCGCGGGCGAGCAGGCGGCCGAGGCTTGGGAGTTCGGCCTCGACCGGCTGCTCGACGGCATCGAGCTGCAGGTCAAGCGGTGCCGCGGGCCAGAGCCCGGGCGATGACGTTGCGCTGCACCTCACTTGTGCCTTCGCCGATTTCGAGGATCTTCGCGTCGGCGTAGAAGCGCGAGATGGTTGACTCGCGGATGAAGCCGTAGCCGCCGTGGATCTGCACGCTCTGGCTGGCCGCGCGGTTCGCGACCTCCGACGCGTAGAGCTTCGCCATCGCCGCCGCCGTGCTGAACGGCCGGCCCTGGTCGCCGAGCCACGCCGCGTTGTACACGAGCCAGCGCGCCGCCGCGATCTCCGTGGCCATGTCCGCGAGTTTGTGCCCCACGGCCTGGAACCGTGTGAGCGGCTGGCCGAACTGCTCGCGTTCGCCCGCGTGGCGCACCGCGAGGTCGAGGGCCTTCTGCGCCAGCGACAACGACAGCGCGGCCACACTGATGCGCCCGCCGTCGAGGACTTCCAGGAACTGGCGCAAGCCGTTGCCCTCCTCGCCGATCAGGTGGTCGTCGGGCACCCAGCAGCCGGAGAACACGAGCTCACGCGTGTCGAGCGCGTGCCAGCCGAGTTTCTTCAGCGGCTGCCCCTTGGTGTAGCCGGGTGTGCCTTCGGGGATGAAGAAGGTGCCGTAGCGCTTCGCGCCGCCGTCGTTCTCGCCGGTCAGGGCCAGCACGGTGACGCCGAGGCTCATCTCGGTGCCGGCGTTGCTGATGAACATCTTCGTGCCGTCGAGCAGCCAGCCACCGTCGGCTTGTCGCGCGCGCGTGCGGATGCCGGCCGCGTCCGAGCCGGCCGTGGGTTCGGTGAGGCCGAAGGCACCGATCGCCTCTCCCGAGGCGAGCGGCCGCAGCCACCGTTCCTTCTGCTCGTGGGTGCCGAACGTGGCGAGCGGCAGCGTGGCGATCGTCGAGTGCGCGTTCCACGCCGACGCGATCGACTGGTCGGCCGCGCCCAGCTCCTCCATCGCGGCAACATAGGACACGAAGCCGGCGTCGGTGCCGCCGTACTTCTCGTCCACGAGCATGCCCATCAGCCCGAGCTTGCCCAAGTCGTGGAACACCTTCGTGGGGAAGTGGCTGCGCTCGGACCAATCGGCGGCGTACGGCGCGATTTCCTTCGCGGCGAAATCCCGGCAGAGCTGCTTCAGCGCGACGGTTTCCTCGGGCAGGTCGAAGTCCATCAGTGCTCCTCGGGCTTCAGCAGGATCTTGAGGTGGCTGCCGCGGTCGGCTTCGAGCTCGGCGAACGCGTCGCGCCCGGCCGAGAGCGGCCGCACCCCGGTGAGCATCGGCGTCGCGTCGAGCCGGCCGGTGGCCATGAGGTCGAGCACGCGGGGGATGTCGAAGTTGTAGCCCAGCGAGCCGAGCACCGTGCGCTCGAACGGCACGATCTGCGTGATCGGCAAGGACGCGCTGGCGCCGCTGATCCCGCACAGCACCGCGCGCCCACCTCGGCGCACGGTGCTCACGGCCAGCTCCACCAGGTCCGGACGGCCGGTCGCCTCCACCACCACGTCGGGCCCGACGCGCCCGGTGCGCAGGAAGACTTCGCGCCGCACATCGGTCTTCGCCGGGTCGTAGACCTCGGTCGCGCCGATCTCGGCGGCCTTGCGCGCACGGTCGGGCACGGGCTCGCTCACGTACAGGCCCGCGGCGCCCGCGAGCTTCGCGGCCAGCAGCGCGGCGATCCCGATCGGGCCGGCGCCGAGCAGGAGGACGTGATCACCCGGCTGGACACCCGCGCGGCGGATCGCGTGCAGGCCCACGGCGAGCGGCTCGGCCAGGGCGGCGAGCTCGTCGGAGACGCCGTCGGGGACCGGCACGAGGCCCTCGACGGGCACGGTGACCTTCGACGCGAACCCACCGTCGGCGGCGAGGCCGATCGAGCCGCCCTTGGCGCAGATGTGGTACTCGCCGTGGGTGCACCAGCGGCACACGCCGCAGCGCAGGCACGGGTCGACGGCCACGCGTGTGCCGACGTTCACACCGGGCACGTCGGAACCGAGCGCCACGACCGTGCCGCTCATCTCGTGGCCCAGGGTGAACGGCGGTTCGAGGCCCGTCAACGGGTGTGGCCCCGTGCGGATGAGATTGGGGCCGTGCGCGAACTCGTGCAGGTCGGTGCCGCAGATCCCGCAGTACGACACGGCGATCACCGCTTGACCCGGCGCCGGTGCCGGCGGTTCCGGCACGTCGTCGAGGCGGAGCTCGCCCTTGGCGTGCCAGCGCAGCGCGTGCACGCGACCACCTCCGAACTGGAGTTGTTTTTTCGAACAGTCGGTACAAGAATCGTGGTTCCCGGCGCGATGTCAAGGGCCGGGGAGGAAACCGGTGAACGGCAAGGGCAGGAGCGTGATGACTTCCACCCGGGTGAGCGACCTGGCAACGGCATTCGACGGTGACCCGAGCGCATTGACCGAGATGTACCGGCGGATGCGGCTGATCCGGCAGTTCGAGGACCGGGCGTCGAGGCTGTACCGGAACAACGAGATCCCCGGCTTCCTGCACCTGTCAATCGGGCAGGAAGCCTCGGCGGTCGGCGCGTGCCGGCCGCTGGACGACCGCGACGTGATCACCTCCACCCATCGCGGGCACGGCCACTGCATCGCGAAAGGCCTCGACGTCGAGGGCATGTTCGCGGAGCTGATGGGCAAGGAGACCGGCACGTGCCGGGGCCGCGGCGGGTCGATGCACATCGCGGACCCGCGCAAGGGGATCTTCGGGGCCAACGGAATCGTCGCGGCGGGGCTGCCGATCGCCGTCGGCGCGGGTACGGCCGCGCAGCTGCGTGCTCAGGGCGGTGTGGTGCTGGCGTTCTTCGGCGACGGCGCCGTGGCCCAGGGCATGTTCCACGAAGCGGCGAACCTCGCTTCGGTGTGGCGGCTTCCGGTCATCTTCTTCTGCGAGAACAACAAGTACGCCGAGTTCTCGCCGATCGCCACCCAGACGCGCGCGTCGCTCGCTGACCGCGCGCCGGGGTACGCGATGGATTACCACCACGTGGACGGCAACGACGTCGCCGCCGTCGCCTCGCTCGTCGACGGCTTGGTGCGCGAGCTGCGTGAGGGCGGCGGGCCCGTGCTGGTCGAGGCCGACACGTACCGCTGGCACGGCCACTACGAGGGCGACCCGGAGAAGTACCGGGAGCCCGAAGAGCTGGCGGAGTGGAAGGAACGCGACCCGCTGGTGCGCCTGGCGGCGCGGCTGCGTGAACTGGGCACGGACGTCGCCCCGATCGATTCCGAGGTGGACGCCCGGATCGAGGCGGCGGTCGAGGCCGCGCGCGCCGCGGAGGAACCGTCGCCGGACACGTTGCACCACTACGTCGGCGTGCCACGCGAGCCCGTGCCGGAGCCGGCTGAGGCGACGGGCGAGATCTTCCGGACCATGGACGCGATCCGCGGCGCGCTGGAGTACGAGCTGTCCCACGACGAGTCCGTGTTCCTGGCGGGTATCGACGTCGGCGCCGGCGGCAACGTCTTCGGCCTGACCAGGGGACTCGCCGAGAAGTACCCCGGCCGCGTACGCGACACGCCGATCTCGGAAAGCGCCATCATCGGCGCCGGCGTGGGCGCCGCGATGGCCGGCCTGCGCCCCGTGGTGGAGCTGATGTACTTCGACTTCGTCGGCGTGTGCCTCGACCAGCTCATGAACCAGGCCGCGAAGCTCCGGTTCATGACCGGCGGCGCCGTCAGCCTGCCCATGGTCGTGCGCACGCAGTTCGGCGCGGGGAAGTCGTCGGGGAGCCAGCATTCGCAGAGCCTGGAGGCGCTGCTCGCGCACATTCCCGGCCTGACCGTGGTGATGCCGTCGACCCCGGCGGACACGTATGGCCTCCTGCGGGCCGCCATTCGCGATCCGAATCCGGTGGTGTTCGTCGAGAACCGCCTGATGTACGGGCGGAAGGGACCGCAGCCGCCGCCCACGCACCTGGTGCCGCTGGGTTGCGCCGCCATCCGCCGGCCGGGAACGGACGTGACGCTGGTGTCGTACTCGAAGCTGGTGCACGACTGTGTCGACGTGGCCGCGGAGCTGGCGGCCGAGGGGATCAGCGTCGAGGTGATCGACCTGCGGACCATCGCACCGCTGGACACCGCCACGGTCCTGCAGTCGCTGGCCAAGACCGGGCGGCTGGTGGTGGCGCACCAGGCGGTCGGCGACTTCGGCGTGGGCGCCGAGCTGGCCGCCGTGGCCGCGCGAGAAGGCTTCTGGACGCTGGACGCGCCCGTGATCCGCGTAGGTGCGGCCGGGACGCCGGCGCCTTATGCGCCTTCGCTGGAGCGGGTGTGGTTGCCGTCGAAGGAACGGATCGCCGCCGCCGTCCGGGAATCGGCTCGCGCGTGACTACGCTGCCCGCATGGAGTCCGGCCAGGTCTCGGTGTGGGTCCCGATCGTCGTCGCGGTGCTCGGCATCCTGGGGGTGGTGAGTGGTCAGCTGATCAACGTCTGGCGCGAGGAGCGCCGGTGGGCGCGGGAAGCCGTGCGCGAGGACCAGCGCTGGGCGCGGGAACGCCAGCGCGACCTCGACGCCCACTGGCGAGAGAAGCGCTTCGACGTGCACATCGCGGTGCTCGCCGCCTTCCGCGACTGGGAGCGCGCGCTGGAGAAGCCGGTCGCGGCGCGCGAGGCCGGCCACGAGCCGGCCGGCCTCGACGAGCTGCGCGCACTCGACGAGCAGGTGCAGCAGGTGCTGTCCGGTCTGATGATCTTCGGCCCGACTGCGCTCGCTGCCGCGGCCGACGAGGTCTACCTCGAGTTCCGCCAGAGCCACGACTACGCGCTGGGCCTGCGCGATCTGGGTGCGGCCGTGAAGAACCAGCGCTACCTGGGCGTGCTCCTGCTCGGGCTGCGTCAGCAGGTCCGCGAGGCCCTGCAGATCACGGGGCCGGACGAGGAGGCACCCGTCCGCGCGTGACCGAGCGAATCGAGCGGGTCAGGCCGGCACCCGCGCTCTGAACGCGGCCACCCGTTCCTCCAGGTCAGCCACGTCGTAACCCGGACTGCAGAACCCCGAGATCAACGTCGCGCAGTACTCCCGCGACAGGAACGCCGCGTCCCACGGTCCGTCCGGCCGGGCCCACTGGTAGGTGTGGTTGTGCAGGTTCAGGAACTGCAGCATGGCCAGCCGCGGGTCCAGCCGGCGGAACGCGCCGGTGTCCATCGCAGCGGCCAGCAGATCCAGCACGATGCGTTCGAACTCGCGGCGCTGGCGCAGCAGGCGGGCGCGGTTGGCGCCGCGCAGGTGGCGGTAGTCGTGTTCGTACACCCAGATGTGGTCGAGGCGCTCGAGGATGATGTCGAGCAGCGTCTCGGACAGCAGGCGCAGCCGCAGGACCGGGTCCTCGTCGAGGGTGGCGATGCGGCGGGCGGCGGTGAGCAGCGGGCGCAGTACGCGGTCCTGGATCTCGACCAGGAGGTTCTCCTTGGACCCGATGTAGTAGTACAGCGCGCCCTTCGCGAGGCCCGCGACCTGACCGATCTCGGCGATCCCGGTGGCGGCGTAGCCCTGCTTGGCGAACAGCGCGGCGGCCTGGTCGATGATCTCCTGGCGCTTGACCTCGTAGCCGGGGCCGTGTCCCGGTGGTCTCGGCATTTTTCCCCTCCGCTGCTGGCAGACACACCACTCTAGGCGTCACGGTCGAACGTGGCCTTGCCCGGCCCGTCGCGCAGGAACGACGCCATGCCGGTGTCGCGGTCGCGCGTGGCGAACAGGCCGGCGATGAGCGAGCGTTCCAGGGCCAGGCCCGCGGCGATCGACGAATCGAGTCCGTGGTCCACGGCCTCCTTCACCGCCTGGATCGCGAACCGGGGTCCCGCCGCGAGCGCCTGCGCGTACTCCAGAGCCGCGGCAAGAGGATCGTCGGCGATCCGATCCACGAGCCCCAGGGAGAGCGCTTCCGGAGCACGCACCCGCCGTCCGGTCATCAGCAGCTCCTTCGCCCGCGACGGGCCGATCAAGCGCGCCAGCCGTTGCGTGCCGCCGGATCCCGGGATGATGCCGAGCAGCACCTCCGGCTGGCCGAACACCGCGTCGGGAGCGGCGACGCGGTAGTCGGCCGCGAGCGCGAGTTCCATGCCGCCGCCGAGGGCGTAGCCGTTGACGGCCGCGACAACCGGCATCGGGAGTTCGGCGAACCGCGTGAACGCCTTCTGCAGCGCGCGGTTCCAGCCGAGCACCTCCTCGAACGAGAACCCGGCCAGCTGCTTGATGTCCGCGCCCGCCGCGAAGACCCGCGAGCCGCCGTGGAGCACCACCGCGTGGACGTCGTCGGAGTCCGCCAAGCGCGCCGCGGTGTCGGCCAGCGCGTGGCGCATCTCGGTGTCGAAGGCGTTGAGGGGCGGGTGGTCCAGGCGGACCGTCGCGACCCGGCCGGTGGTTTCGACGTGTAGCCGTTCCGTCATCACTGAAGCTCCTCACCTCACCCGGTCCGGGCTTGTCAGGCCGCGATCAGGGTCCTACAGTGCTTCCCATCACGGTTTCTTAGACCGATTGGTACACGAAACTCGGCAGCGGCACAACACACCGGAGTGATGGCCCATGGACGCAGTCGAATCATCCGTCCCCGAAGGACTTTCGGTAGCCCGGGAAGAGGTCACCGACGCCGATCTGCAGGCACTCGGCGTGAACCTCGAACGGGATTTCCCCGGTTCCACCGCAGCGGACTTCCGCCGCTACCCGGTGCTCTCGGAAGGCGGTTGGTTCACCGTCGTCAAGCACCAGAAAACGCTCGAATCGGTGAGCCGTGAAACCGGCCCGCTGCTCGGCCCCATCGTTCTCACCTCCGACGGCCTCGACGTTTACTGACCACGAATCACCGAAAGGCGGGTAGTTCCATGATCGGAGTAGACGTCGGCGGCACGTTCACGGACGTGGTGGCGATCGCCGATGGCGAGATCAAGACCGTCAAGGTCGCCACGGACGTGCGCACCACCGAACGCGGTGTGCTGCGCGGTGCCGAAGAGGTCGGCGTGAGCGCGTCCGCGGTCTTCAACCACGCCAGCACCCACGGCCTCAACGCGATCATCACGCGGCGGCTGCCGAAGATCGCTTTCCTGACCACGCTGGGACACCGGGACATCCTCGACATCGGCCGCACCTGGCGCCCGGTCGAAGGCCTGACGAACCCCGCGTGGCGCCGCTCCTACGGCGACGCGAACCGGCCGCTCGTGCCCCGGTACCTCCGGCGCGGCATCCGCGAGCGGCTGACCGCCGACGGCGGCATCCTGATCCAGCTCGACGAGGACCACGTGCGCGAAGAGCTCGCGGTGCTGCGCAAGTGCGGCGTCGAAGGCGTGGCCATCTGCCTCATCAACGCATACGTGAACAACCATCACGAAGAACGCTTGCGCCAGCTCGTGCACGAGGAGCTCGGCGACATCCCGGTGTCGATCTCCAGCGAGGTCTCCCCACTGGCCAAGGAGTTCGCGCGCGCGTCGACCACGGTCATCGACGTCTTCATGCGCCTGACTTACGACGCCTACACCAAGCGCCTCGACGCCGGCCTGCGCGACCTCGGCTTCACCGGTGACCTCAACTTCGCCGACTGCGCCGCGCAGCTCGTGCGTTCCGACGTCGCGATGGAACATCCGTTCCGCATCGTGTTCGCCGGCCCCGCGGCGGGAACCGTGTCCAGCGCCCACTTCGGCGGCCTGATCGGCGCCGGAAACCTGTTGTGCGCGGACGTCGGCGGCACCTCGTGCGACATCAGCATGGTCAGCGACGGCAAGCCGTTCGTGAACACGACGTTCGAACTCGAACACGACCTGATCGTGAACGCACTGTCCAACGAGGTCTCCAGCATCGGCGCCGGCGGCGGCAGCCTCGTCACGATCAACCCGGCCGGTGAGCTCAAGGTCGGCCCGGGAAGCGCGGGCGCCGACCCCGGCCCGGCTTGCTACGGCCTCGGCGGTCGGCAGCCGACGACCACCGACACCTGCCTGCTGATGGGCATCATCGACCCCGACGGGTTCGCCGGCGGCCGGATGAAGCTCGACCCCGATCTCTCCCGGCAAGCCTTCGAGGCGCTCGACTCGAAGCTGTCGTTCGAGCAGCGCGTGAGCTACGCGTTCAACATCGGCGTGAACAACATCGCCGAGGGCGTCGTGAACATCGCCATTCAGCACGGCGTCGACCCGCGCGACTACAGCCTCGTCGCCTACGGTGCGGCCGGCCCAATGCTGCTGCCCGCGGTGCTCGACCTGGTGCACGCGGCCGAGGTCATCGTGCCGCCGCACCCGGGCCTGTTCTCCGCGCTGGGCCTCGTCAGCTCCGACCTCGTCTACGCCGACAGCCGCAGCGCCTACACACTGCTGACCGCCGAGGCGGCCGAGCAGGTCGACAAGGTCTACCACTCCATGGAAGAGCGGCTGCGCGAACGCCTGCAGGAGAAGGACCGCGACAACATCGAGTTCGTCCGCAGCTTCGACGGGCGCCTCGCCGGCCAGACGTGGGAAACGCCGTTCATCGGCGTGCCCGCGGGCACGATCGACGCGGAGGCCGTCGCCACGATGGTCGCGAACTTCCACGAGGCCTACGCCGAGCGCTCGGGCAACAAGTTCGAGGCACTGCCCGTGCAGGGCGTCACCTACCGCGTCCAGGCCGTCGCGAAGGCCGACAAGGTCGAGTACCCGAAGATCCCGGAGCGCGCGTCGGGCGACACCTTGCAGCCGACGCGCACACTGAAGATCCGCTACCTCACCGACGACGTCCTCGACGCCGGCGAGTACCAGCGCGCCGACCTCCGCGTCGGCGACCAGGTCCCCGGCCCCGCGGTCGTCCGCGAACCGCTGTCCACCACGTTCCTCGTCCCGGGTCAGGTCGCGACCGTCGGGACCTACGGCGAGCTGCGCATCCGGAAGGCGTGAACCATGACCTCTCTGAAGGACCTCGACGACGCCCAGTTCGCCGAGCTGTACGGCTCCGACCGCTTCACCGCGTCGGTCCTGTCGAGCCGCATGCGCTACATCGTGCAGCACATGTGCACCGGCCTGCTCAACAACGCGTTCTCGCTCATCCTGCGCGACTGGTACGACTTCGCGGCGACGATCTCCGGCCCGCCGGAACAGAACTACCCGATGTCCTCGGTGAGCAACAGCCTCGCGATGTTCCTCGGCACCATGTCCGAGGCCGTGCGCAACACCATCGAGGAGTACGGCCCGGAGAACCTCGAACCGGGTGACGTGGTGATCTGCAACGACCCGTACCGCGCGGGCAACCACGTGAACGACATCTGCTTCATCCGCCCGGTGTTCCACGAGGGCAAGCTGATCTCGCTCGTCACGCTGCGCGCGCACCAGCTCGACATGGGCGGCGTGATCCCGGCGGGCTTCTCCGGCACCAAGCGCAACGTGTACGAAAACGGCCTCGTGATCGCGCCGATGCAGCTGTACAAGAAAGACAAGCCGGTGAAGTCGGCGTTCAACCTGATCTTCGACAACGCCCGTTACTGCGCACTGCTGCTGCCCGACATCAAGACGATCTACCAGAACCTCCTGCTGGGCGAGAAGCTGATCAACGAGAGCGTGGAACGCTACGGCGTCGACGCGTACCTCGGCGCGATCCGCTACTCCACCGACGTGTCGGCCGAGTCCATGAGCACCGCGCTGGCCGAGCTGCCCGACGGCGTCTACGAGGCCGAGGAAGGCATCGACTGCGACGGTGTCGACGACACCGTCGAGTACAAGATCCGGCTGAAGATCAGCAAGGCCGCCGACCGGATGGAGCTCGACTTCTCGGGCACCTCGCCACAGGCGCGCACGTCGATCAACGCCGGCATCCTCGACACGAAGACCGCCGTCGGGGTCGCGTTGAAGTTCCTCATCGATCCGGCCACGCCGTTCACCTCCGGTGCGTACCGGCCGATCGACATCGTGCTGCCGGCCGGCACGTTCATCAGCGCCACGCCACCGGACGGCGCGGTGTTCCTGTACTGGGAAAGCACCGGGCCGGTCCTGCTCGCGGTGTTCCGCGCGCTGGAGAAGGCGCTGGGCCGCAAGGCCGTCGGCGGCGACTACGGCTCGCTGAACATCCACAACGCCAACGGCGTGCTGCCCGACGGCACCCCGTGGGTCACCACCGCGCAGTGCGGCGGCGAGCACGGGCCCTGGGGCGCGACCGAAGCGGGCGACGCGGACAGCTACTCCGTGGTCTACCAGGCCAACAACCTCGACCCGGCCACGGAAGCCATCGAGTCCGAGCTGCCGGCCGTGGTGCTGCGCAAGGAGTACGCGCCGGACAGCGGCGGCGCGGGCGACAACCGCGGTGGCGCGGCCGTGCTCAAGGACACGCTGTACCTGACGGACGCCGAACACTGGTCGAGCCCGCTGCACACCAAGACCGCGAGCGGGGTCGGGGTCTACGGCGGTGAGGCCGGCGCGCTCGGCGCGACCTGGGTGTTCCACCCGGACTACAAGAACGTCACCAAGGACAAGGACCTCATCGGCACCGAACCCGAGGTCTACTCGGGCGCGACGCCGGTCGCCGGGATGCTCGACCCGAAGACCAAGACCGTGGACCCGAACGGCGAGTACTTCTACTTCGCCAGCACCCCGGTGTGGCACACCAAGCCCAACGCGGTGTTCCGCTACCTCACCAACGGCGGTGGCGGCTGGGGTTCACCGCTGCAGCGCGATCCCGAGCGAGTGTGCCGCGACGTGCGCGACGAGTACGTGACCATCGAGGGCGCGTACCGCGACTACGGCGTGGTGATCTCCGGCGACCCGCACGGTGACCCGGAGAACCTCAAGATCGACCAGGAAGCCACCGCCAAGCGCCGCGCCGAGCTGGCCGCGAAGTAGGGAGGAACCGTTGTCCGAGAACGGGACGGACGTCGACCGGCAGAACAAGCTCAGGGAGACCTTCCTCGCCGAACGCGGGTACTGGAACACGTTCTGGGAAGGACTGCTGAGCCTCGACCCGGACTTCTTCGAGGCGTACTTGAACTTCTCCGCCGTGCCGTGGCGCAAGGGGGTGTTGGAGCCGAAGGTCAAGGAGCTGATCTACACCGCGATCGACGCCTCCACCACGCACCTCTACGAGCCCGGGCTGCGCCAGCACATCCGCAACGCCCTCGGCTACGGGGCCACCAAGGAGGAGATCATGGAGGTGCTGGAGCTCACGAGCGTACTCGGGATCCACACCTGCACCCTCGGGGTCCCCGTGCTGATGGAGGAACTGGCGGCGCACGAGCAGAAGTCGGCGTGAGCCACGGAGTTCTCGACCCGCGCGGTCCGGCATCCCTGGCCGGGGCGCGCGTGGTCGTGACCGGTGCGGCGCGCGGGATCGGCAGCCGGATCGCAGTCGAGCTCGCGCTCGCCGGGGCCCACGTCACGGTGCTCGATGCCCGGGATCCCGCCGCGACCGTCGCCGAGATCACCGAGGCCGGCGGTTCCGCCGCCGGCCTGGTCCTCGACGTCACCGACCGCACCGCCGTCGCCTCGGCCATGGCCGAGGCGGCGGGTCCCGGCAAGCGGCTCGACGCCTTGGTGACGTGTGCGGCCGTCTACGGCGAGACGATGCGGCTCGACGAGCTGTCGGAGTCCGAAGTGGACGCGGTGCTCGGCGTCAACGTCAAGGGCACGCTGTGGTGCATCGGCGGCGCGCTGCCGTTCCTGCGCGGTCACGACGCGCGGGTCGTCTGCATCGGCTCGGTGGCGGGCAAGGTCGGCGGCGTGCTCGCCGGCCCGCACTACGTGGCCAGCAAGGGCGCGGTCCACGCGGTGGTGAAGTGGCTCGCGAAAACCGAGGCCCGCAACGGGATCGTCGCCAACGCCGTGGCCCCGGGCGTGGTGGACACGGACATGATCGTGGGCAAGGGGTATTCCGACGACTACAACCCGCTCGGCCGCTTGGCTCGGCCCGAGGAGATCGCGCGCGTGGCGGCTTTCCTGGCCTCGCCCGCGGCGAGCTACATGACGGGTGCGGTGGTCGACGTCAACGGGGGTTACGCGATGGGCTGAGCGCCCTGCGGAAGGAGGTCCACTGTGGACAAATCAGGTTGCGCGGTCGTGACCGGGGCGGGCTCCGGGATCGGCCGCGCCTGCGCGCTGCGGCTGGCCGAGGACGGCCGGCCTCTCGTGTTGCTCGACTCCGACGGCGCGGCGGCCGAGCGCACCGCGAAGGAACTTTCCGTGGCCGCGGCGGCGTTCGCGGTCGACGTCACCGACGAAGAGGCTGTGGCCGACGCGGTGAGCCAGGCCGTCGAACGGTTCGGTCCGCCGAAGGTACTGGTGAACGCGGCGGGGATCATCATCCGCAAGAAGCTGCTGGAGTCCACTGTGGGCGAATGGCGGCGGGTGCTCGACGTGAACCTCACCGGGTACTTCATCCTGCTCAAGCAGGTGATTCCGGCGATGGCCGCGGGTGGCGGCGGTTCGATCGTGCAGATCGCGTCGATCGCCGGGCACACCGGGTACGGCTTTTCCTCCTATACGGCGGCGAAGGGCGGGGTGCTGGCGTTGACCAAGCAGCTGGCCGCGGAGCTGGCCGTGGACGGGATCCGCATCAACTCCGTGAGTCCCGGCGTCGTCCGCAGCGGGCTGAACCGCGACACACTGGGCAACGAGAACATCCGCGCGGCGACGGTGGCCAACACGCCGCTGGGCCGCATCGGGGAGCCGGACGACATCGCGCGAGTGGTGGCGTTCCTGGCCGGGCCGGGCGCGGACTACGTCACCGGCACCGACCTGGTCGCCGACGGTGGCATGATCAGCACCATCCACTGGGGATCGGCCGGGGGCGAGCTGCACAGCTTCCACGCACAGGAGCGCTGATGTCGAACTTCGCCACGATTATCGACCACAACACCGGCCGTTACCCGGACAAAGTGGTGCTCAGCCAGGGTTCGCGGTCCTTGACCAACCGCGAGCTGCTCACCCGGGTCGACGCGCTGGCGTCCGGGCTCACGGAGCTGGGCATCGGCCGCGGTGACGTCGTCGGGCTGCTGCTGTACAACCACCTCGAGTTCCTGGAGGCGGTCTTCGCGGTGAACCGGATCGGGGCCGCGTTCCTGCCGCTCAACTACCGGCTCTCGCCCGAGGAATGGCGCTACATCCTCGAGCACTCGGGTGCGGTCGCACTGCTGACGGAGCCGGAATTCCGGTCGTCGGTCAACACTTTGCCGTTGCCGGGTCTGAAGCAGCGGCTGTTGCTGAGTGGAAGTGCTTCGGGCTGGACGTCGTACCAAGACCTGGTGGGCTCGAACCTCGGCCGTTCGGTGACGCCGGCGTCGGTCGGCGCGGACGACCTGCAGCGGCTGATGTACACGTCAGGCACGACGTCACGGCCGAAGGGCGTGCAGATCACGCACGGCAACCTGGCGTGGAAGAACCTCGGCCACCTCGTCGAGTTCGGCATCACCGCCGAGGACGTGACGTTGGTCTGCGGGCCGCTGTACCACGTCGGCGGGTTCGACCTGCCCGGCGTCGGCACGTTGCACGCGGGCGGTTCGCTGATCGTGCTGCGAAAGTTCGACGCGGCCGAGGTCGTGGACACGATCGAACGCGAGCGGCCGAGCAACATCTGGCTGGCGCCGTCGATGATGAACGCGATCCTGCAGCTGCCCGACATCATGGAGCGCGACACGTCGTCGATCCGGTTCATCATCGGCGGTGGGGAGAAGATGCCGGTGCCACTGGTGGAGAAGATCCTCGCCGCGTTCCCGAAGGCGTGGTTCTCCGACGCGTACGGGCTCACCGAGACCGTGTCGGGCGACACCTTCAACGACCCCGAGCACATGCTGGCCAAGGTGGGTTCGGTCGGGCGGCCGGTGGTACACCTGGAAGTCCGGATCGTCGACGAGTCCGGGGCGCCACTGCCGGCCGGCGAGCTGGGCGAGATCGCGTTGCGCGGGCCCAAGGTGAGCACCGGGTACTGGCGCGACGAGGCCGCGACGGCGAAGGCGTTCCGCGACGGCTGGTTCCACACCGGCGACGTCGGGCGGCTCGACGAGGACGGGTACCTCTACGTCGAGGACCGCAAGAAGGACATGATCGTGTCCGGCGGCGAGAACATCGCGACGCCCGAGGTGGAGCGCGTGCTGTACGAGCACCCCGACGTCGTCGAGGCGGCGGTGGTCGGCATGGGCCACCCGCGGTGGGGCGAGGTGCCGCAGGCGTTCGTCGTGCTGCGCCCGGGCGCGACGCGGGACCGTGACGCGCTCGTGGCGTTCTGCCGCGAACGGCTGGCGAAGTTCAAGGTGCCGGCGGATCTGGTGTTCCTCGACGAGCTGCCGCGGACGCCTTCGGGCAAGGTGCTGAAGAGGAACCTGCGCGGATGAACGAGTTCGACCTGACGGGCAAGGTCGCCTGGGTCACGGGCGCGGGCAAGGGCCTGGGCCGGGCGATCGCGGTGGCGTTGGCCGCGGCCGGGGCGACGCTGGCCGTGACCTCGCGGACGGAGGACGACTTGACGTCGTTGGCCGCGGAGCTCGGTGGTGCGCTGGTGCTGGCGGGTTCGGTGTCGGATCCGTCCTTTGCGGACAGTGCGGTATCGGGAATCGTGGCTTCGCACGGGCGGTTGGACGTGTGCGTGACCGCGGCCGGGATCAGCCCGACGTTCCGGCGCAGCGAGCAGGGCAGCGACGACGACTGGGCGCACGTGCTCGACGTCAACCTGTCGGGCACGTACTACTGCGCCCGCGCGGCCGGGCGGCAGATGCTCACGCAGGGGGTGGGGTCGATCATCACGGTGTCGTCGGTGCACGCGCGCACCGGGTTCGACCGCATTGCCGCCTACGCCGCGAGCAAGGGTGGTGTTGAGGCGTTGTCGCGCGTGCTCGCCGTGGAGTGGGCGCCGAAGGGCGTGCGCGTGAACGTGCTGGCGCCGGGCTACTTCCACACCGAGCTGTCCGAGGGCCTGGTCACGAGCAAGTGGGGCGAGCGGATCCTGGCGAACATCCCGCAGAACCGGGTGGCCTCGCCGCCGGAACTCGGTGGTGCGGCGGTGTATCTGGCATCGGACGCGTCTTCGTACACGACCGGCTCGACGCTCACTGTGGACGGTGGCTGGACGGCGTGAGCGGCGGGCCCGCCCGGACCGCCTCACGTCAGGCCGGGCGGCGGGCCAGTTCGTAGGCGAACTCGATGCTCTGGCGCATTACCCCGGAAGGCTCACAGGCGCGGACTGCGTGCCGGAGGTCTTCTTCGAAGCCGGAGGCCAGGTCGCCGAGCGCGTCGTGGGATACAACCGCCGTGGAATAGGCGAATCCGATCAACGTGTCGGGTGTCCACTCCCAGGTGGCGGGGAACTGGTGGGAGCCGGCCGGCTCGAACCCGGCGTCACGCAGAATGTCCAGGTCCGGCCTTCGCTTCCGGTTCTCGTCATAGCGAGGCGGAATCCGGTCATGGGCCTGCGCTCGGGCTCTCCACCGCTCCATGGTCTCCGACATGGCTCGTTGCCAAGGAGCTTGGCCGTCCCAGGGCGTTCCGCCCCAGAGCAAGGCCACGCACCGGCCCGGCCGAAGCCACCGCATGAGGCGGGCGGCGACGGTCTCGCGCTGCATGCGGTGAAACGCGTTACCGATGGCAATCAGGTCGAATGAGTTCTCCGGCACGGACAAGTCCTCGGTGGACGAGGTCATGAAACGGATGGTATTGATACCGGCTGCCGCGGCCTTGTTCCGCGCGACATCGATCATGCCGGGCTCCTGGTCGACGGCCCAGACGTCCCGGAATCGGTCGTGCAGGGCAAAGCTGATCAGGCCAGGGCCGCACGCGAGGTCCAGGAGGCTGTCCTCGCCACTCGTCCCGGATCGGTCGGTGAGATCATCGAGGAGATCCTGCGGATACGGCACGCGGAATCGGTCGTAGTAATTCGCGGTTCCCCGGTAGAGATCGGACCGGAACTGGGGATCGTTCATCACATCAGTATTGCCGACCTGAACGCGCGAAGGCGGCTTCCCCCTGGGGCAGCGCCGGCTCCGGTGCGAGCACGAAGTCTTCGCGCCGGAACACGCCTTCGCGGAAGAACGTCCGCCGTGCGGTGGGCTGCCGGCCGGGCGCGGTCACCACGAGGTGCACGAACTGCTCGGGCAACCCACCGACGGCGAAGGCACCCTCGTCGTCGGTGGTGGTCCGCACGAGCTGCCGGCCTTTTCCGTCGGTGACGGTGAGGATCGCGTCGGCGACGCGATCGCCGGTGGTGGAGCGGACGGTGCCGATCAGCATGGGCACGAGCTCGCCGAAGCGGTGGCCGTGGGTCGGGAGTGCCGTGGGGCGCGGCATCTCGAGCACGGGATCTTCCACGGGCGGTGTTTCGTCTTGCGTGTGCTTTCGGCGCAGCCACAGGGCGTGACCCACGTTGAGGGCGATGCCGAGCGCGAGCCAGGCGCACAGCACCAGGACGTGTCCGGCGACGCCGGTGCCGTGGAAGTAGAAGATGCCGCGCAGTGCGTCGTTGAGGTTGCCCATCGGCAGGATCGGGTGCAGGGCGCGGAACAGCGCGGGCTGCATCTGCGGCGGGATGATGCCGCCGCTGGACGCGGAGCTGAGGATGACGAACAGCGTGACCGCGACGCCGGGGAAGAACTGCTTGAAGATCGGCACGAGGCCTTGGGAGACCAGGGAAACCACGAGGCTCGACAGGAACGCGAGCGGGATCGCGGCCGGGTTGCCGGGGATGACGTCCATGGCGTGGGCGATGAGGAAGCCCGCCACCGACAGGAACGCGGCCCAGCCGACGAACGTGAGCATCCGCGCGCGGCGGCTGAGCCCGACCGCGCGCAGCAGCATCATCACGACGAAATAGCTCGGCAGGCCCCACGAGATCAGCAGGTAGAACAGCCCGTTGCCGAGCGGGTCGCCGGCGACGGTCGGGGCGAGGTCGACAACGGCGAGCTTCCCGTTGGCCAGGGGCGTGAAGGTCTGGGTGAGCAGGGAATGGAGGGTGAAGCCGTTGGCTTTGGCGACGTAGAGCACCGGGTGCTTTGCGTCCGGGGTGAAGGCCCCGCTGGTGGTGCGGCCCAGCACGGCTTCGCGGGCCGCTTGCCCGTCGGGCACGGCGACGACGTGGAACCCGCCGGGGCTGACCTCGTCCAGCCGGCTTTGGACCCGCGTCGCGGCCACCGGGTCGGCGACCGCCACCGGCACCTCGTGCGGCTGCGGCCGGTGGAAGGCGGCCAGGTAGACCACGGCAAAGCCGAGAAAAAGGACAACGGGGAACCAAAGGTTCTCGGCGAGGGTGCGAGTGGTCGAGGGGTTGGCCAGTTCTTCCGCCATGGTGGTCACGTTATATTGCAGTACTGCAAAAGTGCAGTAGTGTAAGAAAGATGACAGGGGCGGGACTTCGCGAGCGCAAGAAGGAAGCAACGCGACAGGCGATCCGCGCGGCGGCCGTCGCGCTGTACCGATCGCGCGGGCCGCACGAGGTGACCGTCGACCAGATCTGCGACAAGGCCGGCGTCTCGGCGCGTACGTTCTTCAACTACTTCGACAGCAAGGAAGCCGCGGTTTTCTCCCTGGCGCTCACCCCCGACGGCGTCCGGTCGGGCGTCGCCGCGCGGCCCGCCTCGGAACGTCCACTCGCGACCCTGCGCGCGGTCTTCACGGAGCGCTTCACGGAGGCCTCCGCCGACCCCACCTTCGGCGAGCGGGCCCTGATGCTGCGCGAATACCCCGAGTTGTGGGGCCGGCTCGCGCACGTCAACAAGCTCGTGGAGGAAGCCGCGCTCGAGGCGATCGCTTCGCGCACGGGCCTCTCGGTGGACGACCTCTACGTGCGGCTCACGGTGGAGGTCGCGTTCGCCGCCAACCGGGCGGCGTTCAAGAGCTGGTACCCGGGGAGTGATCCGGGCCTGGTGACGTTGCTGAACCGGGCGATGGACGCCCTCGACTCGGGCCTTGAGCCGCCGGGTTGATCAGCGGACGTCGAACGTCGTACCCGTCAGCTTTTCCGACAGGGTCCACAGCTTGCCCGCGCGTTCGGGGTCCAGGTCGACCTTGACGGCCGTCTTCGGCACGGGGCGGCCGACGCCGCCGCGGGCGGGGCCGTAGAACTGGCCCCCGGTGGCTTCCGGGTCGACGGCGGCGCGGACGGCGGGCCAGGCGCCGCGGTCCTTGCCCTGCGTGAGGGGCGCGAACAGGCGCATCAGCGGCTTCGGGTCGGTGATGCCGTCGCGGCGCGGGCTGGCGCTGCCGAGGCTGAAGCCGGGGTGGGCCACCACGCAGGTGACCTTCGAGCCGGCCGCGCGCAGCCGCCGGTCGAGTTCGAAGCCGAAGGACTGCACGGCGTGCTTGGACTGGGCGTAGGCGCGGAACTCGGAGTACTTGCGTTCGGTCTGCAGGTCGTCGAGGTCGAACGGCTGCAGCCGGGTGATCAGGCTGCCCATGGGCACGACGCGGGCGTCGGACGCGGTGAGCACCGGCATCGCGAGCGCGGTGAGGGCGAAGTGGCCGAGGTGGTTGGTGCCGACGGCGAGTTCGAAGCCCTGACGCGTGGTCCGGCGTCGGCGGCCGGGGGAGGTGGAGCCGGCGTTCTCGACCAGCCCGTCCACGCGCCCGAGCCGATTGAGTGAATCGGCGGCTTCCGCGACGGACTCGAGGTCGGCCAGATCCAGGCGGATCGTGCTGATTTCGGCCTGTCCGTGGTGGTTCTTGATCGCGTCGGCCGCGGTCGCCAGCCGGGCCGGGGTGCGCCCGAGGATCACGACGTGCGCGCCGGCGCCGGCGAGCTGTTCGGAGATGAAGTAGCCGATCCCCGCGTTCCCGCCCGTCACGGCGTAGGTCCGACCGGACAGATCGGGCAGCGCTTGGGGGTTCCAGGACACGTTCGCTCCTCGGGCTCGGACCGCGTGCAGCTTAGCCCGGGCGCCCCGGTTGATCGGGTTCGAGAGGGCTCTCGGCCGGGCTCATGAGGTGCGTGGCCGGGCTTGGTACGGGCGCGGATGCCGGGAACTCCCGGGTGCCAGGCATCCGATCGCCCGTCTGTGCGGCGCCGGGATCGCCGCCGCGCCGAATGGTACTCGGCGCGGCTTCAGCCGAGGAGCTTCGCGATCGTCTCGGTGATCGGTGCCGGCGGGCGCCCGAGGAGCTTCGCCAGCTCGCCCGGGGTGCCGGCGAGGCGGCCGCGGGAGATGGCGTCGTCGACGTCGACCAGGACCGTCGCCATGAACGCCGGCACACCGGCGCCGGTGAGGATCGCTTCGTACTCCGCGCCGGGGATAGTGGTATGGACCACCGGGCGGCCGCCGAGGCGCGCGAGCTCCGCGGCGAACTCGCCGAACGTCCACGCGGTGTCGCCGCCGAGCTCGTAGGCGACGCCGAGGTGGCCGTCCGTGCGCAGGACCGTGGCCGCGGCCGTGGCGTAGTCCTCACGCGGGGCGGTGGCGATGCGGGCGTCGGCGCGGACGCTGTTCACGACGGCTCCGCGGGCGAGCGAGCCGGGGACGTCGGCGACGGCCATCTCGGAGTACCAGTTGTTGCGCAGGAATGTGTACGGCAGCCCTGCGTCGAGGATGCGCTGCTCGGTCTCGCGGTGGTCGTCGGCGAGGGTGAAGTCGGCGTCCGGGCTGCCGAAGACGCCTGTGTACGCGAGCTGCGCGACGTCGGCGGCCTTCGCGGCGTCGATGACGGCGGTGTGCTGGCCGACGCGCTTGCCCAGCTCCGTGCCGGACACCAGCAGCACGCGGTCCCCGGCGGCGAAGGCCCCGGCCAGCGTCTCCGGCCGGTCGTAGTCGCCGATGTGCACGCGCACACCCAGGTCGGCCGCCTTCTCCGCACTGCGCGCCACGGCCGTGATTTCACCCGCGGGCACGCCGGCCGCGAGGAGGTCGGCGACGACCTGCCGGCCCAGCAGCCCGGTGGCTCCGGTGATGACGATGCTCATGTTTTTCCTTCGGGTCGGTGGATCTTCCACCACTCACCGTAGGACTGTTACTCTCTCTCGGGAAGTACCCACTTCAGAGTAAGGTACTGGTGTTCGAGTAATGAGGAGGGTGACATGACCGAAGCACTGCCCGAGGCGCCCAACGTCAACCGCGCGACCTGTCCGTCGCGCATCGTGCTGGAGCACGTGACGAGCCGCTGGGGCATCCTCGTGCTCGCCGCCCTGCTCGAACGCTCGTACCGCTTCAGCGAGCTCCGCCGCGAAATCGGCGGCGTGAGTGAAAAAATGCTGGCGCAGACGCTGCAAACCCTCGAACGCGACGGCTTCCTCGACCGCGACGCCAAGCCCGTCATCCCGCCCCGCGTCGACTACTCGCTCACCCCGATGGGCCGCGAGGCCGCCGAGCAGGTCCGCGGTCTGGTCCGCTGGGTCGAACGCCGGCTCCCCGCTGTCACCGAAGCCCGCGACGCCTACGACGAGGCCCGGGCTTCGGTGACGCAGCCGGACGCGTGAGCGGCGAAGCCCGGTTTCACCACTCACGCCACGGGAATCAGCTGGTCGGCGTGGTGCTCGTCGTCTCCGGGGGCGGGGTGGTGTCCGAGCTGGTGGAGGAGGACGAGTCCGAGCCGGACGACGGCGAGTCCGAACTGGACGACGACGTGGTGGTGGTCGGCGTCGTCGAGCTGGACGGAGGGGTCGAGCCGGCCGGTGGGGTGGAGCTGTCAGCGGGCGGCGGAGTCGATCCGTCCGAAGGCGGCGGGGTCGAGCCGTCGGACGGCGGCGGAGTGTCGCCGGAGTCCGACGGGGTGGTGCTGGGGGTCGTCGGAGTCGTGGTGGGCGAGCTCGTTGTGGTCGACGGTGGGAGCTGCGTGGGGCTGCCCGGCGGTGTGACGAGCGGGGGCGGCGGCGGGGCCGGGTTGCCGAGGGGACTGCCGGCGGCGGCCGCGATGGCGCCCGGGCCCGGTGGCGCGCCGATGGGGACCTGGCTGTCGGGCAGCTGCGACACGCCGCCGCGGTAGGCCGCCGCGTAGGCCATGACCGTGTCCACATAGGACTGCGAGTTGTTGTAGCGCCGCACGGCCACGCGCTGCATCGCGTCGCTGGAGAGGTCCAAGCCGCCGGAGCACAGGTAGCGCGCCGTGGCGAGGGTTTCGTCGTAGATGTTGTTCGGGTTGGACACGCCGTCGCCGTTGCCGTCGGAGGCGTAGCCCGCCCAGGTCGACGGGATGAACTGCGTGGCGCCCACGGCGCGGTCCCACACCGCGTTGCCGTCGTACTTGCCGCCGTCGGTGTCGCCGATGGCGGCGAACGGGCCGGAACCGTCGAGCACCGGCCCGAGGATCGGCTCGAGCGTGTTGCCCTGCGCGTCGACGTAACCGCCGCGCGCGTGGTTGGACTCGATGCGCCCGATGGCCGCGATGAGCTGCCAGTCGAGGTGGCAGCCGGGCTGCTCGCGGGACATGATGTCGGCCGCGTTCTGGTACGCCTTCAGCATGCTGCCCGGAATCCCCAGTGGACCGGACGGCGTGGCCGAACCCGTGCTCACGTGGAAGCCCGGCACGGTCAGGGGCAACGGGGTCGGCGGCTGCGGCAGGCTGCCGTCCACGGCGACCGGCGGGAGCTCGATGTTCGGCGGAAGCCACGGCGCGGCCATCGGCGGCTGCGAGGTGCCCGCGGCCCTGAGAGCCGGGGCGGCGGCGAGCGGAATGGGCAGACCCGACGCGGCCAACGTCGGCAGCACCACGAGCGCACCACCCGCGAGGGCGGCTGCCGTCTTGCTGCGGACAGACCTCCGGCGTGGGCGGTGTTTCGCCATCGTCGCTCCCCGTTTCGCCTTTCGAACCCTCTTGGGTCAAGCTAGCCGAAGACGGCCGCCTTTTGTGAGGGCCTGCGCCAAATCTGTCGAGACGGCGAGGTCTCGTCCATCCACGCTAAATCCGTAGTTGGCCGATCAGACATTTTCACCGGGGTTTAACAGGAGGCGCGGATCGGTTTTTTGACGACTGCGCCGAATGGAGTAATCGCGCGAAGCATCGGGCCAGTGGATCACTGCTGTACGCGCCGAACGCCGGGATCGATTCGTAGCCTTCCCGCTGGTAGAAGCGGATCGCGTCCGGCTGGCGGACACCGGTTTCCAGAAGTAGCCGCGTGATGCCGTGCGACGCGGCCTCCCCTTCAAGCACCCGCAACAACGCCGTCGAAACGCCGGTCCCGCGCGAGGCCGGCACCACGTACATGCGTTTGATCTCCGCCTCGCCCGGCCCGAGGAACCGCAGGCCACCGCAGCCGACCGCGGTGCCGCCGGACCACGCGATGACAAAAACGGCCATACTTTCGGCGGTTGGCGCCGGGCCGGCTTCGTGGTCGCCGGTCGCGTACCGAGCGTCCAATTCGGCCCGTTGCGCAGCCCGCAGCGCGACCGCCTCCGGCGCGTCCCACTCGGAACGCAGGATCTCGACCACCGGCACCCCCAGATTTTCACACGTGGTTTCGGAACAAGTGTTACCGTAACCGATGTTACGGAAAGGAGGCCCGCATGCCAAGACAGCGTGACGTCGGCGCTCAGCGCGAGCTGCTCTCCGGTGCAGTGTGGCGGGTGCTGGCCGCGGACGGGCTGCCCGGCCTCACCGTGCGCGCGGTCGCCGAGCGCGCGGGCTGCACCACGGGCCTGGTCATGCACGCGTTCCCGACCAAGCGCGCTCTGTTGCTGCACGCCCGCGACCTGCTGCACCAGCGCACCGCCGAACGCGCCGACGCCACCGAAGCGGCCGGCGGCCCACCCGCGGCCGTGCTGCGCGACGTCCTCTGCCACGCCGCCACCCTCACCGAGGAAGCCGCCGACGAGGCCCGGGTCTGGGTCGGCTTCCTCGCCGCCGCCCTCGCGGACCCCGAGCTGGCCGACCGCCACCGCGCGCACAACCGCTCGTTCGTCATCCGCGTGACGCGGCTCGTCGGCGCCTGCCACCCCCGCTGGGCCCACCCGCGCCGCGAACGGACCGCGAAACGCCTGATCGCCCTGGTCGAAGGCCTCAACGCCCTGACCGCGGCCGACCCCGCCACCTACCCGCCGGCCGTCCACCGCGACGCGATCGCCGCTGCCCTGCGCGAGCTCGAGAGCTGATCAGGCCGCCGGTCCGAACCGCCGCCGGTACTCCGACGGGCTCAGCCCCGTGTGCCGCCGCAGCTGTGCCCGCAGGTTGGCGGCCGTCCCGAACCCGCATTCGGTGGCGACGCGGTCCAGCCGCAGCTCGCCGCGTTCCAGCAGCCGGCACGCGAGGCTGACGCGCTCCGTCGTCAGCCAGGCCAGCGGCGTCGTGCCCAGCTCGCCGCGGAACCGCCGGTGAAGCGTCGCCTGGCTGGTCGCCGCCCGCCCGGCCAGGTCCGCGATGGTCAACGCCCGGTCGAGATTGCCGCGCGCCCACTCCAGCACCGGTGCCAGTGACGCGTCCGGCACCACGGGCACCGGCCGTTCCACGAACTGCTGCTGACCACCGTCGCGGTGACCGGGGAAGACCAGGCGGCGGCTCACGGCGTTGGCGATCTCCGCGCCGTGGTCGCGCTGGATCACGTACAGACCCAGGTCCATTGCCGCAGCGCTGCCCGCCGCCGTGAGCACCGTGCCCTCGTCGACGAACAGGACGTCGGGCTCCAGCCGCACGTCGGGGTAGCGCTCGGTGAACTCGGCCGCCCACCGCCAGTGCGTCGTCGCGCGCAGCCCGTCCAGCACGCCCGCCTCGGCCAGCGTGAACGCGCCCGTGCAGAAGCTCATCAGCCGCGCGCCGCGCGTGTGGGCCCGCCGGATCGCGGACAGCACCGAGGCCTCCGCCGGCACCTGCGGATCCGGCCGGTTCGGCACGATCACCGTGTCCGCCTCGTCGACCGCGTCGAGCCTCGCGATGCCGGAGAGCGTGAACATCCCCAGGTGCATGCCCACGCGCTCGCGCGCCGAGGCCAGCGTGAACTCGTACCACTCCCGTCCGAGCTCCGGGCGGCGCAGGCCGAACAGCTCCGTCGCGACGCCCATCTCGAACGGGTTCGAGCCGTCGTCCACGACCATCACCACGCGGTGCGAGGATCCTTGCGACATGTGCTATTCCTAGCACTCCCGGTCGCCCGGCGACAGGACCACGATCGATCGCATGAACCAGCCCATCGATCTGCAGACCGTGCTCGACGGCTTCGACGCCGTGTGGAGCCCGCGCATCGTCGCGAACATCAACGACTACGACGTCCGCCTCGCCCGCTTCTCCGGCGAGCACGTGTGGCACGTCCACGAGAACACCGACGAGTTCTTCCTGGTCCTCGACGGCGAGATCCAGATCGGCCTGCGTGAGCCCGCCGGCGAGCGCGTGGTCACGGTGGGGCGCGGCTCGGTGTTCGTGGTGCCGCGCGGGACGTTCCACAAGCCGTCTTCGAAGGAAGGCGCGGCCGTGCTGCTCGTGGAGCCCGCGGGTACGCTCTCGGTCGGCGACGAGCACGACGAGGTGCCCGATCACGTGGACGTGACCGTCGGCCACCGCGTGGAAATCGCCTGATCACAGCTTCCAACAGCTGAGTTTCAGACTGAGACGGCGTAGTCTCCCGTCCATGAAACGGACTTCCTTCGCGCAGTGGCCGTGCTCCATCGCGCGGACCATGGACCTGCTCGGGGACTGGTGGACGCCGCTCGTGCTGCGCGACGCGTTCTACGGCGTCACGCGCTTCGACGAGTTCCAGCAGGCGCTCGGCATCGCGCGCAACACCCTCGCCGACCGGCTGCGCCGGCTGGTCGACGAGGGTCTGCTGGAGAAGGTGGCGTACCAGACCGAGCCGGTGCGCTACGACTACGTGCTCACCGACAAGGGCAAGGACTTCTTCGGGGTCCTCATCGCGATGACGGCGTGGGGGGACCGCTGGCTCGCTGGCGAGGCCGGCCCGCCGATCACGACGCACCACGAGACGTGCGGCCACGACACGCACGCCGAAGTCGTCTGCGCGCAGTGCGGCGAGCCGCTCACGGCCGAGGACACGCGGATGCGCCGCGGCCCCGGCTTCCCCGAGAAGATCGCGCACCGGCCCGATGTCGAGGCGCGGTTCGCCAAGCAGGAAGCCGCGCACTGAGCCGACCTCGCGTTGACACGAGGGTCTCACTACGAAACTATCGTGGTCAGAGGCACCTTGACGGTCGATGCTGAGGAGGCGCACCACGATGGAGTGGACCGGCGCGCGGTACGCGGACAAGCCCACGGCCGAGGCGGCCACCTGGATCGACGGCGCTCCCGAGACGGTGTGGCCGTTCGTGTCCGACGTGCAGCGCATGCCCGAGATGAGCGCTGAGCTCCAGCGTGTCGAGTGGTGCGACGGCGCGACCGGCCCGAAGCTCGGCGGCTCCTTCGTGGGCTACAGCAAGCACGACGCGCTCGGCGAGTGGTCGACGACGTCGTTCATCGTCGAGTGCGAGGAGCCGCGCGTGTTCGCGTGGGCGGTGGCGGACGCGGACACGCCCACGGCGACCTGGCGATTCACGCTCGAGCCCGAGAACGGCGGCACGAAGCTCACCCAGTGGATGCAGATCGGGCCGGCACGATCGGGTCTGTCCTTCGCCATCGACCGCATGCCGGACAAGGAGCAGAAGATCGTTTTCGTGCGCATGCGCGAGTTCGAGACCGCGATGATCGCCACCGTCGCGGCGATCAAGGACCGGGTCGAGGCGGCGCGCTGATGCGCACCGCGACCACGGTCGAAGCCTCCGGCGGCTGGACGGACACACTGGATTTCGTGCTGGAGGCCGAAAAACTCGGTCTCGACGTGTGCTGGGTCGCCGAGGCGTGGGGTTCCGACGCGCCGTCGGTGCTCGGGTTCCTGGCCGGGCGCACTTCGCGGCTACAGCTCGGCTCCGGGATCATGCAGGTCGGTGTGCGCACGCCGGTCGCGGTGGCGCAGGCGGCGCTGACGCTCGCCGACATGTCCGGCGGCCGGTTTTCCCTGGGCCTCGGACCGAGTGGGCCGCAGGTGATGGAGGGCCTGCACGGCGTGGCGTTCGCGAAGCCGCTCACGCGAATGCGCGAGACGGTGGAGATCGTGCGCAGCGCGTTCGCGGGGAAGAAGATCTCCTTCTCCGGCAAGGCTTTCGAGATCCCGCTGCCAGGTGAGGCGCGGCCGATGCGGCTGTCGTCGAAACCCAACGAGGACATCCCCATCTATTTGGCCACGCTGTCGCCGAAGATGCTGGAACTCACCGGCGAGGTCGCCGACGGCTGGCTCGGCACCAGCTTCGTACCCGAAGGCGCTTCGGCGTACTTCAGCCACCTCGACGCGGGCCTCGCGAAGTCCGGCCGCGCGCGGGGCGACCTCGACGTGTGCCAGGGCGCGGAAGTCGCGTTCGCCGCGAATGACGACGAGCTGCGCGACATGGTTGGCTCTCGGAAGAAGGAGCTCGCGTTTTCCCTGGGTGGCATGGGTTCCGCGAGCACCAACTTCTACAACGACGCCTACAGCCGCCAGGGCTGGGCCGAGGTCGCCGCGGAGGTCCGCGACCGCTGGCAGTCCGGCGACCGCGACGGCGCCGCTTCGCTGGTGACGGACGAGATGGTCCTGGGCACCACGCTCATCGGCACCGAGGACATGGTCCGCACACGGCTGCGCGTCTGGCGCGACGCCGGCGTCGACACGGTCCGCCTCTACCCGGCGGGCGACTCGCTCGACGCGCGGCTGTCGACGCTCGGCCGCGCGCTCGACCTGGTGCGGCAAGTGGGTTGATCGTTCGGTTTGTCTGCGCGATCCCGGTCGTCTCCGGGATAGTGGGGCACCCCGAACGAGGAGCCCTCCGATGCGCAAGATCGTGTCCACGTTGTTCGTGTCGCTGGACGGCGTCGTCGAAGCGCCGGACCGCTGGTCGCTTTCGCACTGGACGCCCGAGCTCGAACGCATCGTCGGCGCCGGCCTGTCCGACGCCGACGCGATGCTGCTGGGCCGCGTGACGTACGAGGGCTTCGCCGAAGCCTGGCCCGGCCGCGCGGACGACCCCGGCGCGGAGTTCATGAACAACGTCCGCAAGTACGTCGCCTCCACCACGCTCACCGCCGTCGGCCGGCAGCACAGCACCCTCCTGCCGCGCGACCTCGAACCCGCGATCCGCGACCTCAAGGCCGCCCCCGGCGGCACCATCCTCACCAGCGGCAGCGCGACGCTCGTGCGCTGGCTGCTCGCCCGCCGCCTCGTCGACGAGCTGGTCCTCCTGCAACACCCCGTCGTCGTCGGCGCGGGCCGCCGCCTGTTCCCGGACGACGGTCCGCATCTGGACTTCGCGCTGGAACGGTCGAAGGTGTTCGGCAACGGGGTGGTGCAGCTCGTCTACCGGCCGGCCGAGCCGCGTGGCTAGTTCACCTGCCGGTCCTGGCCTTCCCAGAACGGCTTGCGCAGCTTGAACTTCTGGATCTTGCCGGTCGCCGTGCGGGGGAGTTCGTCGAGGAAGTCCACGCGTTTCGGGCACTTGTAGCCGGCCAGGTGCCGGCGGCAGTGCGTGATCAGGTCCTCCGCCGTCACGGGGGTGCCGTCGGTGACGACCAGGGCCGTGACGAGCTCGCCCCACTTCGTGTCGGGGATGCCGATCACGGCGGCCTCGCGCACGGCCGGGTGGGAGTTCAGGGCGTCTTCCACCTCGATGGACGACACGTTCTCGCCGCCGGTGATGATCACGTCCTTCTTGCGGTCGGCGATGGAGAGGTAACCGTCCTCGAAGCGGCCGCCGTCGCCGGTGTGGAACCAGTTGCCCCCCTGCACGCGGGCGGTTTCGTCCGGGTTCTCCCAGTAGCCGTCGAGGTTCATGTTCGACTGGACGAGCACCTCGCCGTCGGTGTCGATCGACACGCGCACGCCCAGCGCCGGCGCGCCCGCGCGGCCCAGGAGCTTCGCCTGCTCGTGCGCGTCGAGGTCTTCCCACTCCGAGCGGAAGCGGTTGACCGTGAGCAGCGGCGACGTCTCGGTGAGGCCGTAGATCTGGATGAACTCCCAGCCCAGCTCGGCGCGCACGCGTTCGATGGTGCGGGTCGGCGGCGGCGCGCCCGCCACGACAATTCGCACGCGGTCGCGGCCGGGGATCTCGCCGTCCCACTTGGCGGCGCCGTCGAGGGCCGCGGTGACCACGGCGGGGGCGGCACACATGATCGTGACGCCGTGTTCCTCCACGCGGCGCAGGATCTCCGTGCCGTCGACCTTGCGCAGCACGATGTGGCGCGCGCCGAGACCGGTGACGCCATAGGGCATGCCCCAGCCGTTGCAGTGGAACATCGGCAGGGTGTGCAGCAGCACGTCGTTGTCGTTGAGCGTGGTGTGCAAGGCGAACGTGGTGGCGTTGAGCCAGAGATTGCGGTGCGTCAGCTGCACGCCCTTGGGCCGCGCGGTGGTGCCCGAGGTGTAGTTGAGCGTGGCGGTGGCCGATTCATCGGGCTTCCACGGCCGCGGTTCGCCGTCACCGCCGAAGATCTGCTCGTCGTGCTCGCCGAGCACGAACACGTGCTTCGCGGTGACAGAGTCCAGCAGCGGCTTCAGCTCCGGGTCGACCATCACGACCTCGGCGCCCGAGTGCTCCACGATGTAGCGCACCTCCGCCGGCGCGAGCCGGAAGTTCACCGGCACCAGGATGCGGCCCCAGCCCGAAACCCCGAAGAACGACGTGAGCAGCCGCGCCGAGTTGTGCGAAACGATCGCGACGCGGCCGCCGACGGGCACGCCCAGCGTGTCGAGGTTCGCGGCCTGCGCGCGGGCCCGCCGGGCCAGCTCGCGGTAGGTGATCGCGCCCCACGAGGCCGCGGGCTGGTCGGGTTCGTCCACCACCGCGATCCGGTCCGGGTACACCGTTTCCGCGCGGTCGAGGAAATCGCGGACAGCGAGGTCGTAGAACACGTGCCGATCCCTTCGCGTCGAACGGGCAGCGCTGCCCGTGCGGCGATGATGCCCGCGCGGTGACCACCCGGCCACCCCACAAAGGGGGTGCTCAGCCGAACAGGCCGGCCGCGTGCGCCCGGTTCACCGCCTGGATCCGGTTGCTGACGTCGAGCTTGCGCATGGCGTGCTTGAGGTACGACTTGACCGTGTTGGGCAGCAGCCCGAGCCGCTCGGAGATCTCGTCGTTGGTGCAGCCCTCGCGCACGAGCCGCAGCACGTCGAGCTCGCGCGGCGACAGCGTGATGCCCGGCGGGGCCTCGGGCGGACGCAGGCGTTCGCACACTTCGAGCAGCCGCGCGCGGGCCTCGTCGTCGTGCATCGAACCGGCGATCGCGAGGAGCTCGGCGTGCAGGTCGTGGTGCTCACCCGGCGGCGGTGTCCTGACGCGCCGCCGGACTTCTTCCTCCACCTCGATGTCGCGCTCCAACCGTGCGACGACCGCGCTCGCCGCGCGTAGGATCCGGTCGCCGAAGGTGATCGAATCGCGCGTTGCCGCGTACAGCACCGCACGCGTCGACGCGCCCACGCGCACCGGCAGCGCGACCATCGCCCGCAGCTGCTCCGGCGCGACGGCGCGGTCGTACTTGTGGGTGATGCCCTGCGCGTTGAGGTAGTCGATGACCGTCGACGGCCGCCCGAGCGCCACGGCCTTGCCGCCCAGCCCGGCGCCGGTGTCGACGCGCAGGTGCTGCAGCGAGCCCGTGGCCGTGCCGCGCAGCTGGTCGATCACGAGCGTCCGCGACCCCGCCGACACGGGCCCGCCCATCGCGACCGGCAGCCCGGTCACGCGCTGGAGCGCCTGCAGCGCGCCGGCGACCAGGGGGCTGGCCGTCAGCGCGAGCCTGCCCGATGGCGTCATGGGCACCGTCCCTGGACCTGTCTCGCTTGACCTGCGGCTTTCGGCTTTGCCGAGGCGTCCACCGTACGTGATACGTCGCGTTCGGACTACCGGTGTGGTTCCGTGGTGCGGTGGCAGCACCGGATTTCGACACCGTCGCCGACGACCTCTACGCGGGCGAGCCCGCGGACTTCGTCGCGTCGCGCACAGCAGCGGCCCGTGCGGCCAAACAAGCGGGCGACGCCGAGCTCGCGCGCCGCATCCAGGCGCTGCGCAAGCCGACGACCGCGGCCTTCTTCGTCAACCGGCTGGCTCGCGACGGTTCCTCGGCGCTCGAGGAGCTGGCCGAGCTGGGCGACCGCCTGCGTGCCGCGCACGCGAGCCTCGCCGGCGAGCAGTTGCGGGAGCTCGCGCAGCGGCGGGCCGAGCTGGTGCGCGAGGTCTTGCGCGACGCGCCGGACCTGAGCGACTCCGTCGCGCGCGAGGTGGAGGAGACGCTGGAGACGGTCGTGGCGGACCCGGACGTCGCGCGGCTCGTGCTGGCCGGGCGGCTGACGTCGGTGGCGCACCAGGATGTGGACCAGTGGCTGTCGTTGCCCGCCGCGTCGGGTCCGCGGAAGAAGAAGCCCGCGCCGGAGAAGAAGCCCGCGCCGGAGAAGAAAACCGCACCGGCCAAGGAAAACACCCGTCGCAAACAGGCCGACGAGAAAGCCGCGCGCGAGAAGTCCGAAAAGGACCATGCGGACCGCGAACGGGAACGCGTCGCTCGCGAAGAGTGGCAGCGCAAGGCTTCCGCCGCCACGCGCGAACGAGCCGAAGCCTCACGAAATCTGGTCCGTACCGAACGCATCGCCGAACTGGCCGACACCCGCCTGGCCGAGCTGCGCGAACGCCTGGCGGACGCGGAAGCGCGAGCCGCCCGCGCGGCCGAGGACCTCTCGGCGGCGCGGGCGGCGTTCGACAAGGCCGATGAGGCCGTGCAGCAGTTCGCTCACAAGAGCACTTCGGCGAGCCGGCGGTAGCCCGTCAACGGGTCGGGCCCCAGCACGTGGACCCCGACGTGGTCGGCACCGGCGTTCAGGTGTTCGGCCAGCCGCGTGTGGATCGCGGCGGGCGTGCCGTGGAGGACGAGGTCGTCGACGAGGCGGTCGCTGCCCTCACCGGAGACGTCGGCATCGGTGTAGCCGAGGCGGCGCAGGTTGTTCATGTAGTTGCGCAGGCCGAGGTAGGGCTTGTGCACGAACGGACGGCCGATCGCGCGGGCGGCCACGGGATCGTCGTCCACCACGACCTTGTGCTCCGGCGCCAGCAGCGCGCCCGGGCCGAGGACCGCCCGCGCGTGCTCGGTGTGCTTCGGCACGACGAGGTACGGGTGCGCGCCGCGCGTACGCGTGGCGGCGAGCTCGAGCGAACGGTCCCCCAGCGCCGCGAGCACGCGGGCTTCGGCGGGCACGCCTTCGGCGTCGAGCTGGTCCAGGTAGGCGACCATCTTCTGGTACGGACTCTGGTACGTCGTGATCGACTCCGGGTGCCCGACGCCGACGCCGAGAACGAACCGCTCACCGTGGCGCTCGGCGAGGCGGTGGTAGGCGGCGGCGATACGACCGGCGTCGTTGGTCCACATGTTGACGATCGCGGTGGCGACGGTGATCCGGTCGGTGGCGTCGAGGACTTCCTCGAAGTAGGCCAGATCCTCGACGGAGCTCGCGCCGATGCCGAACCACACCGTGGCGTAGCCCAGTTTCTCGGCTTCCACGGCCACTTTCTTGCGAGTCTCGTCGTCGGTGGCGGGGCTCATCCACGCGCCGTACCGGCCGAGTGCTGCGGGCATGCCGGATCCTCCTCTACATTTTTTATGTAGAGGACTGTAGCAAATATATCGCCCGGGTTTAACCCGCGGTCAGTCGAGTTGGCGTCAGCGTGGCCCGCGGTCAGTAGACCTGGCCGCGATGTCCCCACCCGGCCTGAGCCTTGCGGACGTTCAGGCAGCAGAGGTCGTTGCGAGCCGTGGTGCGGGGCTGTTGGTGCATGCTCCCCTGACCTCGACCGGAACCGACCTGCTCGGTCTGATCAAGCACCTGTCGGGAACACTCCGACGCGACAATCGCCGCGCTCGCCATCGGCTCGCCCGGCTACGTGCCCTGGTGGCCACGTCCCGACGTGATGCTGTTCAACGTCCTGGTCCACATGCTCACGGAGACCAGCCGGCACGCCGGGCACGCCGACATCCTGCGCGAACAGTTGGACGGCGAAGTCGAGATGGATGCGGCAGGCATGGCCCGGCGGGGGCAGGATGCAGCCTTCTGGGAGAGCCGGCGGACGGAAATCGAGCGGGCGGCCAAAGCCGCCGATCCGGCCACGGCCTGACCGGGACTCTGCCGCCGGACGTCGTCGCCGTGGCGCCGCTGGACATGACTCGGGCGAAATGCGGTCGCGCAGGTGACCTGGGCCGCCTCACGAAGCCAGGCGGTCCAGCCACTCGCGCAGCATGGTCTGCTCGACGGGGGTGAGCTGCTCGGTCTTCCCGTCCAGTGCCGTCGCGAGGGCGACTGCCAGCGCGCCGACGCTCGACGGCGCTTCGGCGGCCTCGTCGGTGATCAGCCTGGCGAGCAGCGCATCGCGGACCTGGTGGGACATCGCCAGGTCGCGCCCGTCTTCGGGCTGGGCGATGAGGCTGAGCGTGACGCCGGAGTTGGCGGCCGCGATCTGCCGCGCGGCCTCGGCGGGGGTCACGCGCAGGCGACCCTGGCGGGCGGCGCGTGTGAGCAGCTCCAGCAGCATCGCCTCGGCGCTGGAGGTGAGGGTGCAGGGGACGCCGGGCTGGATCTGGCCGTAGAGCAGCACGTAGAAGGCGGGGTGGGTCAGGCCGTAGTCCACGTGGCGGTCCCAGCCTTCGCGGATCTGCTCGACCGGATCGGCGTCCGCGCGGTTTTTGTCGGTGCTCTCCACATACTGGGTGAAGCCGAAGTTGACCACCGCGTCGAGCAGTCCCTGCTTGCTGCCGAAGTGGTGGTACAGCGTCGGCGCCTGCACGCCGGCCCGCTCGCAGATCGCGCGGGTCGACACCGGTCCGCCGGCCGCCGCGTCGAGGAGCTGGGCCGCTGCCAGGAGCAGCCGGTCCTTGGCGCTGGTGTTCTGGATGGGCATGTAACGAATGTAGCGCTTGACGGAGGGGAGAAGCGGATGCCGCTGGCCGACGATATGCTCAACGACGCGGTCGTCAGGGGCCTGCTCGCGTCGATGAAGGCAGCCGCGCCCGGCGTCGCGTTCGGGGAGCTGGGCCGGGTCCGCCTGGGTGGGCTCGGGTTGCGGCAACGCACGGACGCGGTGCGCGACGCACTGCTGGCCGACCTGCCGGGCGGCTACCGCGAGCTGTCGGACGTCGTGGAGCGGGCGCTGGCCGACGAGTCGTTCTCCGGCTGGATGATCTGGCCCGTCTCGGAGGCGGCTTCGGCGCGGGCTCTGGCGGACGGCGGGCCGGTCGCGTTCGACGCCGCGTTGGATCTGCTGGCTTTGTTGACCCCGCGGCTGACGGCGGAGTTCGCCATCCGGCCGCTGCTCGACGCGGACCTCGAGCGGGCGTTGCCGAAAGTGCTGACCTGGACTTCCGACCCGTCGGAGCACGTCCGCCGCCTGGCCTCGGAGGGCACGCGGCCGCTGCTGCCGTGGGCGCGCCGGGTGGGGGCGATCACCGCCCGGCCGGGCGTCACGGCGCCGATCCTCGACGCGCTGCACCGCGACTCTTCGGCGTACGTGCGGCGTTCGGTCGCCAACCACCTCAACGATCTGAGCCGCGCGCGTCCCGAGGCGGCGGTGGCCGCGGCCGGCCGCTGGGTGGGTGCTTCCGGTGACAAACAGACCGCGCAACTCGTCCGGCACGGCCTGCGCACCCTGATCAAACAAGGCGACCCGGGTGCGCTGGCGCTCCTCGGCTTCGCGCCACCGTCCGGCATCGCCTTCGACGGTCTCGTGCTCTCGGCGCCTTCGGTGTCCATCGGCGCCGACCTGGGCTTCACCGGAACGCTGCGCAACACCGGCGACTCGTCGATGAACCTGGTCGTCGACTACGTCGTACACCACCGCAAAGCCAACGGCACCACCACGCCGAAGGTCTTCAAGCTCACCACCCGCGTCCTCGACCCGGGCGCCGAGCTGCTCCTGGACCGCACCCACTCGTTCCGCGTCATCACCACCCGCGTCTACCACCCGGGCGCGCACGCGCTGGAGATCCAGGTGAACGGAACTTCGTTGGGGAAGGCGGATTTCGAGCTGCTGGCGTGAGTCCGCACTTTCGCTCCACTGTGGACTGAGTCAGTGAAGCAGGTACTCGAGAGCGGCTTGGGCCGCGGCGACACGGAGCCGAGATCCGGTCGCCGCGAGTGGCTTGGCGACGATCGACTTCAGGTGGCCGCGGCGCCCGCCGAACCGCCGGGACGCCGCGCCGAAGCCTCGCGGCAGGACCGGCTTCAAGGCGGTTCCATGCCGTCGTGCAGCGGCGCGGGCGCGGGCGGCCCCGCGCCGCCCCGTGACCTCAGTGGAGCAGGTACCGCAGCATCAACGTCCCGTCGTCCTCGAGGACCGAGGCCAGCTGGAGCCGCTCGGGGTCGATGGTGTCGCCGAAAGCCGCGCGCGGGGCGAGGCCCGCGATGAGGAAGGGGGAGATCGTCAGGCGGAGCTCGTCGACGGCGTCGGCGGCCAGGAGAGACGCGAAGAGGCGCGGGCCGCCCTCGCAGTCGATGCGGGTGAGGCCGCGGGCGACGAGGGCCGACACGGCGGAGCTGAGGTCGACGGCGTCCGTGCCGGCCACGAGCACGTCGGCGCCCGCGGCGGTCCAGGCGGCGCGCAGGTCGGGGTCGGTGCCGGCGTGGGTGATGACGATGGTGGGCACCAAGGCGTTCGTGATCACCGGCGCGTCCGGGCGCAGCGACCGGCCCGAGGTCACGACGGCGACCGGCGGGATCGGCGCCAGGCCGTGGCGGCGGCGCCGGTCGGCGGAGTGCTCGTCGGGGCGCATGCCCTCGAAGCCCTCGAGCAGGGCGGTGCCCGCACCGACCAACACGACGTCGGCGAGGTCATTGCCCAGCCGGTAGATCACGCGGTCGGCGGGCGTGGACAACGCGGCCGAGCGGCCGTCGACGGTGACGGCACCGTCGGCGCTCGACACGAAGTTCACCGCGAGCCACTTGCCAGGCGCCGGGTATGCGTAGAGGGCCTCCAGGTCGGCCTCGGCCAGGTCTCGCGCGCTCGGGAAGATCTCGCGCATCAGACCGACCGCACCACGTGCGCGGGCGGGCGCGTGCCGACGATGCTGGCCACCATCTCCGCCACCTGCCGCGTCTCCACGACCTGGTGGGCGCGGAACATCGCGGCCCCGTGCAGCGCCGCGACAGCCGTGGCCGCGAGCGTGCCGATCACGCGCTCGCCGACGGGCACGTCGAGCGTCTCGCCGATCACGTCCTTGTTCGACAGCGCCATCAGCACCGGCCAGCCCGTGTCCACGAGCGCCTGCGTGTGCCGCATCAGCTCCAGCGACTGGTAGGAGTTCTTGCCGAAGTCGATGCAGGGGTCGATCATGATCCCTTCGCGCGGCACTCCGCGCTCCAACGCGCGCTTGGCGAGCTCGGTGGTGCCGTCGATCACGGCGCCGACCACGTCGTCGTACTGCGGCTTCGCGGCTTCGGTGCGCGGCGTGAGGCCGTTGGTGTGGGAGCAGATGTACCCCGCGCCGTGCTCGGCCGCGACGTCCAGGATCTCGGGCTCGAAGGCCGCCCAGTTGTCGTTCACGATGTCGGCGCCGGCGCGGCAGACGGCGTCCGCGACCTCGGCGCGGTAGGTGTCGACGCTGATCACGAGGTCCGGGAACGTCTCGCGCGCCCATTCGACGGTCGGCACCACACGGGCGATCTCCTCCGCCGTGGTGACCTCGGGGCCCTTGCCGGCCGGCACGCCGCCGATGTCGATGAGGTCCGCGCCCTCGGCGTACGCGCGGCGGACGGCGTCCTGCGCGCGGGTCTCGAGGTAGGTCGCACCGTTGTCGTAAAACGAATCGGGGGTGCGGTTGATGATGGCCATCACCAGCGCGCGATCGCTGGTGAGGCGGCGGCCTCGGAAGACGAGGTCGGGCGTGTGCATGGCTTCTCCCGTACCGGAACGTCGGTTGCCGCGATCATAGGCGAGCGCACGACGGTGATACGGCGGGCAGGTGGCGGGCAACACCGCCGAAGGCCACCTGCTCCCGGGCCGGCGACTTCAGGAGGCGAGTGCCTCGTTGATGGCGTGGAATTCGTGGGCGGTACGAGTGGCGGAGAATTCGATCACGGTGTAGTGCGCGAGGCGCTGGACCACGAGCGGGTCGGTGGCGAGCACGGCGTCCAGCTTGCCGCGCACACACGGGCGGGTGAGGATGACCTGGTCGTGCTCGGTGTCCCCTTTTCCGGAAACCAGGAACAATCCGCGGGAGAAGTGCGTGCGCAACCACTCCGCGTGTTCTGCCAGTGCGTAGTCGACTTCGTTTCGAGGCGCCGTGTAGGCGAGCAAGGCTATGTACATGTCTTCAGAGTAGAACTCATTCACGGCAGTCGCATCCTCCTGCCGAGTGGCGGCGCCCACGCGTTATCCCGGAATTGCAATGTGTTCTTTACGTGCTCTTTTTTCGCGTTTTCACAATGGACGGCGTACGTAAATCTGCGTACGCGGGTGTCGACACCAAGCGGACGACGAAACGTCGTCACAGCACCAAACTGACGTCATGACTCAGCCGGTGATGGACGCCGTGGGCCGCATCTGGCGGGACGGCAGGCGCGTGGAACGCGTCGCGTACGTGGTGGGGGCGGTGCTCTTCGCGAGCGGCGTCGTGAACGCGGTGGTGCTGCTGGCCAGCGGCGGCACGTGGCTCGGTCCGGTGTCGCTGCGCAAGGCGGTCACGTTCGGGTTGTCGTTCGGTCTCACGCTGGCGTCGGTGGCGTGGGCGACGTCGTACGTCGTGCTGCGGCCGCGGGCCCGGACCGGGTTGCTCGGTGCGTTCGTCGTGGCGTGCGTGGCGGAGGTCGTGCTCGTGACTATGCAGGCGTGGCGAGGGGTTCCGTCGCACTTCAACTTCGAGACCGGCTTCGACACGGTGGTGTCGATGTCGCTCGCGGCCGGTGGCGGCGTGATCGTGGTGACGGCTTTGGGCTTCACAGCCGCGGCTTTCCGTTCGGCGGGCAGCATGGCGCCGAGCATGCTGGTCGCCGTGCGCTTCGGCCTGCTGGTGCTGATGGTCGCCCTCGCCACGGGCGCGGTGATGATCGCCCGCGGTGTCGTCGAGGCGCGCGGCGGGTCCCCTGAGCTGGCCTACACGAACGCCGGTTCTCTGAAACCCCTGCACGCCGTGGCGATGCACGCGATCCTCGTGCTGCCCGGGCTGGCGTGGCTGCTGCGCTTTACGGCGTTGCCCGAGCGGGCTCGCCTGCGCGTCGTCTGGCTCGCCGTGGCCGCCGACGCCGTGCTCACCGCGGTGATCGGTATCGAGGCCTTCGCGGGAATTCCGCCCTTAGCCGCGCCTTGGTTCTTACTGGCGCTCTCGGTCGCGGCCTCTCTCGTTCTGGCCGGCACCGTTGTTTTTTCGTTGATTCGCGGGAAAAGCCCCGCTGGCTATTTCAGCGCAAGCAATCCCTGAACCGCGTCGACGAGCGTCCGCCGCCTCCCCGCGCGGGCGCTCGGCAGGTGCGGCCCCAGTTCCGGGTTGGTGCTGTGCCACGCCGCGGAAAGCGCTTGGATCAGCACGAGCAGCTGCACGGGCGAAAAGTGCCCGGAGATCTCGCCTTCGTGTTGCGCCCGCCCGATTTCCCGCAGCCGGACGTCGTTGGCCTCGGTGATGGCCGCGAGATGCTCGGCCTCCGACCGCTCGAGCCGGTACCACGTCGAGAGCCGCAACGTTTCGGGATGCTCGTCGAAGTAGTCGAACGCCCGCCCGGTGTACCCCGCGAGATCCCCGGCGTCGAAGGGCACCGCCTCGAAGAACGCCCCCGTCCGCTCATCGAACGCGGCGTCGAACAGCCCCTCCTTGCTGCCGAAGTACGAGTAGATCATCGCCTTGTTGCACCCCGCCGCCGCGGCCACCCGATCCACCCGCGCCCCCGCGATCCCGTATGCGGCGAACTCGCTGATCGCGGCTTCGAGCAGCCGCTGCTTGGTCTGTTCCGCGTCGCGCGCCATCCGGTGAGGTTACCAACCAACTGGTCGGTGAGTTGAGGTTTGGTCGTCCACGTCACGCGCGCGCCGTCGTCACCGCGCCCGAAGGTCTCGCAACCCGTCGGCGAGAAAAGCCTCCGTTTCCGCTGATGAGAGCGCTTCGCCGGCGAGGTGCGCCAGCTTTTCGACGTAGTCGGCAACAGCTTCCTCCGAGGTCAGGTACACAGTGGTGTGCGAATGCCGCAACGCGACAGTCGGGCTCTGGCCACTTGTGGTGTAGATCGTGAACCCGGGCAGATCCTCCTGCTCGGCGGCCAGGAGTCGGATCGCTTGAGGCTCGCGGGCGAGGGTGCGGAGCAGCTGCTCGTGCTGGACGATCGACGTCTCCCGGCTGATCACCGGGTTCCGCAATGATCGCCGGCTGACGATCGATTTCCTCGTCGCCACACCGTGTTTGGCGGGAGCCGGCTCGGCGCTCAGCTCGAAGAGGCGACTCTCCGGACTGCCGCCGGGAGGTGTCGTGTGTTCGAGCATCTCCCAGGTGTAGGCGCGGGTCTGCAGGTGAGAGGGCAGGAACGTCGGCGACCACTCGGCGATGGTCGTCGCGGCCTGCTCATACGCGTGCAGCATGAGCGTCGATCCGGCGCGCAGGTGCACCGCGTGCATGGTGCTGTGGGTGCTGGCGGCGAGGTCTCGGAGCCTGGTGTACTCGGCCTGGGGCAGTTTGAGCAGGCCGAGCAGGAAGGACAGCATGTCCGGTGGCGGCGTGCGGTAGCCGGCTTCCCAGTTGGTGAGGTGACCGGGCGAAAGTCCGGCCCGATTCGCGAGTTCACGCAGGCCGAAGTGGGCCTGCAACCGCGCGGCGCGCAGCTCTGCACCGAGCGCGACGACGGCAGGTGAGGTGGCGCGGTTTCCGGTTTTCACTGTTGTTCTTCCTGAGCTTGCTTCCGGTGTTCGTTTCGGTCTTCGTTCCTATGGACGCGGCCGACGCCGGCTTCCTCGCGCTCGAGGCGCGTGCAGATGGCGCGCACCGACTCGGGAGAACGCTGGACGCGCCGGTTGTGCCGGTTCTCGCTGACGGCCACGGCACCGACGAAAACGATCGGAACAGCCATGGCCACCAGGACGAACGCGACCTCCCAGCTCATCGCCACACGCCGGTGGTGATCGCGTCGCCCGCAGGTGTCTTCGCGTTGGCGCCGTGCTCTGCTTCTCTCACGATTTCCCCTGTGCGTTCCGGTCGACGACCTGGCGGATGTTCGCGATCAGCTCGTTCGCTGCTTGCGGCCGAAGCAGCACGGGCGCTCCGGTATCGATCTGCGCCGCCGCGAAGAACGTCCCCGCATGCACTACCCGCCCCACCACGACCTGCGCGGGACCCCCGTCCAGCGCCCGCGCCGGCGCGATCAACCTCGACCGCCAGTCCAAGCCGTCCACGGTGGTGCCTCCCCGGTGATGACAGTGATGTTTGTGATGCGTCATCAGTGTCATCGATGGCAGCACTACGCAGCAATGACCTGAATGGGTGGCGTTCAAGTACTGGTCCGGCTCGATTACGATGTGCTGCATGGCTGTCAGCACCCGTGGTCAAGCTGCGGTGGATCTGGGGCGAGCGCTGCAGAAGGCGCGGGAATCTCGCGGCGTGTCTGGGCGAGCTCTGGCCAAGCTGATCGGCCGCGACTCCGGCTTGATCTCGCGGTGGGAGAACGGGGAGCGGAGGTGCTCACCGGAGAATCTCGAAGCGATCATCGAAGCGCTGGAGATCGAGGGCGACGAGGCAGGTGAGCTGCTCGACTTGGCCGACGTTTCGAGTCGGCAGCAGGCTGGTCAGTGGCTCGCGGTCACCTTGCCGGAGCGCCGAGCCCAGATGGCGGCATTGCTCGCCGCCGAACGCACCGCGACGGCGGTCACCCACGTAGCGCCGCTGCTGATTCCGGGTGTTCTCCAGACGAGTGACGTCATCCGGACGATCATGGTCGAAGGCGGCGCACCGGAAAACGAGATCGATGAACGAGTGGCGATGAGGATCGGCCGCCGCGAGCTGATCACCCGGCGGCGCCCGGCCGAACTGGACGTGCTCCTGGGTGAAGCCGCGATTCGGCACCTGATCGGCGGTCGCCAGGTGATGGCCGACCAGTTGCGCTACCTCAGCGAGATGACCGAGCTGCCGAACGTCGAGATCCGCATTGTGCCGTTCGCGGCCGGCTGGAATGCAGGACTCAGCGGCGCGTTCATCGTGTTCGATTCGGACTCGGCGCCACCGATGGTGAACCTCGAACTCGGGCAGAGCGGTGTGATTCTGCGCGACCCCAGCGACATCGAGGCTTATCGGCAGGCGGCAGCCGCTGCGCGCGAGAAGGCAATGAGCGTTGGAGCTTCCGCAGAGCTCATCGCGGATGCACTCACGGATCTGGAGAAGCAGAAGTGACCACGCGGCGGGACAACTGGTTCAAGTCGAGCCGAAGCGTGAACAACGCGGACTGCGTTGAGGTGAGGTTCGCGGAGGACCACGTCGGCGTCCGTGACACGAAGGACCGAACCGGCGGGCAGCTCGGCCTCCGACCGCAAGCGTGGTCCGCCTTGCTTGAGTCCGTGGCCGCCGACCGGTAGCCGATTGTCCATTGTGGAACCTCGCGCACTCTGAGCGGGTTACGCATCTCATGGCGAACGCCGGCCTGCGGTCGCGCTTTTCTTGACTCCGAACTACACGCTCGGCGGGAGCTCTTCTCGTTCCAGGAACGCCAGCGCCGCGGCCCGAGCCTGGTCCATGGGCACTTCGTACTGGGCCGGGATCTCTCGGACGTGTGCCATGTAGTCGTAGAGCACCTTTCCGGCAAGTGAAGGGTTGCCCACTGTCTGCGCTGCTCGGGGCGTCATGAAGACGACGAAGCCCTTCTCCTGTCCAACGCCCAGAAAGAACACGCCACGGCCGGTGCCGCCGGAAACCGAGCATTCGGCCATGGGCGGCACCGAACGATGTCCACGTGTTTGCGTCCCTCCCGCACCATACGGGCGGCGATCTTCTGCTCGACGTCGGCGGTGGTGGTCTCGTCGCCGCGCTGCGGGATGCCCTTTTCGCGCAGCAATCGCGCCGCTTCCGCCGCGTCCGCGTCGTTCCCGCTGACGATCTCATGCGCCTGGCCATGTTCGTCGACCCTCCGGCCATGAGTCTTCTGACCGGTCATGGTGATTACCAGCGGCGGCAACTCGGCTTGCAAGCTTTCGGCCTGCTCGCGTGTGAGACGTTGACCGTCCGGGACCGCGGCGGGCGGCTCGGCGGCAGTTGTCGTCTGCGTTGCCGGACCGCCGGGCCAGTGGTTTCGTACGGCGGATCATGTGCTCCGATGCGATCGAGGTAGCCGGTGAGCGTGCCGGTGACTCGGCCGATCGTCTCCACCACGCCGTCGATGTCCCGCGCAGCGGCGTTGTGGCAGGCGATGGCATTCCGCGATTCGGGCTGTTGAGAGCCGGTCTGGCTGAGCGCCTGGGTGGCTTCTTCGAGCATCTGAGCGGGCTGTTTCAGGCCGGCGGTGGACAGCTTGGTGAGTGCCGTCCGTATGGTCGCCGCCAGCGCCTGCACTCCTGCCAGTACCGCCCCCTGCGGCCATACTGGCAGTTCAGCGGAGCGCCGTCACTCTTTGGACGGCACGCAGGAGAACCGCCCCGGACGGCTACGGTCGACTCATGGCGGGAATCGTCGTGATCGGGGCGGGGCCGGGGATCGGGGCGGCGGTCGCGCGGCGGTTCGCGCGGGAGGGTTCGGGGTGGCGGCTGTGGCGCGGCAGCCGAAAGATCTCGGGGTCGACGCGGTGACCCACCTCGCCGATGTGGGCGACGAGGAGTCCCTGCGCCACGCGCTCGACGCGGTGACCGAAGACCAAGGCCTGCCCGACGTCGTGGTCTACAACGCCGCCGCCATCCGCAGGAACGCGCCAGGGGAGCTCGACGCGGAGGAGCACCTCAGGCTGTGGCGCGTCAACGTCCTCGGCGCCTATACCGCCGCGGCGCACCTCGCGCCCGAGATGGCCCAGCGCGGCCACGGCACCTTCCTCACCACCGGCGGGATGCCGGAGCCCCAAGCCGCCTACACCAGCCTCTCGCTGGGCAAAGCCGGCCTCCGCACGGTGACGGCGCTGTTCGCCGAGCAGTCCCCACGCTGCACTTCGCCACGGTCACCGTCGGCGGCACCGTGGAGAAGGGCACCGCGTTCGACCCGGACGTCGTCGCCGAGCATTACTGGCGGTTGCACACCCAGCGCGTCTGGGAGCGGGAAGTGCTGATCACGACCAACCCCAGTCCTGCGTGAAACACCCCGCCAGGTAAAGATCCACCCGGTCCGCGAACCGGCCCAGATCGCGGCCGGTCAGCTCCGAGATGCGCGAGATCCGGTACCGCAGGGTGTTCACGTGCAGGTGCAGCGCTCCCGACGTCTGAGTCCAGGAGCCGGAGTGCTCGAGGAAAGCCTTCAGAGTCGGGAGAAGCTCCGAGCCGTGCGCGGCGTCGTACGCCAGCACGGGTCCGAGGACCTTCGAGCCGAAAGATCGGCGCAAATCATCCGGCACGGCGGCCAGCAGGAGCAGGTGAGAGGCCACCTCGTCGCCCGCCAGCACGGCCGCGCGGCCCGGCGAAAGGGCGGCCAGCGTGCGGGCGTGGCGCGCCTCCTGGAGGCCGGAGCGCAGGCCGGCCACGTCGGGCGCGCGGCTGAGGCCGACGGACAGGCGGGCGGAGCCGAGGGCCGGTTCGACCGCGCGGACGGACTCGCGCAGGGTCTCGGCGAGGCGGCCCAGGCGGTCGTGAGCCGGGAACAGCCCGAAGGTCTCGCCGTCGACGGTGGCCACCAGCGTGGGAGCGGGGGCCGAAGCGAGCAGCTCCTCCACCAGCACCTGGGTGAGGCCTGGCCCGCCGCCCTCGACTGCGGCGGAGAGGGTCACGACGTGCGCCGACGGCGGGAAGTCCAGCGCCGCGAGCCGCGCGGACAACGAAGCCGGGGAAGCGTCGTCGGAGAGGGCCAACCGCAGCAGCGGCTCGGCCGCCCGGTTCTCGATGCGCTTGGCCTCGTCGACGCGGGAACGCTCCAGCCCGATCAACGGAGCCAGCTCCAGAGCGAGTTCGCGCCGGGAAACAGCCCAGCGTCCGATGTCGCCGGAGGCCACCAGGAACCAGCTCGCCACGCGGTGGCCCGAGCGGCTGGCGGCGGCCAGCAGCGTGACGGGACCGTCGTCGCCGGGGACGGTCAACGGGAGTCGTTCCGCGCGGAGGAACCGGCGCGCCAAGGCGGCCCGGCGCGCATCGGAAGGTGGCGAGCCCGTGCCGGCGATCAGCCGGCCGGTCGCGCTCAGCACCCAGCAGTCCACGCCAAGCTCGGCAGCGCCCGCGGAAACCAGCGCGGGAAGGCCGTCGCCGCTGGTCACGGCCGCGACCAGCCGCCGGTGCGAGTCGTGCGCGGGGGCGGAACGCTCGGCGGCCAGGCCGAGGATCACACGCTCGGTCACGGTCGCGAAGGACACCGACAGCGGGACCTCGAACAGCGGCAGCCCGACCCGTCGGCACGACTCCACGAGGTGCTCGGGCACGGGCCCTCCGACCTCCGCCGTCCCGGCACCCAGCGCGACCACGCCCGCCGCCGCCAGCACGCCCACGAACTCCTCGGCCTCGGCCGGCCCGGGCAGCCAGCGCATGCCGCACAGCACGATCTCCCCGCCGCTGAGGTACCGCGTCGGATCCTGCAGCGTCGCCTGGAAGACGCGCCCGAACTCGCGGTCCAGTGCCGACTCACCGGTGAGCAGGGTCAGCCCGAGCTCCGCCGTGTCCAGCAGCGCACCCAGCCGCACGCGGCACCTCCTTCCAGGCTCAAGTAGCGCACACGCCGGCGCCGCCGTCGTTTGGAGGAACCTACGAAAAACCACCCTCGACGCCCACCCGGTTTCGGTGGATCTGCCGTGGTCCGCGCCACGTCACGGCGTGTGTACTGGCCGACGAGCGAAGGGAAGGAACACCATGGCGATCGTTCTGGGCGACAACCGCTACGGAAAGGCGGAGAACCGGGTCGTGCGCGTCGACCGCGACGGCGACGAGCACCGGATCACCGACCTCAACGTCAGCGTTTCGCTGTCCGGCGACATGAGCGACACCCACCTCACCGGCGCCAACGACAAGGTGCTGGCCACCGACACGCAGAAGAACACGGTGTTCGCGTTCGCCCGCGACGGCGTCGGCGAGATCGAGGACTACGCGCTGCGCCTCGCGCGCCACTTCGTCACCACGCAGGAGAGCATCCACGGCGCCCGCGTGCACGTGGAGTCGTACCCGTGGCAGCGCCTGACGGTCGGCGGGCAGCCGGCCCACCACTCGTTCGCCCGCTCGGGCGGCGGCACGCGCACCACGACCGTGCACTACGACGGCGCGCAGGCCTGGGTGCTCGGCGGCGTCGAGGACCTCACGGTGCTCGACACCACCGGCTCGGAGTTCTGGGGTTTCCCGCGCGACGGCTACACGACGCTGCCGGAAACGAAGGACCGCATCCTGGCCACGGCTGTCAACGCGAGCTGGCGCTTCGCCCGTGAAGACGTCGACTGGGCCGGCGCGTACGACACGGCCCTGGCCTCGCTGCTCGACGCCTTCGGCGGAACGCACAGCCAGTCGCTGCAGCAGACGCTGTACGCGATGGGTTCGCGCGTGCTCGAAACCGTGCCCGAGATCGTGGAGGTACGGCTGTCGCTGCCGAACAAGCACCACTTCCTCACCGACCTGTCGCCGTTCGGTCTCGACAACCCCGGTGAGGTCTTCCACGCCGCCGACCGGCCGTACGGGCTGATCGAGGGCACCGTGCTGCGCGACGACGCGCCGCCCGCCGGGCCGGCCTGGTCCTGAGACGCAGGCCGAAGTGGAGTTCCTGCGCCCGACCACGCTCGCCGAGGCCCTCGAGGCCAAGGCGGCCCACCCCGACGCCGTGCCGATCGCGGGCGGCACCGACGTGATGGTGGAGATCAACTTCGACCACCGCCGCCCGCCGGCGCTGCTCGACCTCAACCGCGTCAGCGAGCTTTACGGCCACGACGTCGTGGAAGGCCATATCCGGATCGCTGCCGCGACACCGTACACGCGGATCATCGCGGAGCTGGGCGGCCGGCTGCCGGGACTCGCGATGGCGGCCCGCACGGTCGGCTCGCCGCAGATCCGCAACCGCGGCAGCGTCGGCGGCAACCTCGGCGCGGCCTCGCCCGCGGGTGACTCGCACCCGGCGCTGCTCGCGGCCGACGCACAAGTGGAGATCGCGTCCACTCGCGGCACCCGGCGCGTGGCGGCGAAGGACTTCTATGTTGGTGTGAAGCGAAATGTGCTCGAAAAAGACGAGCTGATCACGGCCGTCCACTTGGCACCGGCGAGCGGGCCGCAGCAGTTCAGCAAGGTGGGGACCCGCAACGCGATGGTGATTGCGGTCTGCGCCTTCGGCCTCGCGGTGCACCCGGCCGAACGCCGCGTGGGCACGGGCGTCGGCTCGGCCGCCCCGACACCGCGCTGCGCATTCGACGCCGAGGCGTTCCTCGCGGGCGAGCTGGCGGCCGACGACCAGTGGGACCGCCCGCGAGCGCTCGCCGACTCGGTGAAACGCCGCTTCGGCGAGCTGGTGGCGGCCGCGGCCGCGCCGATCGACGACGTGCGCGGCAGCGCCGACTACCGCAGCCACGCGCTGTCGGTGCTGGCGCGCCGGACGCTCGGCTGGGCCTGGACCGAATACTGCGGAGGGAGGCGCACGGAATGCGCGTGAACGTGAACGTCAACGGCGAAAACGCCAGGCGGACAACGTGTGGGAAGGCGAAAGCCTGCTTTACGTGCTGCGCGAACGGCTCGGCCTCGCCGGCTCGAAGAACGCGTGCGAGCAGGGCGAGTGCGGCTCGTGCACGGTATACCTCGACGGGGTGCCGGCGTGCGCCTGCCTGGTCGCGGCCGGGCAGGCCGAGGGCCGCGAGGTGCGCACGGTCGAAGGGCTCGCCGACGGTGAGAACCTGGACCCGATCCAGAAGTCCTTTGTGGAATGCGGAGCCGTCCAATGTGGCTTCTGCACGCCCGGGCTCCTCGTGACTGCCCACGATCTCGTGGCGCGCACCGAAAACCCGAGCGACGCCGAGATCCGCGAAGCGCTGGCCGGGAACCTCTGCCGCTGCACCGGGTACGAGAAGATCCTCGACGCGGTCCGGCTCGCGGCCGCGCGGAAGGAGCACGCATGACGCGCCCGGCCCCGGCCCGGTCACCGCAGGAGCTGGCCGACACCGTCACCGGCGGCATCGGCACGAGCCCGCTGCGACCCGACGGCACGCTCAAGGTGCGCGGCGAGTTCGCGTACTCCTCGGACCTGTGGCACGAGGACATGCTGTGGGGCGCCACGCTGCGCAGCCCGCACCCGCACGCGCGGATCGTGCGCCTCGACGTCTCCCGCGCGTTGGCGCAGCCCGGCGTTCACGCGGTGCTGACGCACGAGGACGTGCCCGGCGAGAACCTCTACGGCCTCAAGTACCAGGACACGCCGGCGCTGGCCGAGGACCGCGTGCGCTACCAGGGTGAGCCGGTGGCGATCCTCGCGGCCGACCACCCGGAGATCGCGCGGCAGGCGCTCAAGCACATCGCGGTCGAGTACGAGGTGCTCGAACCGGTCACCGATCCCGAGCGCGCCGCGCACGACGAGACCCTGCCGAAGCTGCACCCCGGCGGAAATCTCGTGCGCTACCAACGCATCGTGAAGGGTGACCCGGCCGTGGAGGCCGACGTGGTCGTGTCCGGCGTCTACGAGATCGGCATGCAGGACCAGGCCTTCCTCGGCCCGGAGTCCGGCCTCGCCGTGCCCGACGACGACGGCGGCGTGGACCTCTACCTCGCCACGCAGTGGCTGCACGTGGACCAGAAGCAGACCGCGCGGGCGCTGGGCCTGCCGCTGGAGAAGGTGCGGCTCACGCTCAGCGGCGTCGGCGGCGCGTTCGGCGGGCGCGAGGACCTGTCGATGCAGATCCACTCGTGCCTGCTCGCGCTGCACACCGGCCGGCCCGTGAAAATGGTCTACAACCGCGAGGAGTCCTTCTTCGGCCACGTGCACCGGCATCCGGCGAAGATGTACTACGAGCACGGCGCCACGCGCGAGGGCGATCTGGTCTACGTGCGCGCCCGGATGTACTTCGACGGCGGTGCCTACGCGTCGAAGACGCCGGTGGTGGTCGGCAACGGCACGACGCTGAGTGTCGGCCCGTACAACGTGCCCAACGCGAAGATCGAGGGCTGGGGTGTGTACAGCAACAACCCGACGTGCGGCGCGATGCGCGGCCTCGGCGCGGTGCAGCCGACGTACGCGTACGAGTCCCAAATGGACAAACTCGCCACGGCCCTCGGCATGGACCCCGCCGACCTGCGGATCCGCAACGCGATGAGCGAGGGCTCCACCAATGTCACCGGCCAGCTCGTGGACTTCCCGGCTCCCGTGGCCGAGCTGATCCAGCGGCTGAAGGACATGCCGTTGCCGCCGGAACGTGGTGAGAACGCGGACATCCGCGACCTGCCCGGCGGTGCGTCCAATGTGACCCACGGCGAAGGCGTGGTACGCGGGGTCGGTTACGGCGTGACCATCAAGAACATCTCCTACGCCGAAGGGCTCGACGACTACTCCACCGCCCGCGTGCGGCTGCAGGTGATCGGCGGCGAGCCGGTGGCGCTGGTGCACACGGCCGCGGCCGAGGTGGGCCAGGGGCTCGTCACGTTGCAGCAGCAGATCGCGCGCACCGAGCTGGGCGTGCCGCGGGTGACCGTGCACCCGGCCGACACGAGCGTCGGCGACGCGGGTTCGAGCTCGGCTTCGCGGCAGACCTACGTGACCGGTGGTGCCGTGCGCAACGCGTGCCGTGCGGTGGCCGACGCCGTGTACGCGCTGGCCGAACGCCGGCTGGGCTGTGCTGCGAAAGGTATGTCGCTGGCAGGCGGCAAGATCGTGGCCGGTGACGGTGAGGTCGTCGTGTCCCTTGTGGACCTTCTCGGTGAGGAGATCGTCGAGGAGACGCGGGAGTTCCACCACCGCAAGACCTACCCGCTCGACCCGGAGACCGGCCAGGGCGACGCCCACGTGCAGTACGGTTTCTCCGCGCACCGCGCCGTGGTGGACGTCGACGTGGAGCTGGGTCTGGTCAAGGTCGTGCAGCTCGACTGCGCGCAGGACGTGGGCAAGGCCATGAACCCCGACGCGGTGCTCGGCCAGATCCAGGGCGGGTCCGCGCAGGGTCTCGGCCTGGCCGTGATGGAGGAGATCCAGGTGGTGGCCGGAAAGGTGCGCAACCCGTCGTTCACCGACTACCTCATCCCGACCGTGCTGGACATGCCGCCGATGCGCATCGACGTGCTGGAGCGGCCCGACCCGCACGCGCCCTACGGCGTGCGCGGCGTCGGAGAACCGCCCACGATCTCCTCGACGCCCGCGGTCGCCAACGCCATCCGCGCGGCGACCGGCCTCGAACTGCCCCGGGTCCCGATCCGGCCCGAGCACATCACCGGAACCTGATTTCCGAGAACTGTCTGGAGCGCAAGCGAAATGACCCTCTCCCTCGACGCCGACCTCGAGCGCGAATGGCTCCTCGAGAGCGTGCGCATCGCGACCCGCAATGTCGCCGACGGCGGCGGCCCGTTCGGCGCGCTCGTCGCCAAGGGCCGTGACATCATCGCGACCGGCGTCAACCGCGTCACCCCTTCGCTCGACCCCACGGCCCACGCCGAGGTGGTCGCCATCCGCGCGGCCTGCCAGGCACTCGGCACGTTCAAGCTCACCGGCTGCGTGCTCGTGTCCTCGTGCGAACCGTGCCCGATGTGCCTTTCGTCCGCGCTCTGGGCGCGGGTGGACGGCGTGGTCTACGCGGCCGACCGCCACGACGCGGCCAAGGCCGGCTTCGACGACCGCGCGTTCTACGAACTGTTCGACAAGCCCCGCGAAACCTGGGAAGTACCCGTTTCCCGGCTGTCCCTCAAAGACGGCTTCGCACCGTTCGACGCCTGGCTGGACCGGCCCGACCGCGTCGACTACTAGGCGCTCGGCGCCGGCGGTTCTCCCCGGTCCGGCCCCGCAGTGCCCGACAAAGAAGCGCCCGATAAAGAAGCGCCCGACACCGGAAGCCCGTACCCCGGGCACATCCCGGTGCTGACCGGAGCACCACAAAAAACGCAACTCGTCAGGCTCGCCGCGTCCCGTCCGAACACGGGGCGCGGTGGAGCACACCCACCGGCAAGGGGACGACGCATGACCCAGGTACACATCGACGACGCTGTGACCCCGGCTCCAGGACCAGCTCGTAAGTCCATTACGGACCGGCTCTTCGACATCACCGCCCGTCGCACGACCGTGGGCCGCGAGGTGCGCGGCGGCATCACCACGTTCGTCGCGATGGCCTACATCGTGCTGCTCAACCCGCTCATCCTCGGCGCTTCCGCCGACATCACCGGCGCGAAGCTCAGCGCTGCCCAGGTCACCACGGCCACGGCGCTGGCGGCCGCGGTGATGACCATCCTCATGGGACTCGTCGGCAACGCGCCGCTCGCGCTGGCCGCGGGTCTCGGGATCAACGGCATCGTCGCGTTCCAGATGGCGCCGGCGATGACGTGGCCCCAGGCCTTCGGACTCGTGGTGCTCGAAGGCGTCTGCATCGTGATCATGGCCGTGAGCGGGATCCGGGAACGGATCATGAACGCGATCCCGGCATCGCTCAAGATGGCGATCACGGTCGGCATCGGGCTCTACATCGCGCTCGTCGGCCTGGTCAGCGCCGGGTTCGTCACGCGGACGCCGGACTCGGCCGAGTCCACTGTGCCCGTTCGGCTCGGTTTCGACGGGCACCTCGACGGCTGGCCGATCGCGGTGTTCTGCTTCGGGCTGCTGCTGATGACGGTGCTGATGTCGCGCAAAGTCCCGGGCGCGGTGCTGATCAGCATCGCGGTGTCCACTGTGCTCGCCGTGGTGCTGCACGACGGTTTCCACGTGGGGAACTGGGGTCTGACCACCCCGACGCTGCCGAGCCACGTGGTGGCGGTGCCTGATTTCGGACTGCTGGGCCACATCGACCTGTTCGGCGGCTTCGCTTCAGCGGGTGCGCTGACCGCCACGATCTTCCTGTTCACGCTCGTGCTGTCCGGCTTCTTCGACGCGATGGGCACGATCACCAGTGTGTCGGCCGAGGCCGGGCTGTCGAAGGACGGCCGCGTGCCGCGGATGGGCCGGATCCTGTTCGTCGACGGCGCGGGCGCGATCGCCGGCGGGCTCTCGGGTTCCTCGCCCAACACCGTGTTCCTCGAGTCGGCGGCGGGCGTGGGGGAGGGCGCGCGGACCGGGCTCGCGAGCGTGGTCACCGGCGCGCTGTTCGCCGCGACGCTGCTGTTCACGCCGATCGCCGGCATCGTCCCCGCGCAGGCCGCGGCGCCGGCGCTCGTGGTGATCGGCGGGATGATGGTGGCGCAGTGCCGCAACATCCCCTGGCAGGACAGTGATTACACGATCCCGGTGTTCCTCACCGTCGCGCTGATCCCGTTCACGTACTCCATCACCAACGGTGTGGGCGCGGGCCTCATCGCGTTCGTGCTCATCAAGACGTGCAAGGGCAAGTGGCGCGAGGCCGGCTGGATCCTGACGGTGCTGGCACTGGTGTTCACCGTCTACTTCGGAATCGACGTCGTCAAGGCTGTCTTGTAGCTGTGGCAGCTCGGAGGAAAGGAACCGTTGTGACCCTGATGTTCCTCAACGGCGGCGCCATGCGCGGCGAACCGCTGCACCACCTGCTCGACGGCGCCCCTCTCGTCGCCTCGACGACGACCGCGCCGAAGTACCGCTTCTACTCCGTGGGCGGCCAGTGCCCGGCTTTGGTCCCGGTCGCCCACGGCGGCGGTGCGGTGGCGGGCGAGGTGTACGAGGTGTCCCTGGACGCGCTGCGGGACCGGGTGCTGCCGGCCGAACCGCCCGAGCTGGAGCTGGGCGTGATCGAGCTGGCGGACGGGAGCTCGGCGTTCGCGATGCTGCTGCGCCGGCCGCAGACGTCCCACGTGCAGCTGCGCGACATCACCGAGATCGGTGACTGGCGGGCGTTCCGGTCTCAGTCATGACGGTGCTGGTCGCGCCCGACAAGTTCAAGGGCTCGCTCACGGCGGCGCAGGTCGCTTCGGCGGTCGCTGCCGGCTTGCGTGAGGTGTCCCGCGACGAGCCGGTGGTCGAGCTCCCGGTGGCGGACGGCGGTGACGGCACGGTGGCCGCCGCCGTCGCCGCCGGGTTCCGCCGGGTGCCGGTGCGCGTGTCCGGGCCGACGGGGCGGCGGATCACGGCGTTCTTCGCGCTCCGGGGTGACGTTGCCGTCGTGGAGCTGGCCGAGGCGTCCGGTTTGCAGCGGTTGCCGGGTGGGCTGCCGGCGCCACTGACGGCGTCGAGTTATGGCACAGGCGAGCTGATCGCGGCGGCGCGGGCCGCCGGGGCGTCGCGGATCGTGCTGGGTGTCGGCGGGAGTGCGGGCACGGATGGTGGTGCCGGGATGCTGACGGCGCTGGGGGCGCGGGTGCTGGATTCTTCCGGCGCCGCGGTGCCTCTTGGCGGTATCGGGTTGGCCTCGGTGTCTACTGTGGACTTATCTGGTCTGTCCGCTGTGGACATCGACCTGGCTTGCGACGTGGACAACCCGCTGTTGGGGCCTTCGGGTGCGGCGGCGGTGTATGGGCCGCAGAAGGGTGCGAGCCCTGAGGATGTTGCCGTGCTGGAAGCCGGGTTGCGCCAGTGGGCTTCGGTGCTGGGTCCTTCGTCCGCCTCGGCCGCGGGCGCCGGCGCGGCGGGCGGGGTGGGCTTCGCGGCGCTGGCGGCGTTGGGCGCTCGGCTGCGGCCGGGTATTTCCTTGCTGCTCGACCTCCTGGGCTTCTCCGCCGCGGTTCGCGATGCCCGTCTCGTCATCACCGGCGAGGGTTCCCTGGACACGCAGTCCTTGCACGGCAAGGCCCCTGTCGGCGTCCTGCGCGCGGCCACGGGCGCCGGCGTCCCGACGGTTGCCGTGGCGGGCCGCTGCCTGCTGTCCCCGGCCGAGTGGCGCGCGGCCGGCTTCACCGCCGTCCACGCCCTCACCGACCTCGAACCGGACCCGGCGCGCTGCATGACGAACGCGGCGCCGTTGCTGCGCCGCCTCGCCGAACGCCTGGCCCGCGACCGCGCCTCAACCGTCCAGCGCGGAGGATCGGCTGGGGTCGGCGAGCGGAAGTTCCGCGTGCAGGCTGGTCCCGGCTCCGAGCGGGCTCTGCAGGACGATCCGGCCGCCGATCGCTTCGACCCGGTCTTTGAGGCCGAGCAAACCGGTGCCCCGGGTGAAGTCGGCGCCACCGACTCCGTCATCGAGGACCGTGACGAGCAAGAGGGCTTTCGCGGCGTCGAGGCGAATGGTCACCGAGGCGGAAGACGCTCGTGAGTGCTTGGCCGCGTTGGTCAGCGCCTCCGCGACGACGAAGTAGGCGCTGACCTCGACGTGCTTGGGGAGCGACTGCGCCGGCTGCTGGTCGACGTCGACCGGGATGGGCGAGCGGCGGCCGAGCGTGCGCACGGCCGCCTGGAGTCCTCCCGTGTCGAGGATCCCCGGGTGGATACCGCGCGCGATCTCGCGCAGCTCGTTGAGCTGACTGGTGGCTTCGGCGGCGAGGTCACCGAGATCGGCGGCGAGTTCGGTGAGTTCCGGTGGCACCTGCGCCTGTGTCGCGCGCAGCCGTAACGCGAGAGCGACGAGCCGTTGCTGAGCACCGTCGTGCAGGTCCCGTTCGATGCGCCGGCGTGCCTGGTCGGCCGCCGTGACGATCCGCGCCCGCGACGCGGTGAGCTGGGCGTAGAGCTGGGCGTTGTCGAGGGAAACGGCGAGCTGGCCCGCGATGAGCTTGACGGCGTCGAGCCGCTCCGCGGTGAACGCGCCGCGGATCAGCCGGTTTTCCAGCAGCAGCGCCGCCCGCGGAGTGCCGCGGCTGAGGACGGGCACGGCGAGGAAGGAGCAGCGCGTGAGGCCCGCGAAGCACGGGTCGTGGGCGAAGCGGTCGTCGCGGGTGACGTCGTCGACGACGAGTGGTGCCTCCGTCCGGCGGATGTAGCGCAGCACCGACATCGGCACCGCGTGGTCATGATCGGCGCCCGTCGCTGTGTTCGGGGGAGCGGAGGCGGGCAGGAGCCAGTCCCGCCGGTCGTCGCTCCACAGCACGAGGCGGACGACGGTGGCACCGGTCATCGCGCTGAGCACATCGACGACCCGCGAATGCAGGCGTTCGATACTCGTCCCGGAGCTCAGCGCCCGCGACGCGGACAGGACGCCGAGCAGGTCGAGGGTGCCCGTGGTGACCGCGGAGCGCTCGTGGACGGCACCCGCCGGTCGGGCCTCCTCGAGACTGGCCGTCGCGCCGGCTCCTGATCGCAGAGCCGGGTAGGCCCAGTCGAGCTGCGCCACCTTCGCGGTCGCGCCCCAGGCGGCGTAGTCGTCGCGGGCCTGCGCGAGCAGGTCGAAGCCGGTGTGGTCGATGTCGTGCGCCAAGTGGAAGCGCGCCGCGCGCTCGGCGATCAGGGCCCGGTGCCAGGGGCGCCGACGCTGGACGACCTCGCGCCGGGCGGCGTCGAACGCCCGCACGGCACCGCGGAAGTCGTCGACCGCCCAGGCCCGCTCGGCCTCGAGCAACCGCACCAGGTGCAGGAAGTTTTCCGGTGCGTCCCTGACCCGCGCGGCCAGCCACCGCATCACCTCGTCCAATTCGGACAGTGGAGCTCCGCGCTCGAAAACACCGTGGCGGCCCAGCGCGTTGAGCAGCTGCACGGTTTCGTACGGGTTGCCGGACGTGCGCGGCTCGATCACCTCTACCAGGCTCGCCGCCGCGACGGCGTCGGCGTGCAGCATCTCGGCGACCATGGCGACCAGGCTCGGGTTGGGCAGGTTGCCCAGCCGCAGGTACCGCACACCGGCTCGGTCTTCCGACCCTGCCGGTGGCTCTGCCGAAGCCACGTCGTCGTCGCGGCGCACACCCACCAGCAGCAGGCCGGCGATCGGTTCCTCGTCGAGCAGGAGGTCGACGAACCCGAGTGGGACTCGCCCGGCCCATTGCAGGTCGTCGAGGAGCAGCACCACCGGTCGTTCCGGCGACGCGATCGCCCGCAGGATCTGGACGCTGTTGTGCTGGGCCCGCGATTGCGCGGTGAGCGGATCGCCGGGATCGGGCGGCACCTTCAGCAGCGCGGCGAACTCCGGCACCACAGCGGTCAGCAGGCCCACATTCGGGCCGGCTGCGGCGAAGATGCGTTGCCGGACCTCGGTCAGCTCGCCCTCCGGCTCGGCCAGCAGCAGCCTTCCCAACGCCCGGAACGCCTGGTGCACCCCGTCGAACTCCAGATCCCTCCGGTACTGGTCGAACTTGCCCGCCACGAACCAGCCGCCCCGGCTCGTCACGGCCGGGCGCAGCTCGTCGACCAACGCCGTCTTGCCCACCCCCGCCTCGCCGTTGATCATGACTCCCTGGCACCGGCCCGTCAGCGCGTCCTCGAACGCCGCGTGGAGCACGGCCACCTCGGCTTCGCGCCCGACCAGTCTCGGTGGCGCGACCAGCCGGAGCGGGAAGTCGTGTTCACCGACCCGGACCGGTCCCGCCCGGGCGTCCCGCAGCCGCTCCAGGTCGTGGACCACGCCCTCCGCCGTCTGGTACCGGCTGTCCGGCTCCTTCTCGAGCAGATGAAGGATGATCTCGGGCAGGGCCGCCGGCAAAGCCGGGTTCACCTCGTCCGGCGGCACCGGGACCTGCGCCAGGTGGTCGTGGGTGAGGCGAAGCGGATCGCCGGAGCCGAACGGCGGTGCCCCCGTCGCCAGTTCGTAAAGCGTCGCACCCAGCGAGTACAGGTCGGCCCGCTGGTCGACGGAACGGCCGGTCCGCCCGGTCTGTTCCGGCGCCAGGTACGCGAGAGTCCCCACGATCTCGCTGCGATCGGAGAACGGACGGCCGGCGTCGGCGAGCGAAGTGGCCAGCGTGAAGTCCACCAGGTACGGAGCACCGTCGCGGGAGATCACGACGTTCGCGGGGGTGATTTCCCGGTGCAGCACGCCGCGGCGGTGCATGGCCGCCACGGCTCTGGCCAGGCCCAGCGCGACGTCGACCAGGACATCGACGGGAAGCGGCTTCGACAGGCCGGCCAGGTTCGTGCCGCCGACGTCCGCCAGCACGATCGCCCCCGCGTACTGCGGTGCGTCCGCCAGCTGCGCCACCCCCGGGACCCCGCGGAGCTGTTCCAGCACCGCCCGCTCGTGCCGCAGCCGTCCCGGCGCGTCCGGCCCGAGCGGCTGTTTGCAGACGACGGTGTGATCAGGGAGGAACAGCCGGACGATCCGCGTGCGCTCGTCCTCGCGAAGTACTGAGACCCGGGTGTCCGGATCTCGGCCCGGTAGCTCAGCTGTGCCCACCCGACACCTCCACGCACCGTCGGTCTCGACGCAACCTCTGCCTACACCCATCTCAGCGCGATCGCGACCCTTCCGGGCCGGCGGTGAACCGGCTTCTTCTTCCCCGGATTCGCCCGCTTTTCACCACCCCCAGCGGCACCCGGTGACCAGCCGCCGCCCTATCCGAGCAGGTGGAGGTGGGGCGCCAGACGGAGTGCCGCGGCATCTTCGGTTGTCGCCCAGATGAAGTCGTCGTGTTCGGCGGGTTGAGGGTCACCGTGCCCGGCGTGGGTTCGGCGGCGTCGTAGACGCGGGCGTGGATCGTGAGCGGGCGGCCGTCGAGGTCGGGCCACGAGAGGCGGGCGCGTTCACCGAGGAGGCGGACGTGCAGGCCCGTTTCCTCGGCCACCTCGCGGACCGCGGTGGTCTCCGGGGCTTCGCCGGGCTCGGCGGTGCCGCCGGGGAGCTCCCAGTGCTCGCCGAGGAACGTGCCGGGCGCACGGCGAAGGAGGAGGACCGTGGCGCCGCGGGAGAGCCAGACGTAGGCGAGGAGCTTGGTGGTCATGAGAAGCCGCCGTTGGAGGTGAGGAGCTGGCCGGTGACCCAGGTGCCGTCGGGGCCGCAGAGGAAGGACACCAGGTTGGCGCAGTCGCGCGGGGTGCCGAGGCGGCCCAGCGGTGTGCGATCACGAAGGGCGGTGCGCAGGGGGCCGTCCATCCAGCCGGTGTCGGTCGGGCCGGGGTTGACGGCGTTGGCGGTGATGCCGCGGGGGCCGAGTTCCGCGGCGGCGGCCACGATCAGGCGGTCGAGGGCGCCTTTGCTGGCGCCGTAGGGGACGTTGTGGACCACGGCGTCGCTCGTCAGGGCGACGATGCGGCCGTTGCCGTGGGGTCCGCCGAATCGCACCGCGAACTCGCGCATCAGCAGCCAGCTCGCGCGCGTGTTCACCGCGAAGTGCCGGTCGAAGCTTTCGGGCGACGTGTCGAGGAGACCGGAGTCGACGGATTCGCAGTGCGCCAGCACCAAAGCCGTCACCTCGCCCAGAGAAGAAGCCACGCGGTCGAACAGCAAAGCCGGTGCCGCAGGATCGGCCAAGTCCGCTTCGACCGAGAAATCCCCGGCCCGCACCGGATCCGCGCCCCAAGGCATGCGCGCGTCGTAGGCCTGCCAGTGCGTGCACGCGACGAGCCAACCGTCCGTCGAGAGGCGTTCGGCGATGGCCGCCCCGATGCCCGCGCGTCGGCCGACGCCGGTGACCAGGGCGACCGGGCGCTCACTCTTCAATGGCCCCGCCCACGGCGCGCAGGTGCTCGCGGAAGGTCAGCGCGGGGTTGGCCTCGCGGGCGCGCAGGAACTCGGCGAAGCGCACCTGCTCGCGCAACGTCTTGCCACCGCGGATGAGTTCGGCCTGGCGGCGCTCGGTGTCGCGAATGGACTCCGCGAGGCGGAACACGTCGTCGGCCTCGGCGGCGGGCATGAAGACCACGCCGTCGTCGTCGCCGAACACCAGGTCGTCCGACGTGACCTCCCACTCGCCGACGCGCGCGGACTCGAGCGCGTTCGCGGCGCGGTCGGTGAGCGAGAGCGGTCCGGTCGGCAGGGACCCGAGGCTGAACACGGGCAGCCCGATCGCGCGCAGGTCGGCGGTGTCGCGGTGCAGGCCCCAGATCACGATGCCGGACGCGCCCGCCGTCGCGGCCTCGATCGCCACGAGGTCGCCGACGCAGCTCTCGTCGAGGCGCCCGCCGTTGTCCACCACCAGTACGTCGCCCTCCGCGGCGCTCATCAGCGCCTCCAGGAACACGTCGACGCTGCCCGCGTGCCGCGCCGGCAACACCCGCCCGGCCACACGCCCACCGATCGCCGCCCGCGTGCCCGCCGGCGCACAGCGCACCTGCAACCGCGCGCGGATGCAGCCGTCGGTGAGGTGCGCGGTGGTGAGCGTTTCGAAGCGGCGCCGCAGCTCGTCGTTCTTCATTTCGTTCAGGCCTTTCTCGCAGCGAGCTGGAAGACGTTGCCGGACGGATCCCGCACCATGGCACGGAAATCGCCGTACGGAGTCTCGCGCGCAATGTCTTTGGCCCCGGCTTCGCCGGGGCGTGCGAGATCGCCTTTGAGCCGGCTTCCGGATGTGGGCGGTCGGATCGGCCGGGGGCCGATCGAACCACCCACATCCGGAAGCCGGCGCGATCTCGCAGGTGGGTCGGCTTTGGGCGGGTGTCTTTTGCTGTGGTGCTCGGAGATCTTCGGCGGGCTGGGTCGGGGAGCGCGTGTGGCGGGAGGTCCGCACCCGGCTCGCGGTGCCGGACAACCCCGTGGCCGAGGTGCGGCGGCTGGGCGGTCCGGTGGCGGCGTGCGCGGGCGAGCCGGGGTCGAAGACACAGGTCCAAGATACAAAAGCCGCCATAAGTGCCGAAAGGGACTTATGGCGGTGCGGCGCTTTGGTCCTTATATCCGATTTCATCGGGTTTTTGGTTGAAGTCCTGGTGAATTCCCGGGCGGGAGGTGGTCTCGACCCCCTGTTTCTTCACGTTCCGCACGCATAATTCCGTCCCGGTAGTCCGAACGAGTGGCAGGAGTGTGCGCGTGCCGGGGTCTGTACGTGCCCGTTGGGTGGTGGGGGCCGCGGGTGTCGTGGTCGCCGCCGCTGCCGTGGGAATCGCCTTCGCGGTCTGGCCCGACGGGGCGTCCGCGCAGGATCCGGAGATCCAGATCTCCCGCTCCGCCTGTGGTCAGGGCTGGACGGACCCCAAGCCGGGTCCGCAAATCTTCAACCTTCACAACACTGGCGCCGTCACGTCGGAGGTCGATCTGATCGACCCGAAGACCGGCGTGATCTACGGCGAGGTCGAGGGTCTCGGCACCGGGACGACCAGGCCGATGTCGGTGACACTCGGTAATGGGCTGTACGCCTTCCGGTGCCTGCCGGAGGACTCGTCCGCGATCGTGGGCCCGACGACGACCGTCAGTGGCGGCGCCGAGCGCGGCCCGGGTGTCGCGGCGGTGACGCAGAACGACCTTCTGCAACCGCTCAAGGTCTACGAGGCCAAGGTGACGCAGGGGCTCGACACACTGGTCACCGACGTCGGCGCGCTCAAGGACGCCGTGCACCGCGGCGACCGCGGCGCCGCCGAGTCCACCTGGCTCACCGCGCACCTGACCTACGAGCGCCTCGGCGCCGCGTACGACGCCTTCGGCGACTCCGACGGCGCCATCAACGGCACGACCGCCGGCTTGCCCGGCGGCACCTCCGACCCGGACTTCACCGGCTTCCACCGCCTCGAGTACGGCCTCTGGCACAACGAGGACATGGGCTCGCTCGGCGGCGTCGTCGACCAGCTGTCCTCCGACGTGCAGGACCTGCGCACGGCCTTCCCCCAGAGCCAGGTCGACGCGAACGACCTCGGCCTGCGCGCCCACGAGATCGTGGAGAACGCCCTGCAGTTCGAGCTCACCGCCAAGACCGACTACGGCAGCGGCACCAACCTCGCCACCACGCGGGCGAACCTCGACGGCGTGCAGACCGTGCTCGACGTCCTGCGCCCGGTGCTCGCCCCGCGCTACCCCGCACTGTCCGGTGTGGACAGCTGGATGAAGCGGACCGAAACGACCCTCGACGGCGCCCGCAAGCCCGACGGTTCGTGGACGCCCGTGTCCGCGCTCACCGCGCCACAACGCCAGAAGATCAACGCCGACGTCAGCGAGCTCACCGAGCGGCTCGCCCCGATCGCGGCCATCGCCGAACCCAGGAGGGTTTCGTGACCGCCAAGCCCGCCCAGCCGGGGGAGTCCTCCCGCCGGACGTTCCTGCGCCGCACCGTCGTCGGTGCCGGCCTGACCGCCGCCGCGGGTGTGGGGGTCGGCTCGGTCGCCGCGAGCGCCGCCGACTCCGGCTCCGGTTCCGTCGCGTTCCACGGCGACCGCCAGGCCGCGATCGTGCGTCGGCCGCCCGCGCAGAGCGTGGTGGCGTCGTTCGACGTCGTGGCCGACAACAAGGCCGAGCTCACGGACCTGTTCAAGGAGATCACCGACCGGGCCCGCTTCCTCACCACCGGCGGCGCCCCCGCGGCGCTCGGCATCACCGCGCCGCCCGCCGACTCCGGCGTGCTGGGCCCGGTCGTGCCGGCGGGCAACCTCGGCGTGGTGCTCGGCGTCGGCTCGTCGCTGTTCGACGACCGCTACGGTCTCGCGGCGCTCAAGCCGAAGAAGCTCAAGCCGATGACGATGTTCCCCAACGACGCGCTCGACGCCGCGCAGTGCCACGGTGACCTGTCGCTCGTGCTCTCGGCGGACAACACCGACACCGTGCTGCACGCGCTGCGCGACATCGCCCGCGCCACCCGCGGCGGGATGCAGCTGCGCTGGAAGATCAACGGCTTCGCCTCGCAGCCGCGGCCTTCCGGCACTCCGCGCAACCTCATGGGCTTCAAGGACGGCATCTCGAACCCGACCGACGCCGAGTACGACAAGCTGGTCTGGCTCGGCGAGGGCAGCGGCGAGCCGGCGTGGACCAAGGGCGGCAGCTACCAGGTCGTGCGGCTGATCCGGATGCTCGTCGAGTTCTGGGACCGCGTGTCGCTGACCGAGCAGGAGAACATGTTCGGCCGCCGCCGCGACACCGGCGCGCCCCTCGACGGCGCCGACGAGCAGGACGTGCCGAAGTACGCCGACGACCCAGTCGGCACCGTCATCCCCCTCACGAGCCACATCCGCATGGCGAACCCTCGCAAGCCGGAGACGGATTCCAGCCGGATCCTGCGCCGCGCGGTCAACTACGACCGCGGCGTGGACACCAACGGCAACCTGAACATGGGCCTGATCTTCACCTGCTACCAGCAGGACCTCGAGCGTCAGTTCGAGGCGGTCCAGAAGCGGCTCATCGACGAGCCGCTGGTCGATTACATCTCCCCGTTCGGTGGCGGCTACTTCCTGGCGCTGCCGGGGGTGACCGGTCCCGACGACCACTACGGACGGGCTTTGCTGGCCTGACCGTGTTCCCGCAGTTGCAGTTCCCACCACGAAGTCATCGAAATCAGGAGGATTCCCCAGTGGACAAAGGAATCGGCAGACGGCGTCGCCGTTCACGCGGGCTGATCGGCGCGGGTGCGCTCGCTTCGGCCGCCGTGTTGGCGATCGTCACCGGCTCCGCGGCGTCGACCGCAGACGCCCAGGCGCTGCACACGCTGCCGGCGTCGTGGCTGCCGACGCTCACCCCGATCAAGCACGTCGTGGTGATCTTCGGCGAGAACATCTCGTTCGACCACTACTTCGGCACCTACCCCAACGCGACCAACCAGGACGGCACGCCGTTCAAGGCCGCGAAGAACACCCCGAAGGTCAACGGCCTCGACAAGAAGCTGCTGAACAACAACCCCAACGCCTACGACCCGAAGCGCCTTTCCCCCGACCGGGCGCTGACCTGCGACCAGAACCACTCCTACGGTGCTGAGCAGGCCGCGTTCAACGGCGGCAAGATGGACAAGTTCGTCGAGAAGACCGAGACCGACAAGTGCACGGGGCAGCCGATCCTCTACGGCGCGCCGGGCCTGGTCATGGACTACTACGACGGCAACACTGTCACGGGCTTGTGGAACTACGCTCAGAACTACGCGATGAGCGACAACTCCTACAACACGAACTTCGGCCCGTCGACCCCCGGTGCGCTCAACCTGATCTCCGGCCAGACGGGCGGGGCGCAGGCGCTCACTTCGGTGACGCACCAGCCGACCACCGACTCCTACGCCGTCGTTTCCCCGGACAAGAACGGGATCGGCACGGTCATCAACGACCCTGACCCGGCGTACGACGACTGCTCGGACAAGAACCACACCGCCACCGAGAACCTCGCCTCGCTGCAGGGCAAGAACATCGGTGACATGCTGAACCAGCGCCACGTGACCTGGGGCTGGTTCCAGGGTGGCTTCAAGCCGACCGGCACCCAGAACGGGTTCGCGGTCTGCGGTGCGCAGCACAACAACGTCGGCGGCATCCCGGTGACGGACTACAGCCCGCACCACAACGCGTTCTCGTACTACAAGTCGACGTCGAACCCGCACCACCTGCCGCCGTCCTCGGTGCAGGCCATCGGTCAGACCGACCAGGCCAACCACCAGTACGACATCAGCGACTTCGACGCTTCTCTGAAGGCCGGCTCGATGCCCGCCGTGAGCTACCTCAAGGCCCCGGCCTACGAGGACGCCCACGCGGCCAACTCCGACCCGCTCGACGAGCAGCAGTTCGCGGTCAGCGAGATCAACAAGATCCAGCAGTCGCCGGAGTGGAAGTCCACCGCGATCGTCCTCGCCTACGACGACTCGGACGGCTGGTACGACCACCAGAAGTCCACGATCGTCAACGGGTCGAACGACGCCGCGCAGGACCAGTCGGTCTGCACCGGCACCAAGACCAAGCTGGGCACGACCGCGGACCGCTGCGGTTACGGCCCGCGTCTGCCGCTGCAGGTCATCTCGCCCTACAGCAAGGTGAACTTCGTCGACCACACCCGCACCGACCAGACCTCGGTGCTGCAGTTCGTGGAGGACAACTGGTTCACCGGTCGCGTCGGCGGTTCGTCGTTCGACTCCCGTGCCGGCGGGCTGTGGAACATGTTCAACTTCTGGTACCCGCAGGCGGGCAAGCTGCCGCTGGACCCGAAGACGGGTGCGGCCGTCAAGAACGGGCACCACTGAACACCGCGTAGTACCCAGTAACACCAGCAGTACCCAGCACCACTCCGAAGGCCACCGGGTTCGTCGAATCCGGTGGCCTTCGGCCGTTTCCGGGCTCGCCTGCTGTGGGCGACGAGACAGCGGGCGGCGGTAGCGAATCAGGTAACCAACTGGTTGGATAGTACATGGGAGGTAGAAATCATGTCCGGTCCGTTCGTTTTCATCGCCACCAACAGCGTGGTCCCCGGCAGGTTCGACGCCGAGAAGGACCGCGCGCCCGGCTGGGCCCGGTTCGTCGAGGACCATGAGCCGCGGCTGATCGCGTTCCACGAGTACGCGAACGCCGACGGCACCGAGGTCGAATTCGTGCAGATCCACCCGGACACCGACTCGTTCGAGCACCACATGCGCGTGCTCACCGAGCACGCCGACCCGGCGTTCCGGGAGAACCTCACGGCCACCACGAACATCCGCGTCCACGGCACGCCCACCGAGGCGATCTTGACGATGCTGCGTGACCTGGCCGGCGCGGGTGTGCCGATCACCGTCTTCCCGCACCACCTGGGCGGCTTCACGCGCGCCTGAGCACATTTTCGCGGCGATTTTCCGGCAGGGGGCAACAGTTCGGAAATGCCCCTTGCGCTCGGACGGCCGCACTGGTCCAATCCCCGCCATGGCCACGTGGACCGAAACGCCGCGACTGCGGCTGCGCCGGTTCACGCCCGCCGATGCGGGCGTGCTCGCGGATCTCCACGGTGATCCCGGGGTGATGCGCTTCATCGACGACGGCAGTCCGGTGTCCCGTGAAGTCGTCGAGGGCATGACACTTCCGGGTTTCCTCGCGGAATACCGGGATCTGCCCGCGGGACTCGGGTGTTTCGCCGCCGTGAATTCGGAGACGGACCAATTCGCCGGGTGGTTCTCGGTGCGGCCGGCGACGAGCCGTGGACTCGGGGGAGGCGGTATCGAAGTCGGCTACCGCCTGCTGCCCGCGGTGTGGGGGCGCGGGTTCGCGACGGAAGGGCTGCAAGCGGTGCTTCGCAAGGCATTCGCGGAACTCGGTGTCGAGCGGGTCGTCGCGACGACGATGACGGTCAACACCCGTTCCCGTCGCGTGCTCGAGAAGGCGGGGCTCAAGCTCGTGCGCACCTTCTTCCTCGAGTGGCCGGAATACCTGGAAGGCGCGGAACACGGCGATGTCGAGTACGCGCTGTCCAGAGAGGAATGGGTGTCCAGCACCGCGCGACATTAGTCGACACGATAGGGTTCCCCCAGGCACGTCCTGTAGAAGGTGAAGGAACGACGAACCATGGCGCAGAAGGTTCACGTCGAGATGGTGGACGACATCGACGGCAGCATTGCCGATCAGACCGTCCCCTTCAGCCTCGACGGTGTGAGTTACGAGATCGATCTGTCCGAAGACAACGCCGCCGCGCTTCGTGATGAGCTCGCGCGCTACGTCACCGCTTCCCGCCGCGTCGGGGGCCGCAAGGTGCGCATGGCCGCCGGGCAGGCGCCGCGGGCGACGTCGTCCGCCGCCGATCGGGAGCGCAACCGCCTCATGCGGGAGTGGGCCGAGGCCAACGGCTTCAAGGTGTCCGACCGGGGCCGGCTCCCCGCGGAGATCGTGAGGGCCTTCGAAGAGCGTGAAGAAGAGATCGACGAGGTCGAAGAGGCTCCCGCCAAGCCGGCCCGCAAGCGTGCGCCGCGCAAGAAGGCGAACGCCTGAGCCGAGCTTTCCGTGAAAGGGGTCCGTCACCGCGGTGACGGACCCCTTTCGGCGTTTGCTGGGATGCTTCGCCCGCCACGGCGGAATCACCGGGCGGTGTAGCAGTGATGACACGCGACGACCGTGGTGATGGCCACACGACGGCGGCGCCACGCGCGGGGTAGGGTAGCCAAGCCTAAATGTCCTGTGAGTGAAGGTAACCGACTGTGGCCGAGAGAGCCCGCCCGAGAACACTCTCGCTGACGGCGGGGCTCGTGGTGCTCCTGGTGGCGCTCGTGCTCGCCGCCGCGCTGAGCATCGCCGTCGGATCGCGCGGGTTGTCGTTCGGCACCGTCCTCGACTCCTTGTTCCACTACGACGCCTCGAATCCCGATCACCTCGTGGTACACGAGCTGCGCCTGCCGCGCACGCTCGTGGGCGTGCTGGCGGGTGTCGCGCTGGGACTGTCCGGCGCCGTGATCCAAGGTGCCACGCGCAATCCGCTCGCCGACCCGGGCCTGCTGGGCGTGAACGCGGGCGCCGCGCTGTTCGTGGTGCTCGGCATCAGCACGCTCGGTATCACCACCGTCACCGGTTACGTCTGGTTCGGCTTCGCCGGTGCGGCTGCCGCCGCAGTGGTCGTCTACGGGATCAGCGCGCTCGGGCGAGTCGGCGCCACACCGGTGAAACTGGCGCTCGCGGGCGCCGCGGTGACGGCGGCGCTGCAATCGGTGACGAGCGGGCTGCTGCTCACCGACACCACCACGTTCGACCAGTTCCGCTTCTGGCAGGTCGGGTCGCTGACCGGGCGCGACGCATCGACGATCACGCAGGCCGTGCCGTTCATCGTGGTCGGCGTGGTGCTCGCGCTGGTGTCCGCGCGGATGCTCAACGCGCTGGCGCTGGGTGAGGACGTCGCCCGCGCGCTCGGGCAGAACGTCGCCGTGGCGCGGGCGATCTGCGCGCTCGCCGTGGTCGTCCTCTGTGGATCGGCGACGGCCATCGCCGGCCCGATCGCCTTCGTGGGGCTGACCGTGCCGCACGTCGCGCGGCTGATCACCGGGCCCGACCACCGGTGGCTCCTGCCGTACTCCGCTTTGCTGGCGCCGTTGCTGCTGCTCGTGGCCGACGTGATCGGCCGCGTGATCGCGCGCCCGGCCGAGGTGCAGGTGGGCATCGTGACCGCCGTGATCGGCGCGCCCGTGTTCATCGTGCTGGTGCGGCGCCGGAAGCTGGTGAAGGTGTGAACCCGCCGCAGGCGCTCCCCGACGCGCTGAAGGCGGTCTCGGCCGCCCGTCGCCAGGGCGCGGCGCGGGTGTGGCTCGTGTCGATCGTGCTCTTCGTGCTGCTGGTCGGAGTTTTCGCGCTGTCCCTGGCCGTCGGTGACTTCGACGTCCCCTTGGGACAGCTGCCCGGCATCCTCTTCGGCGACGGCACGGGCGGCGGCGCCTACGTCGTCACGCAGCTGCGGCTGCCGCGTGCCGTGGCGGCTGTGCTGGTGGGTGTCGCGTTCGGACTCGGCGGCGCGCTTTTCCAGCGCCTGCTGCGCAATCCGCTCGCCAGCCCCGATGTGATCGGCGTGACGCAGGGTGCCAGCGCCGCCGCGGTGATCTGCCTGGTCCTGTTCGGGGTGTCCGGTCCGGTGCTCTCGGCCGCCGCGTTCGTCGGCGCGCTGCTCACCGGCGTGATCATCTACGTGCTCTCGCGCCGCGGCGGCGTGAACGGCTACCGCCTCGTGCTCATCGGCGTCGGAGTCGGCGCGGTGCTCGCCAGCATCGTGTCGTACCTGATGACCTGGGCCGACGTGACGCTGGCGCAGCAGGCCCTGGTGTGGCTCACCGGAAACCTCAACGGCGCGAGCTGGGACAAGGTGGTGCCGCTCGCGATCGCCCTCGTGGTGCTCGGGCCGGCCGCGCTGTTGCTCAGCCGCGCGCTCACCGGCCTGCAGCTGGGTGACGACACCGCGGCCGGGCTCGGCCTGCGCGTGGAACGCATGCGCCTGCTGCTGCTCCTCGTCGCCACCGCGCTCGCCGCGTTCGCCACGGCGGCGGCCGGGCCCGTGAGTTTCGTGGCGTTCGTGGCGAACCCCGTGGCGACGCGGCTCGTGGGCGGCGCCCGCGTCGGCCTCGTCGCGCCCGCCCTCACCGGCGCGCTCGTGACGTTGCTCGGCGACTTCGTCGCGCAGCACCTGCTCGGCACGCAGCTGCCGGTCGGTGTCGTGACCGGGGCCGTCGGCGCGCCGTACCTGCTGTACCTCCTCGCCACGGCGAACCGGGCCGGCCGAGTCTGAGAGAGAAGGCGCGTGAAACCGACGACACCCACCCTGCACACCGAAGGTCTCGAGCTCGGCTACGGGCCCGTGACCGTGGTGAAGGACCTCTCGGTGCGCATCCCCGAGGGCAAGGTCACCATGATCGTGGGGACCAACGCGTGCGGTAAGTCGACGCTGCTGCGCGGCCTGGCGCGCCTGCTCGCGCCCTCGGCCGGTGCGGTGTTCCTCGACGGCGAGCGCATTTCCTCCTTGCGCAGCAAGGACGTCGCCCGGGTGCTCGGTCTGCTGCCGCAGTCGCCGACGGCGCCGGAGGGCATCACGGTCGCCGACCTCGTCGGCCGCGGCCGCTACCCGCACCAGGGCGTGTTCCGCCGCTGGAACGACGAGGACGACGACGCCGTGGCGCGCGCGATGCTGGCCACCGACACCGTGGAGCTGGCCGGCCGGCCCGTCGACGAGCTGTCGGGCGGGCAGCGCCAACGCGTGTGGATCGCGATGGCGCTCGCGCAGCGCACGCCGTTGCTGCTGCTCGACGAGCCCACCACGTTCCTCGACATCAGCCACCAGGTCGAGGTGCTCGACCTGCTCGCGGACCTCAACCACAACGACGGCACCACCGTCGTGATCGTGCTGCACGACCTCAACCTCGCGGCCCGCTACGGCGACCACCTCATCGCCATGAAAAACGGGTCGATCGCCGCAGAGGGAGCTCCCGGCGACATCCTCACCGCCGAGCTCGTCGAGGACGTGTTCGGCATGCCCTGCCGGATCATCGCCGATCCCGTGTCCGGCACCCCCATGGTCGTCCCGATCGGCCGCCACCGCGCCGGTATTCCCACCACACAGCCCTAGGAAGGAACACCCCACGATGGCCAGATGGACCAAGGTCCTCGGCGTCCTCGCCGCCGCCACGCTCCTGGGCGCGTGCAGCCAGCCCGCCAACACGACCACTTCGGGCGTCGGGGACAAGGATGTCGCCACCGGCGGCCGCCTGTTCTCCACGGCCGACTCCGAGACCGCCAAGCTGAAGGCCGACGTCGGCCCCGGCGTCTTCCCGCGCACGGTCACCCACGCGCTGGGCCAGACGAAGATCGAGAAAGCGCCCACCCGCGTGGTCGTGCTCGACAGCGGTGAGCTCGACGACGTGCTGGCGCTGGGAGTCACGCCCGTCGGTATGGCCACGACCGCCGGCCAGACCGGCGTGCCGAGCTACCTCGCCGACCGAGTCAAGGGCATCCCGACCGTCGGTGACGTCAGCAACCTCAACCTCGAGAAGATCGCTTCGCTGCAGCCGGACCTGATCCTCGGCAGCAAGCTGCGCGCCAACGACCTGTACCCGCAGCTGTCGAAGATCGCGCCGACGGTGTTCAGCATCCGCCCGGGCTTCCCGTGGAAGGAGAACCTGCTGCTGATCGGCGCGGCGCTGGGCCAGGAGAACAAGGCCGTGGCGGCGCTCAACGCGTACCAGAAGAAGGCCGACGAGGTGAAGGCCGGGATCAAGGGCAACCCCAAGATCTCGTTGCTGCGCTTCCACTCCACGGGCATCCGGATCTACGGTGACCTGTCGTTCATCGGCGTGATCTTCAAGGATGTCGGCCTGCAGCGGCCGGACAACCAGCACATCAACGAGCTGGCCAAGCAGATCTCGCGCGAGCGCATCGACGAGGCCAACGGCGACTGGATTTTCTACTCCAGCTACGGCGCGGGGCCGAACGCGGACGAGAAGGCCGTGACGAGCAGCGGGCTGTGGGCCGGCCTGAGCGCCGTGAAGTCGCAGCACGCCATCCGTGTCTCCGACGAGGTGTGGTTCCTCGGGCTCGGCCCGATCGGCGCCGACCACGTGCTCGACGACCTGAAGAAGTACCTCGGCTGACCGCTTCTCCGCTGTGGCACCGAGCAGGCCTCCCCGGGTGATCCCGGGAAGGCCTGTCCGATTGTGGCGTCAGGCGCCGCAGTAGATCGTCTTGAACTGCTGATAGTTGCCCAGCGCCTCCGGGCCCAGCTCACGGCCGATGCCGCCGGCCTTCACGCCGCCGAACGGCGCGACGGGGTCGGGCAGGTAGGTGTTCACGCCGATCGTGCCCGTCTCGACGCGCCGGGCCACGGCATGCCGCGGTCGGCGTCGGTGGTCCGAAGATCTCCTCGCGCGAGATCGTGGCGGAGTTGTCCACGTCGGCGAAGATCGGCGGGATCTCACCGATCCGCTGCTGGCGGGGCGCGGCATCGCGGCCGTGGCGGCGCGCTGGGGGATCACGGACCAGCCGTGGCTTTCGCGGGCGTTCCGGGCGGAGTACGGGTGACGCCCTCGGGGCTTCGGCGGCGGATGACCGGGTCTTAGCGGCCCAGTCGCGCGTCGAGGTCGATCTTGCCGCCCACCGCGTCGAGGATCGCGCGCAGCGCCGTCTTCTCCTGCAGCGTCCGGCCGTGCTGGTCGGCGTGCGCGCGCATGAGGTTGCCGATGTGGCGCTCGGGGTTGCTCCAGTTCGGCCAGCGGCGGCGCGCGATCGTGGCCAGCTCGGCGAAGTCGGGGGTTTCCGGGGTGGTCGCGTCGAGCAGCCAGTTGAGGTAGGTGCGCAGCACGGCGACCGGGAAGCTGCCGGGGTGGCTGAGCGCGCCGTGGCCGGGCACGAACGTGCGGACGGTCGGGAAAGTCTTGTCCAGCCAGTAAAGCGCGTCGAGCCAGCCGGGGATCGAGCCGTGCAGCGCCATCGGCGTGGAGCCGACGGAGAGCAAGTCGCCCGTGAACAGCGTGCCGGTCTTGGGCTCGAACGCCACCAGATCGCCGTCGGTGTGCGCGACGCCGGGGAACGGCACGACCTCCACGACCACCCCGCCGAGGTCGACCTCGCGCGGCGTGGTGACGGCGTGCACCGCCTCGGGTTCGGGCGCTTCGAGCGTGCCCCAGTTCTTGCAGTCGAACGTGTCCTCGTACCGCTGCGGCCCCGCCCGCACCGCGGACACGGCCGACTCGGCGGCGAGGATGCGCCCGCCATTGCGCAACGCCACGCCGGCGCCGTTGTGGTGCGCGCCGTGGGCGTGGGTGAGCACGAGCGTGAGCGGCATTTCGACGGTCGAGTACTTGCGGACGTCGGAGACCAGGTCGAGCGTGTCCCGCTCAGTGCCGCACGTGTCGACCAGCATCACGCCGGACCGGCCGCGGATCCAGCCGCAGTTGGACACGAGCCAGTCGGTCGGGCTGCGGACGTAGGCGACCACGCTCGGGTCGGAGTACCTGAGCGGCACGATGTTTCGCCTGATGGCGGGCATGGGGTCCCCCTCGTGGGCTGCGCCGCCGTGATCCCGGACCACTGCATGGTAGTGGATCACTGGCCCTCTGAATGGTATAGACCAGGTGGGCGTATGTCAGCAGGCTGCGAGCCCACCGTGTGCTACGTCGCACAGCCCGGGCCGATTCCTCCCTACGCCGACGGGCAGACCATACCTCCGGTTCGAACTTCCCTCAGGTCGGCGACTTATGGTGACGGTGTGGTCACTTCTCGTGAGGACGTCCCCGCCTCTCGGCGCCGAGGTGGTGCCGCCGAGCGGGCAGGCGCACCAGGCGATGGACTTCGACCCGGACCAGTTCGTGGGTGCGGTCCAGAACTTTGGTACTGCTTCCGGCGCTTGACTCGCCTTTGTCAGCTTCGTGCGTTGACTCCTCGGTGACCAGCCGCCTACAGTCCGTTCAATCTGTTGAACCCCGTTCATATCTGTGAATGACGAGGTGTGTCGTGCGGCGCTGGTTGCCCGTGGTGTTGGCCGTGGCTCTGAGTTTGGCGTTCACGCCGGCGGTTTCGAGCGCCGCGAAGGACGCGGGGCGGGTGCAGACGGACCTCGACGCGGGGTGGCGGTTCGTGCGGGCCGATGTGCCCGGAGCGGAGAAGCCCGGGTTCGCCGACGGGTCGTGGGAGCGCACGAGTGTGCCGCACACGTGGAACGCGCTCGACGGACAGGACGGCGGCGGCAACTACTACCGGGGCGCCGGCTGGTACCGCAAGCACGTCACGCCGCCGCGAACCGCGCAGGGCAAGCGGTTGTGGCTGCAGTTCGACGGCGTGAACACCGTCGCCGACGTGTGGGTCAACGGGGTGCACCTCGGGCAGCACCGCGGGGGTTACGCGACGTTCCGCTTCGACGCCACCGACGCCCTGAAACCCGGGCGCGACAACGTGATCGCGGTGCGCGTGGACAACTCGGCGCAGGCCGATGTCGCCCCGCTCAGCGCGGACTACACGTTCTTCGGCGGCATCTACCGCGACGTCTCGCTGGTGGCCGTCGACCCGCTCGCCGTGCGGATGGACGATTTCGGCGGCTCGGGCTTCTATCTCACGCCGCGCGAGGTGACGGCGGAGGCGGCGAACGTCGACGTGGTCACCAAGGTGCGCAACAGTTCCGGCGCCGGCCGCGAGGCATCCGTGCGCACGACCGTGGCCGACGCCCGGGGTCACGTCGTCGCGCAGGCCACGTCGGAGCCGCAGCAGCTCACCGGTGACGCCGACATCAAGCAGCAGCTGGGTATCGCCAAGCCCCACCTCTGGCAAGGCAAAGCCGACCCGTACCTCTACCACGCGACCGTCGACGTGCTCGACGCGCGCACCGGTCGCGTCACCGACACCGTGAGTCAACCGCTGGGGCTCCGGGAATCCACAGTGGACTCCGACGAGGGATTCTTCCTCAACGGACAGCACGTCGCCCTCCACGGCGTCAACGCGCACCAGGACCGCCTCGACGAAGGCTGGGCCGTGGCCGACCGGCAGCGTGACCAGGACTTCGACCTCATGGACGAGATGGGCGTCAACGCGCTGCGCACCGCGCACTACCAGCAGTCGCAGCACGTCTACGACCTCGCCGATCAGCGCGGGTACGTGGTGTGGGCGGAGATCCCGCTGGTCAACGGCATCACCGACAGCGCCGCGTTCCGCGCCAACGCCACCCGGCAGATGTCCGAGCTCATCCGCCAGAACTACAACCACCCGTCCATCGCGTTCTGGGGCATCGGCAACGAGCAGGCCAAGAACGACGACGTCACCAACGGCATCCTCCAAAGCCTCGCCGACCAGGTGAAGGCCGAGGACCCGGCGCGGCTTTCCGTGTACGCCAACCACAAGGGCGGGCAGGACGCCGTCTCCGGCCACGCGGACCTCGCGGCCTACAACAAGTACTACGGCTGGTACGACCTGTCCGCGCCCGGCCCCGGCCCGTGGACCGACCAGCTGCACGCGGCCGACCCCGCGCGCAAGATCGCGATCAGCGAGTACGGCGCCGGCGGCAGCATCTACGACCACGTCGAGAACTCCACGGTGAAGCCGCCCGTGATCCCGTCGCGCGTGCACCCCGAGGAGTACGAGACCTTCGTGCACGAGAACTCGTGGAAGCAGATCGAAACGCGGCCCTACCTGTGGGGCACGTTCGTGTGGAACATGTTCGACTTCGCCTCCGACGGCCGCACCGAAGGCGACACCCTGGGCCGCAACGACAAGGGCCTGGTCACCTACGACCGGCAGGTCCGCAAGGACGCGTTCTACTGGTACAAGGCCAACTGGACCACCACGCCGTTCGTCTACCTGACCAGCCGCCGCTGGACCGACCGCACGACCGCGGCCACCACGGTGAAGGCGTACGGCAACGGCGTGGACACGGTTTCGCTCACCCTGAACGGAAAGCCGGTCGGCACGCCCGCCGCGTCACCCGATCACATCTACACCTGGCCGGTCACCCTCGAGCCCGGCAAGAACGTCGTGAAGGTGACCGGAGTCCGCAAGGGACACTCCTACACGGACACCGTCACCTGGACGCTGGCGCAGTAGCAGGGCGGAAATCCGTGCGGTAGCGGCTGGGCGCGACACCGACGTGGCGGGTGAAGTGCTGCCGGAACGACACCGGTGAGCCGAACCCGCAACAGCCCGCGATCTCGGCGACGGGCAGGTCGGAGCTTTCCAGCAGCTGCTGCGCCCGGGCGATGCGCTGGTCCAGCAGCCAGCGCACGGGCGTGGTGCCCGTCTCGGCCACGAACCGCCTCGCGAACGTGCGCTCGGACATCGACGCCCAGCCCGCAAGCTCCGCGACCGTGAGCGGCCGCCGCAGTTCCCGCAACGCGCGTTCCCGCACGGCGGCCAGCGGTTCCTCGTCGCGCGGCGGCGTGGGCACCGTGATGAACTGCGCCTGCCCGCCCGAGCGGAACGGCGCCGTGACCATGGCCCGCGCGATTCCCGCCGCGACGTCCGCGCCCTGCGTGATCCGCACGAGGTGCAGGCACAGGTCGATGCCGGCAGCGACACCCGCCGACGTCCACACGCCGTCGCCGCCCGCGTACAGCACGCCGGGGTCGACCCGCGCGGACGGATGCCGCCGCGCGAGCTCGGTCGTGAAGCGCCAGTGCGTGGCGGCCGGTCGCCCGTCCAGCAACCCGGCCGCACCCAGCACGAACGCGCCCAGGCATAGCCCCGCCACCTGCGCCCCGGCCCGATGGGCGGCGCGCAACGCGGCCAGCAGCTCCGGCGCGGGCTCGGCATCGACGTTCGCCAGGCCCGGAACCACGACGACGTCCGCCGTGCGCAACCAGGCGAACGTCCGCTCGGGCTTCAGCACGGCCCCGCCGGCCAGCTCCACCGGCTCCTTCGTGGCCGCGCACCGGCGCAGCTCCGCCCCGGGCCCGCTGCGCGCACCCCACACCTCGTCGACCACCGCCGTGTCGAACAGCCGGGCCCCGTCGAACAGCACCAGCGCGATCTTCTGCACGGTTCCACAGTAGCTGGCAGGATCTCATCGATGAACGACGTCACTGCCACTCACTGCTCGCCGGCGCGCCGGGGCAGGATGGCGGCATGACCACTTTCTCGCTGCGCCACCTGGGCGGACCGACGTCATTGATCACCTACGGCGGGGTGCGGTTCCTGACCGACCCGACGTTCGACCAGCCGGGCGAGTACCCGGTCGGCAACCGCGTGCTCGTGAAGACGACCGGGCCGGTGGCGAGTCCCGCCGAGGTCGGCGCCGTGGACGCCGTGCTGCTGTCGCACGACCAGCACGCGGACAACCTCGACCGCGGCGGGCGCGAGTACCTGGCGACGGCGCCGCTCACCCTCACGACGACGTCGGGCGCCGAGCGGCTCGGCGGCACGGCGCGGGCGCTGCCGAACTGGACACACGCGGACGTCGGGGGAGTGCGGGTGACCGGACTGCCGGCTTTGCACGGGCCGGAAGGCGCCGAGGCCAAGGTCGGTGAGGTCACGGGGTTCCTGCTGTCGAAAGACGGCCTGCCGACCGTCTACGTCAGTGGTGACAACGCCTCGCTCGACCGTGTCCGCGAAATCGCCGGTCGCTTCGGGCCCGTGCCCATCGCCGTCCTCTTCGCCGGTGCCGCGCGCACGCCGCTCATCGACGCCTACCTGACCCTTGAGTCCACGGCCGCCGCCGAAGCCGCGGAGATCCTGGGCGCCGAAGACGTGGTGCCGCTGCACTTCGAGGGCTGGGGACACTTCACGCAGGGACCGGAAACGCTGGCGGAAGCCTTTGCCGCCGCCGGCAAGCCGCGGCTGCACCTGCTGGAGCCAGGCGCTGAGGTCACCCTCGGCTGAACGTCGATCGCGCGAGGGCGACCGCACCCAGCGCGACCGCCTTGGCGCCGCCCCGGGCCAGCCGCACCTCCACCGGAGAGCCCGACAGCAGGGGGTGCTCGGTCAGCGCCTCCTGCATCGGCTTCTCCAGCAGCGCCCACGAGTTCGTCACGGAGCCGCCGATCACGGCCGTCGCGATGCCGAGCAGGCCGCACGCGTGCGTGATCGCCTCGCCGAGGAAGCGCCCGGCGTCGGTGAACACCGCCGACGCGGCCTCGTCGCCGTCGAGGGCGGCGGCCGCGACGGACTCGGCAGGCAGGGAAACCCCCGTCGCCTCCGTGTAGCGGCGGGCCAGGGACCGGCCGGACGCGTAGGCCTCCAGGTGACCGGTCTGCCCGCAGGTGCACGGCGCCGGTCCGTAGGTGCCGACGTGGCCGATCTCGCCGGCGCCCGTGCCGCCGCCGTGCAGCAGGGTGCCGTCCACGTACAGCGCGCCGCCGACACCCGTGCCCAGCGCGACGCCGAGCACGTGCCGGTCCGTTGTGGACAGCTCGCCCAGCAGGAACGCGTTCACGTCGTTCTCCGTCACCACCGGCACGCCGCCCAGCCGGGCGGACAGCCCGGCGTTGACGGCCGTGCCTGCCCAGCCCGTGAACGAGTCGCCGGTGACCACGATCGTCCCGGTCTCCGGCTCCACCACGCCGGCCGCGCCGACGCCGACCCCCGCCAGTTCGCCGGGCGCCAGCGACAACACCAACGCGGCCGCCCGGTCCAGGATCGCCGCACCGCCCAGGTGCGCTCCCGAATCCGCCGACGCCGACGCCACCTCCCGGCCGTCGGCATCGCACACGACCACGAGCGTTTTCGACCCGCCGATGTCGACCCCGGCCCACACTTCGCTCACGCCGCGGGATCCACGTCCGCCAGCGCGTCCCGACGGCTCCGCTGCACCGCGGGGTCCGGCACGGGCGAGGACAGCAGCAACGCCTGCGTGTACGCGTGCGACGGCTCGCGCAGCACCCGCGCGGCCGGCCCCTGCTCCACCAGCCGGCCCCCGCGCAGCACGCCGACGCGGTCGCACAGGCTGTCGACCACGGCGAGGTCGTGGCTCACGAACAGACAGCCGAACCCGAACTCCTCGTGCAGCCGCTTGAACACGTCCAGCACCACGGCCTGCACGGACACATCGAGCGCGCTCGTCGGCTCGTCCGCGATCAGCAGCTTCGGCCCCAGCACGAGCGCCCGCGCGAGGCTGACGCGCTGCCGCTGCCCGCCGGACAGCTCGTGGCCGTAGCGCTCCATCAGCGACTCCGGCAGCTCCACGGCGTCGAGCAGCTCGCGCACGCGCCGTCGCCGCTCGGACCGGCCGGCCGAGGTGTGCATGACCAGCGGCTCGGCCACGGTCTGGGCCACCGTCATCCGCGGGTCCAGCGAAGACGCCGGGTCCTGGAACACCGCCCCGATCTGTCGCCGCACCGCCCGCGCCGAGCGTCCGGTACCGCGTGGCAGCGGCCCGCCGAGCACCTCGACCCGGCCCGACTTCGGCGTGACCAGGCCCAGCGCGCAGTTACCCAGCGTCGTCTTGCCCGAGCCCGACTCCCCGACCAGCCCCACGATCTCGCCCGGCCTGACGTTCAGCGACACCGAGTCCACGGCCCGCTTCCCGCCGTACTCCACCACGATGTCCGTCAATGCCAGCACCGGCTTCTCCGGCGCCGCAGCGGCTTCGGCATGCTCGCCCGTGCCCAACCGTGGCACGGCAGCCAGCAGCTCACGCGTGTACGCGGCCTGCGGCGAGGAGAACAGCTCGGCAGTCGGAGCCTCTTCCACCAGCCGTCCCGACCGCAGCACGAGCACGCGGTCGGCGACGTCCGCCACCACGCCCATGTTGTGCGTGATCAGCAGCGTCGCCGTACCTTCCGTCGAACGGATGTCCCTGAGCAAGTCCAGGATCTGCTGCTGAACGGTGACGTCCAACGCGGTGGTCGGCTCGTCCGCGATGATCAGCTTGGGCCGTGCGGCCAGCGCGATCGCGATCATCACGCGCTGGCGCAACCCACCCGAAAGCTCGTGCGGGTACTGCTTCAGCCGCGCCTCGGGCTCTGGTACCCCGACGCGTTCCAGCAGCTCCACACACCGCGGGTGATAGTGCTTGTGCCGCCGCTTCCGGGGATCGTGGTTGCGGATCGCCTCCGCGAGCTGAAAACCGATGCGCAGCAAGGGGTTCAGCGCCGTCATCGGCTCCTGGAACACTATGCCCGCGCCCTGCCCGCGCAGCTTCCGCAGCTCCTCGCCCCGCAGCTCCAGCACGTTGTGCCCGGCCAGCTCGATCGCCCCGGACACCGAGGCCGACTCGGGCAGCAGTCCCAGCACCGCGAGCGCGGCCGTGCTCTTGCCCGAGCCGGATTCGCCGACCACCGCCACGATCTCACCCGGCTCGACCGTCAGCGACAGCCCGTCGACGGCCGGGTCACCGTCCCCGTAGGACACCCGCAGGCCACGGATGTCGAGCACCGGCTCGCTCATCGCCGTCCCTTCACCGCGAACGCGTCGCGCAGTCCGTCGCCCAGGAAGTTGATCGCGCACACCACGAGCACGATCGCGATGCCCGGCGGCAGGATCAGCCACCACGCGCCGTCGAACGTGTAGGTGATGCCCTTCGACAGCATCGCGCCCCAGTCGGTGTCCGGCGCCGGCACGCCGAGGCCGAGGAAGCTCACGTACGCCACCAGCAGGATGGCATCCGCGATCTGGAACGTCGCGTTCACCACCACCGTGCCGATGGCGTTGGGGATCACGTGCCGGAACACCACGCGCGTGCGGCTCGCGCCGAGGACCGTGATCGCGCGGATGTAGTCGCGTTCGCGCAGGCTCACCGTCTCCGCGCGCATCAGCCGCGCCGGCACCAGCCACGACACACAGCCGATGATCAGCGCCAGCACCCCGACGCTCGGGGTGACCAGCGTGGCCGCCACCAGCAGCAGGAACAGCGCGGGAATCGCGACGCCGGTGTCGACCACGCGCATCAGCACCGTGTCGAGCCAGCCGCCGGTGTAGCCGGCGAGCGCGCCCCACACCGCGCCGATCGCGGTCGCGATGAGCCCGGCCAGCACGCCGATGATCAGCGACGTCCGCCCGGCCACCATCAGCCGGCCGAGCACGTCGTAGCCGAGGTCGTCGGTGCCCAGCGGATGGCCGCTGCCGGGCCCGAGCCGCGCGGCCGCGAGATCGGTGTGCGACTGGTCCGTGCCGTAGAGCAGCGGCCCGAAGAAGCAGAACAGGATCACCGCCAGCAGCAGGATCGCGCCGACGAGCGCCGTGCGCCGCGCGAACACTCGCGAAAGGACGGTCAAGACCGCACCCCCTTCACCCGCACGCGCGGATCGATCACGAGCTGCACGACGTCCGCGAGCAGCGAGCCGATCACGGTCGCCACGGCGATCACCAGCACCACCCCGAGCAGTACGGGGAAGTCGGCGTTGCGCGCGGCCGTCCAGAACAGCAGGCCGACGCCGGGATAGTTGAACATCGACTCCACCACCAGCGAACCGCTGAACACCACCGGCACGTAGTAGCCGAGCATCGAGACCACGGACGTCAGCGAGTTCGGCCACACGTGCCGCCAGATGATCGTGCGCTCCGGCGTGCCCTTCGCGCGGGCGGTGCGCACGTAGTCCTCGGCGAGGTTGTCCAGAGTGGACGCTCGCATGTACCGGCTGAACGCGGCCAGCGCCGCCCCCATGCCCGCCACCACCGGCAGCACCAGCGAGCCGGGTTGCGAGAGCAGCTCACCGATCGTCTCGCCCTGCGCGGCCTGCGCCGGGAACAACGGGAGCACCTGCGCGAACACGATGATCAGCACCAGCGAGAGGAAGAACACCGGTGTCGCGTAGAGCAGGAACGTCACGCCGGTGGTCACGTGGTCCGCGGCCTTGCCGCGCCGCACCGCCTGCCACACGCCCACCGGCAGCGCCACCACGATCGCGAGCAGCGTCGAGATCGCGGTGAGCAGCAGCGTTTTCGGCACGCGCTGTTCCAGCAGCGTCGAGACGGGGGAGTTCTGCGTGTACGAGTCGCCGAGGTCGCCGTGCAGCAGGCGCACCAGGTACTCCCAGTACTGCACGGGAAGCGGCTGGTCGAAGCCCTGGGCCTTGTTGAACGCGTCGATCTGCTCCTGCGTGGCCTTCACGCCGAGCACACCACGCGCCGGACCACCGGGCAGCAGATGCAGCAGCACGAACGTGACCACGGTGACCAGCAGCACCACGACCACGGCCAGCACGAGCCGCTTGAGGAGGTAGCGGGTCATGTCCTCACCTCGTCCAGTACCAGCGCTGCGGCTGCAGCCCGGCCAGCGGATCCTGGTTCACCCCGCGCAGCGCGGTGTCGATCGCCGACACCTGGTACGGCGGGTTGGGCAGCCAGAGCACGGGCAGCTGCTCGGCCAGGTAGGCGCTGTAGTCGAGCATCGGCTGATCGCCCGTGGCCAGGTTGGTCGCGGTGATCAGCTCGTCGGCGTGCTTGTCGGCGTAGCTGCCGAAGTTCGTGCCCGCGTCGGTGGCGAACAGGTCCTCGCCGCTGGGGTTGGCGGGGAAGTACCAGCTGCCCTGCGTGCCGAAGTACGACAGCTGCCACGAGCACGACGGCTCTTCCGGCTTGCACGCCGTGCCGTTGGCCAGCACGGTGTTCAGCGGCTGCGCGTTGATCTTCAGCTCCACGCCGATCTTCGACAGCTCCGAGCGCAGCTCCTGCATCGTCCCGTCGGTCTCGTCGGAGCCCGACTCGGTCAGCATCGTGAGCGACAGCCGTGTGCCGGCGTTGACACCTTCGCCGCACTGCGCGGGTCCGTTGCCGGGCGCCGCGCACTCGAGGATGCCGTCGGAGCCGGGTTTCCAGCCGTGGCGGGTGAGCAGCTCGCGTGCCGCGTCGAGGTCGAACGGGTACGGGTTGGTCTTCTGCCGCGCCGACAGGTACTTCACGTCGTTGTCCTGCGGCACGGGGCCGTAGTCCACGCGGGCCGTGCCGCGCCAGATCACCGACGTGATGCTGTCCTGGTCCACGGCGTGCTGCAGGGCCTGGCGCACGTACAGCTGCTTGAACGCGGCGCCCAGCTGCGGGTTGTTGAAGTTGAACGGCGAGTACGTGATCGACCAGCCGTTCCACGGTTCGATCCGGTAACCCTGCGCCTCGAGTTTCGGGCTTTGGCCGAGGTTCGTCGTCGGCACGTAGCCGTAATCGACGCCACCGGCGCGCAGCACGTTGTACTCGGCCGAGGAGCTCGTGAACGTCAGGAACTGCACGGTGTCGAGCTTCGCCGCGTCCGGCCCGGTGTACTTCGGGTTCTTGTTCAGCGTCACCTGGCCCGCCGCGGTGAACCCACCGAGCGTGAACGGCCCGTTCACGACCTTCCACAGTGGATTCGCCGAGTACGTGCCGAGCTGCTTCGCCTGCCCCACCAGGAAGTCGAACACCTGCTTGGCGCCGGCCGGGTCGCGGTCGAAGTCGCCGACCGGGCCGCCCGCGCTCGTGCGGTCCCACGCCTTCTGTGGCATCGGCACCACCAGGCTGAGCTGGTTGGCCGTGAACCAGTCGGCGTTGTAGGGCTTGTCGAGGGTGAGCGTGAACGTGTGGTCGTCCACCGCGTGGAAGGCCTTGATGTTGTCGGGCATCAGGCCTTCGGAGTACTTGCCCCAATTGTCCTTGCCCGCGCGCACCAGGTTGAGCCAGAACTCGACGTCGCGGCTGGTCAGCGGCGTGCCGTCGGACCAGGTCAGCGGCTTGAGCGTGATCGTCACGGTCAAGCCGTCGGCCGAGTAGCCCGGCGGGTTCGCGGCGCTGGAGGGATCGTCGAGCGTGACCGAGCCCGAGCTGCCGTCGTAGTTGTACAGCGGCACGTACAACTCGTTGCGGACGACGCCGTTGTAGCTCGCGCCGTAGCCGGGGATCGAGATCGGCAAAATCCAGTTCGGGGTCGCCGACGGGGGCAGCGCGAACCGCGCGCTGCCGCCGGTCACCGGCTTGCCCGCGCCACCGCCGTGTTGCTCGCGGCTCGTCGCGCAGCCGGAGAGCGCCAGCGCGGCGGCGAGCGTGACCCCGAGCGCGGCGCGCCACCGGTGTCGAGCCATCCGCATCACTTCCAACATCCTTGGTGTAAGTCGATGTCGAGGGACTGGGCGTGTTCTTGGTTGCCGTGTAATGTCGCATGCGCGTTGGAAATTGCCAAGAGGTGATTTCGGGGGCAAGTTTCCGGACAGTTACATCAGACATGAAGTAAGTAGGTGACGGCCGTGGCCCAGGATCCCGCCGGTCTGCTGCGGCTGCTCTGGCTCGTCGCCCACGAGCACGCCGTCTCGCGAATGGACCTCGCGCGCGTGCTCGGTCTGCCGCAGTCGACGGTGTCCGTCCGGACGCAGGCGCTGATCTCCGCCGGGGTTCTCGTCGAGTCCGGCGAGGGCAGCTCGGCGGGCGGGCGGCGGCCGAAGCTGTTGTCCGTCAACGCGGGGTTCGGCCACGTCTGGGCCGCCGACGTCGGTTCGCGGCACGTGCGCATCGGCGCGCTCGACATCGCGGGCAACCTGCTGCACGTGGCCGAGCGGCCGCTGGACATCAACCGCGAACCGATGCAGGTCGTCGCGGCTTTCGCCGACACCGTGCGGGAAGTCGCGGCCGAGGCGCGGTGCCCGGGCCGGCAACTCGGCATCGGCGTCGCGTTCCCCGGACCGGTCGACGTCGGCGCGGGCACGATCACGCTGCCCTCGCGCATGCCGGGCTGGCGCGGGTTCGCGGTGCGCGACGCATTGTGCGAGCACTTCGACCTGCCCGTGGCGGTGGACAACGACGCGAACCTGCAGGCGCTGGGCGAATCCGTCGCCGGGGCGCCCGGGCGCACGCTGCTCGTGGTGAAGGCGGGCACGGGCATCGGCTCGGGCCTCGTCGTCACCGGCCGGCTCTACCGTGGCCGTGCCGGCGTCGCGGGCGACATCAGCCACGTGCGCGTGCCCGCGGCCGGAGATCGTCCGTGCACCTGCGGAAACCGTGGCTGCCTGGAGACGGTGGCCAGCGGTGCGGCCCTCGTCGCGCAGCTGCGCGAGCAGGGGGTCGACGTGAACAGCACCGCGCAGGTGATGGCGACGGCGGAGGACGGGCACCCCGACGCGACCACGGCCGTGCGGCGCGCGGGCCTGCAGCTCGGCGAGGTGCTGGCCACGGTGGTGAACTTCGGCAACCCCGACGAAGTGCTGCTCGGCGGCGCACTGTCGGGTTCGGAGGCGTTCGTGGCCGCCGTGCGCGGCGCGCTCTACGAACGCTGTCTTCCCCTGGCCACCAGGGAACTGCGCATCGATCGGGTGCGCTTCGGCCCGGACGCCGGGCTCTACGGCGCGGGCGCGCTGGTGCTGGACGAGGTCTTCGACGAAGCGATACGGAGCAGACGATGACGAAGGTGCGGATCGGGATCACGGGGATCGCCATCGAGTCGAGTACGTTCTCCCCGCACCGCTCGACCGTGGCCGACTTCCACGTGACCCGGGGCGACGAACTGCTGGCCCGCTACCCGTTCCTGCGCGATGACCGTCCTTCATGGACGGACGACGTCGAATGGGTGCCACTCGTGCACGCCCGTTCGCTGCCCGGTGGCGCGGTGACGGAGGAGGCGTACGCGGAGCTGTCGGGGGAGATCCTGGAGCGGGTGCGCGCGGCGGAGCAGCTCGACGGGCTGTTCTTCGACATCCACGGCGCGATGAGTGTGGTCGGCCGGACGGACGTCGAAGCCGCGCTGGCCGAGGAGATCCGCTCGATCCTCGGGCCTTCAGTGCTCATCTCGGCGTCGATGGACCTGCACGGCAACGTTTCGCGTGAACTGGCCGCGGCGCTGGACCTGATCACCTGCTATCGCAAGGCGCCGCACATCGACGCGTGGGACACGCGCGAGCGCGCGGCCCGCAACCTCGCCGCTCGCCTGCGGCACGGGGGCAAGCCGAAGAAGGCGTGGGTGCAGGTGCCGGTGCTGCTGCCCGGCGAGAAGACCAGTACCCGCCTCGAACCCGCGAAGAGCGTCTACGCGGCGGTCGACGAGGTCGAAGCGCTCGACGGGGTGCTCGACGCCGCCATCTGGGTCGGCTACGCCTGGGCCGACGAACCACGCTGCCAAGCGGCCGTGGTCGTGTCCGGCGACGATGAAGACGTGCTCCTGCAGCAGGCCGAACGGCTTGCCAAGTCCTATTGGGACGCCCGCCGCGACTTCGCCTTCGTCGCCCCGACAGGGACCCTGGCCGAATGTCTGGAGCAAGCCGTCGCGTCGACCGCGCGGCCGTTCTTCGTCAGCGACTCCGGCGACAACCCGACCGCCGGTGGCGCCGGCGACACCTCCTGGAGCCTCGACGTCCTCCTGCGCACTCCGGCCATTGTGGACTCCGAGCTGACCGCGCTGTACGCCGCGATCGTGGACCCGGAAGCCGTCGCGGCGGCGGTATCGGCCGGCGTGGGTGCCACGGTTTCCGTGGAACTGGGCGGAAAGGTCGATTCCGGCCCGCACGGCCCGGTGCCGGTGACCGCGCGCGTCGAGGCGATCGACACCGAAGACCCGGTCGCGGGCACGGCCGCGGTGTTCGCCGTCGGCGGCCTGCGCGTGATCGTCACCGCACTGCGCAAGCCGTACCACCTGGAGTCCGACTTCCTCGCCCTCGGCCTGCGCCCGCGTGAAGCCGACGTGGTGATCGTGAAAATCGGTTACCTGGAACCGGAGCTGTACGACATGGCCGCCGACTGGCTGCTCGCCCTCACGCCCGGGGGCGTCGACCAAGACCTGCTGCGCCTCGGGCACGCCGGGATCGAGCGGCCGATGTTCCCCTTCGACGCGGAGATGGCGGGCCCGAAGCTGTTGCCCGAGCTGCTCTGAGCGCCACGGCCGTCAACGCGCCGAAGGCCAGGTGGTCAAGCCACTGCGCCCCGCGCGGCAACGCCCGGATCGCCGCGTTGTGCCGCCCGACGATCTCCAGGTCCAGCACCGCGATGGCCGCTCCCGCGGCCACCCCGTCGGCGACCGAGAGCGGCCGGCGGCGGTCCACGTAGGCGAGCGCGGCCGTCCAGCCTGCGGACACGAGCCCGTGGACGAGGGCGCCGCGGACCAGTCCGACCTTGCCGCCGGGCGCCAGCGTGCCTGCCGCGCGCGTCGCCGCCAGCGGATCACCACGCGTGATCACTGCGTGCAGGGTCGACGGCAGCCCGCTGCCGGTCGCTGCCACTGTCCAGGCCTTGACCACGCTCTTCACCAGGCCAGTATGCCCGAGGGCTTGACATGCAGTCGTTTGACTGCCTTACTGTGAGTGTGCAACCGGATTTGAACGCGGTGTTCAAGGCGCTGGCCGACCCGACAAGGCGTTACCTGCTCGACCAGCTGCACGAGGACAACGGACAGACGCTCAACGAGCTGTGCGCCCGGCTGGACATGACGCGCCAGACGGTCACGCAGCACCTGTCCGTCCTCGAGGCGGCGAACCTGGTCAGCACGGTGCGCCGCGGGCGGGAGAAGCTGCACTACCTCAATCCGGTCCCGTTGCACGAGATGCAGGAACGCTGGGTGGACAAGTTCGAGCGCCCCCGGCTGCGCGCGCTGAGCGCCGTCAAACGCCGAGCAGAGGAAGCCATGACCGACAAGCCGAGTTACGTTTACGTCACCTACATCGAGAGCACACCGGAGAAGGTGTGGCAGGCGCTCACCAGCGCCGAGCTGACCGGCCAGTTCTGGGGCCACCGCAACGAATCCGACTGGCAGGTCGGCTCACGCTGGGAGCACGTGCGCCTCGACGGCTCCGGCATCGCCGACGTCTACGGCGATGTGCTGGAGGCCGTGCCGCCGAAGCGGCTCGTCACCAGCTGGTACGACGTCGGCAACCCGGAGGTCCCGCCGTCCCGGGCGACGTTCGACATCGAGCAGTACGACGCGATCGTGCGGCTCACCGTGACCCACGAGGAGCTGCCCGACGAGCAGGCGAAGCGCGACGTCGGCCGCGGCTGGCCCGCCGTGCTGGCGAACCTCAAGTCGCTGCTGGAAACCGGTCACGTGCTGCCGCAGCAGCCGTGGACGATGCCCTGATCACCAGGCGCCGGCTATTTGTCGACACCCTCGTACGTGCCTCGCGTGAAGCGCTTCGAGAAGACGAAGTACACGATCGCCACCGGCACCGTCATCAGCAGCGCGGCGGCGAGCTTGAGCGGGAACTGGTTGCCCTGCCCGAGCTCGCCGGACACGAGCGAGGCGACGCCGGTGGTGAGCGTGTTCAGCGCCGGGTCCTGCCGCGACACGATGTAGTGCGGCAGCTCGTTCCAGGACCCCTGGAACGCCAGGATCGTCATGGTGATGAGTGCCGGCTTCGACATCGGCAGCACCACGGACCAGAACGTGCGCAGCGGTCCGGCGCCGTCGATGCGAGCCGCCTCTTCCACGCTCAGCGGCACGCTCTCGAAGAACTGCTTCATGATGAACACGCCCGACGCGTCGGCCAGCAGCGGGATGATCATCGCCGCGTAGGTGTCGTACATGCCGAACTGGTTGAGCACCAGGAACTTCGGGATGAGCAGGACCACGCTCGGCACGGCGAGCACGGCCACGATCGCGCCGAACACCGCGCTCCGGCCGCGGAACCGCAGCCGCGCCAGCGCGTAACCGGCCATCGAGTTGAACACCACCCGGCCGACGGTGATCGTGACCGAGATGAAGATCGAGTTCAGCGCCCAGCGCGGGAAGTCCTGCTGGGCGAGCGTGGAGAACACGGCCACGGACCACTCGTGCGGCCAGGGGGTGAGCGGGTGGGCCGTGGCGTCGGCGTCGGTCTTGAACGCCGTGGCCAGCTGGATCAGGAACGGGTAGATGTAGGCCACGGCGACCAGCAGCAGCACGCCGAGACCGACCCACCGAAGGTATCCGCGTCGCTTCACCGCCGGCTCCTCCGTTTTCCGTCCTTCTCCTTCAACAGCCAGCGCTGCACGAGCGTGAGCACCACGATCACCAAGAACAACAGGAACGCGATCGCCGAGCCCTGGCCCCATTCCTTCCCGATGAACGACGTCGAGTAGGACAGGTACGCGGGGGTGAGCGTGGTGTTGGCGGGGGCGCCGCGGCTGAGCACGTAGATCTGGTCGAAGACTTGCCACGTGCCGATCAGCCCGAGGGTGAGCACGAGGAACAACGTCGGGCGCAGTTGCGGCAGAGTCACGCGCCAGAAGCGCTGCCACCCGTTGGCGCCGTCGATCAACGCGGCCTCGTCGATGCCCGGCGGCAGGTTCTGCAGCGCCGCGTAGAACATCAGCATGAAGCCGCCGGTGGTCGTCCACACCACGAGCACGATGATCGAGCACATCGCCACGCTCGGGCCCGAGAGCCAGTCCCACCAGGTCAGTCCGAGGAAACCGTGCGACGTCAGCGCGGCCGGGTTCTTCGGCACCCCGAGTCCGTTGAGGACGATCTGGAAGACGCCGCGGGGGTCGGCGAACCAGCTGGGACCGTCCACTCCGAACAGCTTCAGCGCGGCGTTCACCGTGCCGGTGCTGGAGAAGAGGAACAGGAACACCACGGAGATCGCGACGGAGCTGGTCACGGTGGGGAAGTAGAACGCCGTGCGGAAGAACTGCTTGCCCCTGAGCCGGCGCTGGTTCAGCACCATCGCGAGGAACAGCGCGAGCGCCGTCTGCAGCGGCACCACGAACAGCACGAAGTAGCCGTTGTTGCGGATGCTCGTGGCGAAGTTGCGTTGCGTGAGGCCGGGTTCGGTGAGCAGCGCTGCGTAGTTGTCGCCGCCGACGAAGTGCACGCGCGAGGAGAACGGACTGCCGTTGCCGGTCCAGTCGCTCACGCTCACCCACAGCGCCATCCCGATGGGCAGCACGAAGAACAGAGCGAGCACCACCAGCGTCGGCGCGAGGAAGAGCCAGCCCACGCGGCCTTCACGTCGGCTCGGGCCCTTCCCCCGCCGCGCCGGGGATGGTGGCGCGGCGGGGGTGCTCGTGGTGGTGAGCAGGGTCGTCATGCCCAGCTCACTGACCGAGCGCGGCGGTGGTGTTGGTCTGCAGCTGCTGCAGGATCTGCTTCGGGTCCGCGCCGGGCAGCTGCTGGATCTGGGCGTCGAAGTCGGTGAGCACCGGGTCCATCTTGGTGAGCGTCACCGGGCCGTGTGCCGAGTCGGCCCCGGCGAGGAACGCCGCCTGCTGCGGGAATTCCTGCTGGTACTGCGTCCGCGCCGACTGCCGCGAGGGCATCACGCCGAACGTCTTCGCGAACGCCAGCTCCTGCTGCGGCTGCATCAGCGCGTCCACGAGCTGCTTGGCCTGGTCCTGGAACTTGCTCTTCGCGGCGATGCCCCAGCACTGCGTGAACGAGAGCGTGCCCGCGCCCGCAGGGCCGGCCGGCAGCGGCACCACGCGGTACTTCACGTTGGGGTAGTCCTTGGTCATCCCGCCGACCATCCAGTTGCCGTCGACGCTCATCGCGGCCTTGCCCTGGCCGAACGCCTCACCCGAGTCGCCCGCGCCGATCTGCTTCGGGTACTTGGCGACGCCGGAGGCCAGCAGGTCGCGCACAAAGGTGAGCCCCTGCAGGTTCTGCGGGGTGTCGGCCGTGGCCTTCTTCTGGTCCGCGTCGAGCGGCCAGCCGCCGGCCTGGACCAGGAACGCGCCGACGCGGTCGCGGGTGTCGTTGAACACGAGCCCGGTGTGCCCGCCGGTGGTCAGCTTCTGCGCGGCGGCTTTGAGCTGGTCCCAGTTCTTCGGGATGTCATTGTCGGTCAGGCCCGCGGCGGTCCACTGGTCGGTGTTGATCGCCAGCGCCAGCGTGGAGAAGTCCTTGGGGACGCAGTAGAGCTTGCCGTCCTTGGTGAACGTGGTGCGCAGCGTCGGGTAGAGATCGTCCTTGTAGGACACCGAATCGCCGTAGGGCAGCATCTCGTCGGCGTAGCTCTGGAACTTGGTGGCGTCCACGGCGAACACGTCGGGCGGGCTGCCCGCGGCGAAGCCCTGGCTCAGCTGCTGCGGCAGGTCGTTGGCGGCGATCACCTGCACCTTCGAGCCGCCGGAGCCCGCCGCCCACTTCGCGGTGGCGTCCTGAACCGCGGTGAGCTCGGCGCCGCCGCTGGAGGCGATCATCAGCTTGAGTGACGCCGGGCCGGACTGCTGGGTGGCGGGCGCCGTCGAGTCGTCGAAGCCGCCGCCACACGCGGTGAGCGTGAGCAACAGGCCGGCAGCGGCGACAGTCGTGCGCGGGAGGGAACGGGGGTGACGCATCGATCCTCCTTGATCGTGCAGGTGGGGATGTCAGGTCGTGCGCAGCACGAGCCGGGGGGCGAGCAGGGTCGAAGCGGGTTCGGGGCCGGCGGTGCCGCGCAGGGTCGCGCGCAGCTGGCGCACGCATTCGGCGGCGACTTCGGCGATGGGCTGCGCCACGGAGCTCAGGCCGAGCACGGCGGCGGTCGGGGTGTCGTCGAAACCGATCACGGACGCGTCGGCGCCGGGGCGCAGGCCGCGGTCGCGCAGCTCGCCGACCACGCCGAGCGCGAGGGAGTCGCTGGCGCACACGAACGCGGTGGGCGCGGCGGGCTCGTCGAGCAGCCGGGCGGCGGCCGAGCGCCCGCCCTCCACGCCGTCGAACACGGGGATCTGCGGCCGGTCCGCCAGTCCGGCGGCGGCGAGCCCCGCCTCCCAGCCGGCGCGCCGGTCGTCACCGGTCTCGGAGCCCGCGGGCCAGCCGACGAACGCGATGCGGCGGTGGCCCTGGCGCACGAGGTGCTCGGTGGCCAGGCGGGTGCCGCGGGCACCGTCGACGTCGACCCAGCCGTGCGCCCGCTCGTCGCCCCACGGCCGCCCGAAGGTGACGAACGGCAGCTCGCGCTCCTTGAGCCAGCGCGTGCGCAGGTCGTCGTGGTGGGTATGGGTGAGCACGAAGCCGTCGACGCCGACCGACGCGATGAGATCGGCGTACGCGCGCGTCTCGGCTTCGTCGTCGGCGGCGGTGAAGAGCATGATCCGGTGGTCGTACTCCTCGGCCGTGGCCGTGAGGGAGTGCAGGAACTGGTCGAGGACCACGCCGCTCACGCCGTTGCCGACCGGCGCGATGCGCATCCCGATGATCTGCGAGCGCGCGGTGCGCAGCTGGCGGGCCGCAGTGGACGGGCGGTAGCCGAGGCGGTCGATGGCCTCGAGTACGCGTTCGCGGGTCTCCGGGCTCACGAGCTCGGGCGAGTTGATCACGTTCGACACGGTCTGGCGCGAGACGGAGGCGGCTTCCGCGACCGAGTTCAGCGTGGCCCGCTGCGCCATGCTCGCCTCCTGGTGACCTGGTGTCGTACCTCGATCGAGGTACCGATTTGAACGTTCAATCTGGCGGCTACTCTGAACGGTGGCCGCTGACCTGTCAAGACTTCAATTGAACTTGACACGAACCTGGTTTGATCGATCAAATCGAGGGCACCCGACCCCACCGGAGGACGTTTCCATGCAGCCGCTGCTCCATGACCTCGCGATCGCCCTGCGCGCGCCGACCGTCGTCCTCTCCGGTCGCGACGGGCAGATCCGCGGCAACGGCACGCAGGGTCTGCTGCACGGTGACCTGCGGTTGGTGAGCGAAGCGGTGGTGACCGTCGACGGTCACGAGCCCGAACCGATCGGCTTCGAGGAGCCGGCGGCGGACCGCGGCACCTTCACCGGGCTGGTGCGCCACCTCGGCAATCCCGGCCCGGACCCGACGGTGTGGCTGCGCCGCCACCGCCGCGTCACGGCGAGCGGGGTGACGGAGGAGCTGGAGCTGGTGTCCTCGGCATCTGAGGCCGTGGAGTGCGTGGTCGAGCTCGCGCTGGCGGCGGACTTCGCGTCGATCGAGGTGATCAAGTCCGGCGGCTCGACGGTCCCGCTGGAGCCGGTGCGCGTCGACGGTGGCGTGCGGTGGGAGCAGGACTTGGTCAAGGCGGTGGTCGCCACCGACGGCGGGACCACTGTGGACGGTGCTCGCGTGCTGGTGAAGTGGCGCGTGCGCGTCGAGGACCGCGTGGAGCTGCACTGGACGCTGACCGCCACGGACCCGGAAGCACCCTTCGTGCCGGGCTCCGCCGCGCGGCTGCCGGTGCCCGTGGTGGAGGCCGACGACCGGCGGTTCACCGCGTTGCTCAACCGTTCGCTCGACGACCTGGATGCGTTGCTGCTGGCCGAACGCGAGCACCCGCGTGACGTGTTCGCGGGCGCCGGTGCACCCTGGTTCTTCACGCTCTTCGGCCGCGACAGCCTGTGGGCCGCGCGCCTGGCGTTGCCGCTCTCGCTTTCGCTGGCGGGCGGCACGCTGCGCACGCTCGCCCGGGCCCAGGGCGAGCGCCACGACCCGGCGACCGGCGAGGCGCCCGGCAAGATCCTGCACGAACGCCGTCGCGCCGGCTTCGAGGTCCACGGCATGTCACTGCCGGCGCGCTACTACGGCACCGTCGACGCGACCGCCCTGTGGGTCGGCCTGCTGTACGACGCCTGGCGCTGGGGCCTGCCCGAGGCCGAGGTCCGCGCGCTGCTGCCGAACCTGCGCGCCGCGTTGTTCTGGATCACCGGCCTGTCCGACACCGACGGCGACGGCTTCGCGGAGTACCTCGACGAAAGCGGCCGCGGCCTGGCCAACCAGGGCTGGAAGGACTCGGGCGACGCCGTGCGCTTCGCCGACGGCACGATCGCCAAGCCGCCCGTCGCGCTGTCCGAGGTGCAGGGCTACCAGTACGAGGCAGCCGTCCACGCCGCCGAGCTGCTCGCGGCGCTCGGCGAACCGGCCGACGGGCTGCTTTCGTGGGCCGCGGCCCTGCGCGCGCGCTTCCGCTCGCACTTCTGGGTGTCCACTGCAGACGGTCATTTCCCGGCGCTGGCCCTGGACGGCGCGAAGCAACCGGTGGATTCGTTGACGAGCAACATCGGGCACCTGCTGGGTACGGGCATCCTGGACCCGGCCGAGAGTGCTTCGGTCGGCGAGTTGCTGCTCCACCCGTCGATGGCCGCCGGCTTCGGCCTGCGCACGATGTCCTCGACCGCGGGCGGCTTCTCGCCGCTGAGCTACCACTGCGGCTCCGTCTGGCCCCACGACACGGCCGTGGTCGTCCGCGGCCTGCACGCGGCGGGCCAGTCGTCGCGCGCCGCTGCGCTCGGCCTGCAACTCGTGCGTGCGGCCGGCGGGTTCGACAACCGCCTGCCGGAGCTGTTTTCGGGCTACGGCTCGGCCGACGTGTCGTCACCGCTGCCGTACCCCGCGTCGTGCCGTCCTCAGGCCTGGGCGGCGGCGTCCGCGGTGACGTTGCTCGTCACGTTCCTGGGCCTGCGCGTCGACGTGCCCGCCGGCGTGGTCACCCTCGACCCGCCGCGGCCGAGCCCGGTGGGTGCCCTGCGCGTGACGGACCTGCCGCTGGCCGGGGGCACGCTGGACGTCAGTGTGGCCGCCGATGGGACGGTGACGGAGCTGCGACTGCCGCCGGGCCTGCGGCTGGGCTGAGGCCCTCGAGTCTCACGCCACGCTTCGGGGGGTGCCGCCGAACCGTGGTGTGAAAGTCACCTTGCTCCTGCCACGAACCCGAGGTTCCCTGGAACGACCCTGCGCCAGGGGACCTCGGTGTCGTGAGTTCAGCTCATCCGATACAGCATCGCCCGCTCCACGACCGTCCACGTCGTGGTCGTCAGCAGATACAGCGAAGCGGCCAAGGGAACAAAAGCGGTTACCGCGACTGTTCCATAGGGCAGGAGGCGCAGGAACCGAGCGCCGGGAGCGGTGAGTCGCGCCGGCGGTCCTGCCACCGGATCGAGAACCACGACACCACGGCGAGCAGGCCGGCCACCACGAACACGACCGGTGCCGCCGCCAGTCCGTGGGCGCCGAGGGTGATGCCGAACAACGTGCTGCCGAGCAGGGCATTGGGCGCGCCGGAGATCACGGCCGTGCTGAAGAGGTGGTACATCACCCAGAAGAACGGCAGCTGCGCGAGCATCGGCAGGCACCCGACGAACATCGACGTGCCCGACTCCTGCTGGAGGTTCGCCATCTCCGCCGCGAGCCGTTCGCGGTTCTTGCCGTGCTTCTCCTGCAGCTTGCGGATTTCCGGGGCCAACGCGGTGCGGGCCTGCTGACCGCGCGCCGCGGCTCGGGCGAACGGCACGAGCAGCAGCCGCACGGCGACGGTGAACAGCACGATCGCGGCGGCGGCCGCGAACGAGCCGGTGAGCGGTTCGGTCGCCGAGGCGAGCCAACCGACAAGGTGGTACGCGCCGGCGACGGGCACGTCGAAGATTTCGGGCATGACAGCACTCCAGGGGAAAGTCGTTTCAGGGCAGGCGGAATCGGCTGCGGACCGTCCTGATCGGACTGACCTGGAAAGGCGTTACGCAGCCGGGGAGTGCCACCCGGGTGCGCGGGGCCGGCTTCGGCCGGGGGCGCCGGGATCGCGCAGCCGCAGGAAAGCCGCGCGACGCGCGCGCTGGTTCAGAGCGGTGCGGCGGGCGCGGACCGGTACGGTCCACGCGGCCAGCTCACCGCGGTTGGCGTTGCTGACGACCAGGACCACGAGCAGGCTCGCGGCCACCACGGAGGCGAACGCGAGGATCGCGGCCGGGCCGGCTTGGTCGAAGACGTGCACGGCGGGGAACGCCAGCTGCAGTGGTGAAGCAAGGTGCAGCAGCGTATGCATGGTGACGCCCCCTTTCTCCGTCGCCGCGATTGTAGCCGGTTGTGGTCCTCGGCGCCCTTGCGCTATGCTCACCTCGATCCCCATGGATGCCGGCCCGGCCGCCCGGGGGAGTTCTCACTTTCACGAAAGCCCCGTCGATCTCGATGTGGCGTTCGCTCGTTTCGCGATCCCACTGATCGCGCCTTTCATCCTCAAGGAGTCAAAACCATGTCATACCAAGGAATTCTCGACATCCACGGCAAGACCGCCACCCTCGGCTACACGCCGGGCGGTCCGTCCGTCCCCTTTGGACTGATCCGCAAGCACGACCTGCGGCGCGGCGACGAGATCGTCGTCGACGGCGAGCAGGTCGTCTCGGTCAACGGTGCTCCTCCGGCGCAGAACCGCCCGGAGTTCGAACGGCTCACGCCGGTGCACCCCGACCAGCGCCTCGTCCTCGAAACCACTCGCCACCAGCTCACCACCCGCGTGCTCGACCTCGTCGCGCCCGTCGGGAAGGGGCAGCGCGCGCTGATCGTGGCGCCGCCCCGCACCGGGAAAACGTCGGTGCTGCAAGCGATCGCGCAAGCGGTGGCCGTGAACCACCCCGACGTGCACCTCATGGTGCTGCTCGCCGACGAGCGGCCTGAGGAGGTCACCGACATGCAGCGGTCGGTGCGCGGTGAAGTCGTCGCGTCGACGTTCGACCGCAAGCCGTCCGAGCACGTGGCCGTGGCCGAACTGGCCGTCGAGCGCGCCAAGCGGCTCGTGGAAAGCGGCCGCGACGTCGTGCTGCTGCTCGATTCGCTCACCCGCCTCGGCCGCGCCTACAACCTCGCCGCTCGCACGTCGGGCCGCGTCCTCTCCGGCGGTGTGGACGCCGGTGCGCTGCACCCGATGAAGAAGATCCTCGGCGCCGCGCGCAACATCGAGGGCGGCGGTTCGCTCACGATCATCGCCACGGCGCTCGTCGGCACCGGCTCGCTCGCCGACACGGTGTTCTTCGAGGAGCTCAAGAGCACCGGCAACTCCGAGCTGCGCCTCGACCGCCTGCTGGCCGACAACCGCGTGTTCCCCGCCGTGGAGCTCTTCGGCTCCGGCACCCGCCGCGACGAGCTGCTCGTGCCGGCCGCGGAGCTCCAGGTCATGAACGAGGTCCGCCGCGCCCTGTCCGGCCAGGACCCCAAGCGCGCGACCGAACAGTTCCTCGACCAGGTCCGCACCACGAAGTCCAACTCCGAGTTCATCGCCCGGGTCGCCGCGTCGCTCGGCACGCCGGCCGAGCTCGCCGCGTGAGCGCGGGAGGTAATCTCGAAACATGGCGACACACGGGCCCGAAGACCGGCCGGCCGGCAACCTGGGCTGGGCACTGGGCACGGTGCTGCGCCGCTGGAACGGCGAGGTCGACCACGTCCTCGCAGGCCTGCCCCAAGGTCCGCGCGGCTTCCAGGTCCTCGGCGCCGTCGTCCACGCCGACATCCCGACGCAGGCCGCGCTCGCCGCGCACCTCGGCATCGACCGCACGGTGATGACCTACCTCATCGACGAGCTCGTCGCCGCGGATCTCGTCGAACGCAAGCCCGCGCCGGAAGACCGCCGGGTCCGCCGCATCGTCGCCACGGTCCAGGGCCGCGAAGCGCTGGCCGACGCCGAGCGCCGCGTCGCCGCCGTGGAGGAAGCCGTGCTGGGCGGGCTGAGCGCTGAGCAGCGCGCGCTGTTCCAGAACCTCACCTACCAGGCCGCGTGCCTGATCCACGAGCAAGACCCGGTCGCGGACTCGTGCCGCACCGTCTCCGAAGCCCTGCGCTGATCCTTCTCGCCTTGTCACCTGGTTGACGCTTGCCCCGGAATAGGTTGTCAAACAGATGAGTTGTGAGTTATATAAGTTGCAGCACAGACGAGAAGGCGGCAACCCATGCACGACCTGCTGTTCGGGACGTTCCTGACGCCCGACGCGCACCACCCCGAGCACGTCGTCGACCTGGCGATCGAGACCGAACGCGCGGGGCTGGACCTGGTGACCGTGCAGGACCACCCGTACAACGCCGGCTACCTCGACACGCAGACGCTCCTGACCTGGCTCGCGGCGAGGACGACGAAGCTGCGGGTCGCGGCGAACGTCACCAACCTGCCGCTGCGCCCGCCACAGGTGCTGGCGAAGGCCGCGGCGTCGTTGGACCTGTTGTCCGGCGGGCGCTTCGAGCTGGGGCTGGGCGCCGGCGCGTTCGCCGACGCCGCGTTCCGGATGACCGGCGAGCGCCGCACCACGGGCGAGTCGATCGAGGCGCTGACCGAAGCCATCGACATCCTGCGGGGCATCTGGGACACCGACACGTCCGGTCCGCTGCGCCACGACGGCAAGCACTACCAGGTCCCGGGCCTCAACCGCGGGCCGCGGCCGGCACACGACATCGGCATCTGGCTCGGGGCGTACCAGCCGCGCATGCTCGCCCTCACCGGCCGCGCGGCCGACGGCTGGCTGCCCACCTACGAGTACCTCCGCAACCCCGGCCTCACCGAGGCGATCAAGCGCATCGACCACGCCGCCGCCGAAGCCGGGCGCGACCCGGCGGCGGTGCGGCGGCTGCTGAACGTGATGAACGTCGGCTTTTCGCCCACGCGGCAAGGGTTTCTGCAGGGGCCGCCCGAACAGTGGGTCGACGAGCTGCTGCCGCTGATCCTCGACGTCGGCATCACCGGCTTCCTCTTCGGCGGTGACGATCCGCGCGTGATGCGGATCCTCGGCGAGGAGGTCGCGCCGGCAGTGCGGGAGGCCGTGGAGAAGGAACGCAGTGGGGTGCGCTCGGCGGCTGCGTTGGCTCAGCGGCACCATGGGGTGGACTACGACGCGCTGCCGTCGTCGTTGGCGGGCAAGGCTGTGGAGCCGGGGGATTCCGCGTACGAGCAGGTGCGGCACACGTACGTGCGCACGGGGTCGCCGAGCCTGGTGGTCCGCGCTCGGTCCACACAGGACGTGGTGGACACACTCGCTTTTGCGCGTAAGCAGAACCTGACGTTGGCCGTGCGCAGCGGTGGCCACGGCATCAGTGGTCGATCGACGCTCGACCGTGGGGTTGTGCTCGACCTGGGCCGGATGAACTCCGTTGAGGTCTTGGATCGCGCGAAACGCTTGGTGCGCCTCGAGCCGGGTGCGCGGTGGGGTGACGTCGCGCAGGTGCTGGCGCGTGAAGGCCTCGCCATGAGCTCCGGTGATTACGGCGACGTCGGGGTCGGCGGCCTCGCCACCGCCGGCGGTCTCGGGTACCTGGCCCGGAAGTACGGGCTCACCATCGACCACGTCGTCGCGGCCGAGCTGGTGGTCGCCGACGGACGGGTGCTGCGCGTGGATGCCGCCCACTACCCGGACCTGTTCTGGGCCATCCGCGGAGCGGGCGGCAACTTCGGTGTGGTCACGGCGTTCGAGCTCGAAGCGTACGAAGTGGACAATGTCGCGTTCGCCAACCTCACCGTGGACGCCACCGATACTGCGGGCCTGCTGGAAGCCTGGGCCGCGACCGTCGAGAGCGCGCCGCGCGAGCTGAGCAGCTTCCTGGCTCTGCTGCCCGGGCGCCGCCGAAGCGCGCCCACCGCGCAGATCACCCTGATCTACGCCAACGACGACGTCGAAGCCGCACAGGAGGTCTTCAGTCGTTTCCTCGACGTCGGCCCGGTGCTCGCGCAGCAGGCGCAGCTCGTGCCGTACTCGGCGATCATGGTGGCCCACCACGGTCCGCACCACGGCCAAGGCCTGTCCGACACCCGCAGCGGCCTGCTCACGCACGTGACCCCGCCGGTCGCGAACGCCGTCGCCGACCTCGTGGCTTCCGGCGACATCCTCATGGTCCAGTTCCGCTCGGCCGGCGGCGCGGTGAACGACCAGCCGGCCGACGCCATGGCCTACTCGCACCGCACGCAGAACTTCTCCGTGCTGGCCACCACCGCCCCCGCGTTGCGCGAGAGGATGGACCGCCGCTGGGACGGCTTCCGCCCGTACTTGGACGGCATGTACCTGAGTTTCGAGACGGACACCCGCCCCGAACGCCTGCTCGACGCGTTCCCCGAGCCGGTGCTCACGAAACTGCGCGCCCTCAAGGCGGAATGGGACCCGGACGGCGTCTTCAACCGCAACTTCCCGATCAGCTGACGGGTCAGTGGCCCGGAATGGTCACCAGCCACCGGTCGGATCGCCGGCGCAGGTAGCCAAGCCAGTACCCGCCCGACACCACGAGCACCGCGGCCGTGATGCCCAGGTCCAGCGCGGTCTGCTCGACGAGCACGTACCCCAGCGCCAGCACCACGACCACCGGGATCACGGGCCAGCCCGGCATCCGCCAGACGTGCGGGCCGCGGTGGGCAGCGCGGCGGGCGCCGAGCACGGTGATCGCGATGGCCAGGTAGAGCGCCACCACGGCGACACCCGTGACGCCGCTCAGCGTCTCGACCGGGACGAAACACAGCACGGCCTCCGACAGGCCCACCACCAGCGTCGCGACCCACGGCGAGCCGAATCGGGAGCTGACCACGCTCAGGGCGCGGTTCACCGGGTCCGGCCAGGCACGGTCGCGGCCCGACGCGTAGAGCACGCGCGAGTTCTGGATGACCATCACGATCACCGCGTTCACGATCGCGGCGGCGATGCACAGGCTGATGACGGTGCCGAGTGTCGAGCCGCTCCAGCTCACGACGAGGGCGGTGAGATCGACCTCGCCCAGGGAGCCGGTGTCGGCGAGCGTGATGGCGACGACGGGGACGAGGATGACGAGCGCGCTGATGCCGAGCGTCCACAGCACGGTTCGCGAAACGGTCCGGTGTGGCTCGCGCATCTCCTCAGCCAGGTATACGGCCGTCGAAAACCCTTGCACCACAAAGAGAGCCATGGCGAGCCCGGCGATCACCGTGACGAGCCCGACGCCGCTCACGCCGTCGAGGCTCGGGCGCACCAGCACCGCGGGCGAGCGGTCGGCGTGCGCGAACCCGAGCACCGACACGACCACCACGGCGATGAGCTCGATGGCGAGGAACACGCCGGTGATCCACGCGTTGGAGCGCAGGTTCGCCATCCGGCCCGTCCGGCTCAGAGGGCAGCAGGAGATCGTGCGCTCACCGCGGGCGGCGGCGCACGCGAGATGGTTCGTGAGGGAGAAGTGCGCGGACTGGCGGGTACCGCACCTGGGCGACGACGCCTGCCTGGTCGTCACCGAGCTCGTGGAGAACACGATGGCGCACCCCCATCACGGTCGACGCCAGCATCACCGCGGCGCCGGCCGGCGAGGGGTCGAGGTGCACGATGGGCGCGAGGTAGTCGGCCACGCCGAGCGCGATGATCGGCGGCACGACCAGGATCACGATGAACGACAGCACGAACGTGATCCAGCCGGAGAAGCGGTTGAGCACCGTGGTGACGATGGCGTACTCGCCGCCCGCGCTGGGCACGAGCGTGCCGAGCTCCGAATAGCAGAACGCGATGCCCACGCACAGCAGCACGGCCAGCGCGATGGCCGGCGCGGTGCCCGTGCCGAGGTCGGCGAACAGTGGCGGCACGAGCACGAACAATGAGGACGCGGGCGTCACGCAGCTCAGTGTCAGCAGTGTTCCGCCGGTGACGCCGATGGAGCGGGTCAGCTCGCGGGGTGCTGCGGTGCCTGTCGTGGTGGACTCGGCGAGAGCCGGTTCAGGGGGCATGGGGGCGATGTCCCTCCGTCGGCGGCGCAATGTTTCGACGGATGGAACAGCACTGATTCGGTGTTGTCAACGCCACCAAGACGACTAAATCCGTCGCCCGTCGCACTGTGGACGGTCGCGTTCAGCGGCACACGCGCTGGCTTGCCGGGCCTCGGGCGGGTCGGGGATGATCCCGGGGGTGACCAGCCAGGAACCGAACCACCCCCGGCCCGCGCCGCCGGTGATCGACGACATCTCGAAGAAGATCATCGCCCAGCTCCAGGAGGACGGCCGCCGCGCCTACGCGACGATCGGCAAGGCCGTCGGCCTGTCGGAGGCCGCGGTGCGCCAGCGCGTGCAGCGCCTGTCCGATTCCGGGGTGATCCAGATCGTCGCGGTGTCGGATCCCTTGCAGGTAGGGCTTTTGCGTCAGGCCATGGTGGCGATCACCGTGGACGGTCCGCTCGAGCCCGTCGCGGACGCGCTCGCGGAGATGGCGGAAATCGACTACGTCGTGCTCTGCGCCGGCCGCTTCGACGTGCTGTGCGAGGCGGTGTGCGCCGACGACGAGGCGTTGCTGGATTTGATCTCGAACCGGATCCGCACCTTGCCTGGTGTGCGTACTGCGGAGACGCTCGTGTACCTGAAGCTGCGCAAGCAGTCGTACCAGTGGGGCACCCGCTGATCCTGAGCGACTAAATCCGAAGGTCTTTGGCGCCCACTGGCCTAGAATTAGTCGAGGTTACTCCGTTCGGCAACCGATACGCTTGCGTTGAGTGGCGGGCTCGTGCGATAACGAAGAGGTCCGGCCGGTTCGCGCCGCCATGCGTGCCCGGCACTTCGAGGCCCGCTTGCGAGGAGCCATGACCACCACCGCCGACCCCAACGCCGCCCCCGCGACTGCCTTGGCCGAGTCCGCGCGCGACAACCTCTGGCTGCACTTCACGCGCCACTCGGGCTTTGACTCCGCCGAGGTCCCCGTGATCGTGCGCGGGGAAGGTGCCTATATCTGGGACTCCCGTGGGAAGCGTTACCTCGACGGGCTTGCCGGGTTGTTCGCGGTGCAGGTTGGTCATGGTCGCGATGAGCTGGCGGAGGCGGCTGCTCGGCAGACGAAGCAGCTCGCGTACTTCCCGTTGTGGGGCCATGCGCATCCGCCGGCGATCGAGTTGGCCGAGCGTCTGACGGCTGCCGCGCCTGGGGATCTGAACCGGGTCTTCTTCACTGTCAGCGGTGGTGAGTCCGTGGAGACGGCGTGGAAGTTGGCCAAGCAGTACTTCAAGATCGTCGGGAAACCGACCAAGCACAAGGTGATCAGCCGCGCGCTCGCGTATCACGGCACTTCTCAGGGGGCGCTGTCGATCACGGGCATCCCTGGTGCGAAGGCGGACTTCGAACCGTTGGTGCCCAGTACGGTGCGGGTGCCGAACACGAATTTCTACCGTGCTCCCGAGCATGCTGATGACTATGCGGCTTATGGCCGGTGGGCTGCTGATCAGATCGAGCAGGCGATCGAGTTCGAAGGTGCGGACACGGTCGCCGCGGTGTTTCTGGAGCCGGTGCAGAACACTGGTGGGTGTTTTGTTCCGCCGCCTGGGTACTTCGAGCGGGTTCGCGAGATCTGTGACCGGCATGATGTGTTGCTGGTTTCGGACGAGGTGATCTGTGCGTTCGGTCGGGTCGGGTATGACTTCGCGGCCAAGCGGTATGGGTATCAGCCCGACATCATCACGACGGCCAAGGGGCTGACGTCTGGGTATGCCCCGCTGGGTGCCGTGCTGGCCAGTGATCGTCTGATGGAGCCTTTTGAGACTGGATCCACGACGTTCATGCACGGCTCTACGTATGGTGGTCATCCGGTTTCGTGTGCTGTCGCGTTGGCGAACCTGGACCTCATGGAGCGGGAGGATCTTTACGGCCACGTCCTCACCCAGGAGACAGTGTTCCGCGGCACCCTCGACCGCCTGCTGGATCTCCCCATCGTCGGTGACGTCCGCGGTGCGGGCTTCTTCTACGGTATTGAACTGGTGAAGGACAAGTCCACGAAGGAGACCTTCACGGCTGAGGAATCAGAGCGCGTTCTTCGCGGCTATCTCTCCGACGCCCTTTTCGAAGCTGGTTTGTACTGCCGAGCCGACGACCGTGCCGAGCCGGTGATCCAGCTGTCGCCGCCGCTGATCTGCGGGCAGAGGGAATTCGACGAGATGGAGCAGATCCTCCGCGAGGCGCTGACGGGAGCGTGGAAGCTGCTCTAAGTCGTCTTGGGTTCGTAGGTCAGGGCCACGGCGCCGGAGCCGAACTCGTGGCGGTTCACCAGACGCAGGTCGAGCGGGGTGGGCAGGCCTTCGAACAGCTTCGGGCCGTAGCCGGCGATTCTCGGGTGAACCAGGAACTCGTACTCGTCGATCAGGCCCAGCTCGGCCAAGGCCAGTGGCAACCTCACGCCGCCGACGTAGAGGCCCTCGCCCGGCTCGGCTTTCAGGCGCCGCACGGAGTCGGCGAGGTCGCCGGTGATCAGTTCGGCGTTCCAGTCCACGGCGGCCAACGTGCTTGACACGACGTACTTCTTCGCCGGGTCAATCACCTCGTGGAACGGCCGCGTCCACGTCGGCATCGCCGCCATGTCCGCGTGCGGGCCCCAGGCTGCTTCCATCATTTCGTAAGTGACGCGGCCGAAGAGCAGGGCGTCGGCGCGGCGCAGGGCGGCCGTCGCGTGCTGATGGGTGTCGGTGTCGGGCTCGATGGCGCGGTGGTCGACGCAGCCGTCGAGGGTGACGTTGATGGTGTACCGCAAGGGTCGCATGGAGTCAGAATAGCGGCGGACGGGCTGCCGAACTACGCAAAGCGGACAGTTTGCGCAAGGCGAGCCGCGCGTGCCCGCCTTCACTACGCTTTCCCCTGTTCACTCACGAAACGGAGGAAGCCGCGTGGCGGGATGGGCCGATCTGGTCGCGTTCATGAGGCAGGAGTACCGGGTGATCCGGGAGGAGCCCGACGAGGTGCGGATTCGCATGGCGTTCGGGGAGGATGCGGAGACGACCGGGCGCGCGCAGGTGGTCGTGGTCGCGCACGAGGTCTTCGACAAGAAGGAAGACTGGGTGCAGATCGCGACGCCGTTCGCGCGGGTGGACGAGGTGGACCTGCTCGACGTGCTGACCGAGGTGGGGCACACGCTCGTCGTCGGGGGGATCGTGGTGATGGGGGAGCACGTCGTCCTGCGGCATTCGTTGCCGTTGGTGAACCTCGACATCAACGAGTTCACGGACCCGTTGGAGCTGGTGGCGGGGTCGGCGGAGTTGCTGGAGCAGCAGTTCACCGGACGTGACGATTACTGACCTGTAAACCGAGAAGGGCCTCCCCGGGAAACCTGGGAGGCCCTTCTCGGTTCAGTAGGCAGGTCCGTCCATTCTGGACTTCGACGGACCAGGAGTCACCGCGGCGCAGTGGGTTCCGCGGGCGGGAAGCACGCCGTCGATGAGGAACTTGTCCGTGGCCGACACCATGCAGTCGCTGTTCTTGAAGTACGCGCTGTGACCCCAGCCGTCGTAGGTCAGCAGGGGTGCGCCGGTTTGGCGGGAGACGTGCTGGGCCCAGGAGTACGGCGTGGCGGGGTCGTAGCGGCTGTTCAGCAGGAGAACGGGCAGGTTGCCCAGGAAGCCGGGCGCGCGTTGGGGGTCGCGGACGGTGCCGGGCCAGCCGAGGCAGCCGGTGGCGGAGGTCCAGGCCAGGGGTGAGAACCGGATGTCCGGGGCGATCGCGCTGAGGGAGCGGCGGAAGGTTTCGAGCTCGCCGTAGCCGCTGACGGGCAGGCGCCAGTCGGAGCAGAAGATGCTGCTGAACGAGGTCGGCACGGTGATGTCGCCGAACGCGGACTCGGCGGGTTTGCCGTCGCGCAGGTTGACCATGCTCGTGGCGAGGCCGGACCAGTCGGGGCCGTAGAAGGCGTGGGTGATCATGCCCATCAGCGCGACCGGGTCGAGGGAGTCGTCGGGAGTGCCGAGGTTGCCGTGTTCGGCGCGGGTGTAGAGCTGGGCCATGACCGAGCGGACGTCCTGCCCGTGCAGAGCGCAGGACGGGGTGGTGGCGCACCAGTGGGCGAACTGGTCGAACATCTCCTGCGTGGCGCGAGTCTGCGAGCTCAGGAACGCCCAGGTGCTGCGCACGGAGTGGTCCATCGTGCCGTCGAGCACCAGCGCACGGACGCGGCCGGGATAGGCCTCGGCGTATTCCTGGCCCATGAGCGTGCCGTAGGAAGTGCCGTAGTACGTCAGCTTGCTTTCGCCGAGTGCGGCGCGGATGGCGTCGATGTCGTGGGCGACGCTCGTGGTGTCGACGTGCGAGGCGAGCGGTCCGGTGGTCTTGGCGCAGCTCGTGCCGAGGGCCTCGTTGCGGGCGGTGAGCTGGCGGAACTCGGCGACGCTCTTCGGCAGCTGCGGGTTCGGGGCCGTGACCTCGGTGAGGCCGCAGCGCACGGGGCTGCTCTGCCCGACGCCGCGCGGGTCGAAACCCACGGTGTCGAAGCGGGCGGTGATGGCCGGCGACAGGGTCCAGCCGTCCTGCACCTCACCCGCGCCCTCGCCGCCCGGGCCGCCGGGATCCATGAGGATGGAGCCGATGCGGTGGGCGGGGTCGGTGGCCTCGCGCCGCGCGAGGGCGAGCTGGATCGTGCCGTCGCCGGGATTCGCCCAGTCGATCGGGACGGTGACCGTGCCGCAGTCGACGCCGGCGGCGGTGGGGCACGGTTTCCAGTCGACGGTCTCGCGCGCGGCGCCGGCCGGGGCGGCGAGCAGGGCCGCGAGAGTGGTGGCCGCCGCGGTGACGACGGTCAGTTTCCGGCCCAGGGCCATGCGCCACGCCTTCCGGTGGTGAAGATCAACCGTTCGGGCGTGGATCTTGCCAGAAGAACGTCGTCCTGGCCCGGTGAGGAGGGGTTCGCCGAGTCCCCCGGTCGTACCGGGGGAGCTCGGCGAGCCAGGGCGTCAGCGGCGGTGCAGCGTCTCGAGCGCTTCCACGAGCACCTTGGGGTTGTGCTGTCCCTTGTAGACGGCCGGCGGCTGCCGGTCCAGGCGCAGGAGCTGTGCGACGGCCGTCCACGCGGTGCGGACGGAGTACTCGACGGTGAAGACGACGTCGTCCGAGACCTCGGCGTACTGGCCGATGAAGGCCAGGTTGGTGGAGCCCGGCGGGACGACCTGCGGGCGGTCGCCGGTCTTGCGGACCAGGAACTGGCTGGTGATGTACGGCATGGTCGCCGGCAGCACGATGGAGCTGTCGAGGATCCGGTCGCGGACGTCGTCGAAGTGCAGGTGGCCCAGTACCTCGGCGAGGATGTCGCGCCCGGAGCTCTCGGCCATGGTTGTGCCGGGCATCTACCGAACGAAGTTCAACCAGTACGACTCGATCGTTCGCGCCCTGCTGGCTTGGCTCGACGCACAGGGAGTCACCATCCAGCTCGGCACGACCGTGACTGACCTCGCGTTCGCCGCCGGTTCCGAGGTCACCGTCCAGGCACTGCACTGGACCCGCAACGGCGCCACCGAGCAGATCGCCCTCGGACCCGACGAGTTCGTCTTCGTCACCGACGGCTCGATGACCGCCGACTCCACGCTGGGCTCGACCACCACGCCCCCGACGCTGCACACCACCCGTTCGGCGGACGCGTGGAAGCTGTGGCGCACGCTGGCGGCGACATCGTGTCGAAGGTCTTGAAAAGGTGGACGAACCGGTTGAGGTACCGGCGGAACTCGATCGCGCTGTGCCAGGACTCGAACGCGAACGTCGTGCATCACATGTACCAGAAGTTCGTGGTGAAGAACTCAGGTTGGAAGCATTCGGAGATCCGCTTGCCGTCAAGGAGTCTTTCCGGCGTCGACACGCACTTGGCGAGCTCGAGGATTCCTCCGACCAAGCGCTCCCCGGAAAATGACAGGTTTCAACCCGCTGTTATGGCCACGGGGAGGAACTTGAATTGTTTTCAGTGAAGGCGGCGAAAACGCCGCGGGAATGGGCTCGGAAGTAAGCACGCTTCCCTTCGAAACATAACAGGGGTTCCGGGCCCTGCGACGGGCTGCACCTGTTCGGGTGACGGAGAGTGTTCGCCGGTCCGGGTGGTGGGTGTCCGCTCGCCTCGGTGCCGGCGCGGCCGTGGCCGGCGGTCAAAACCGAATCAGATTCTTGACATCGCTCACTAAGCGGGCGTTCACTGGCTGGCGCCGGAAAGAGGCTGTCACCCTCGTGAAGGGACGTACATGTCCGGAAACCGCACTCAACGAAGACTGCGAACCACCATCCTCCTGGCACCGCTCACCCTCTTGCTCGCCGCGACGCCGGCGCTCGCCGCTCCTGCCGCTCCTGCTGCGAAGGCCCCGCCGCCGAAGCCCCCGACCTCCGCCCCGGGCAACGGCCCGGCGAAGATCACCGGTCCCATCCCCGCGCAGGGCAAACCTGGGGATTCTGCGCACGACTACGTCTTCTACTCGACGCCGTACGACCTGAAGAAGGCCGGCTACGAGGAGGAGGAGTTCTTCATCTCCGGCACCGCCACGCGGTACAACCCGAACCCGACCGTCGACGAGCAGAAGCAGGCAGCCATCCCCCTGGGCACCACGCCGTACACGACCCGGATCGTGGTGCGGCGCCCGGTGAAGCCCGCGAAGTCGGCCGGCGTCGCGGTGGTCGACTGGCAGAACGTGACCGCCGGGCACGACATCGACACCGAGTGGGGCACGAGCGCCGACTACTACGTCCGCAACGGCTGGACGTGGGTAGGCGCTTCGGTGCAGCGCGTCGGCGTCAACGGCGCCACCACCGGCGGGACCGCCGGCCTGGGCCTCACCCAGTGGAGCCCGCAGCGCTACGGCTCGCTCGACGTCACCAACGGCGGCGCCGTGCTCGACGACTCGCAGTCGTTCGACATCTACACGCAGATCGCGCAGCTGCTCAAGGGCCGCGGCAAGAAGAACCCGCTGGCCGACCTCGGCATCGACCGCGTGTACGCCGGCGGCGCGTCGCAGTCCGGCCGCTACCTCGGCGTGTACTACAACACCGTGCAGCCCCTGCGCCACGTCTACGACGGCTTCCTCTTCGCGCTGTCCGACAGCTCCTTGCCCCCGCGCGACGGCGTCGGCACCAAGGCCATCCGCGTCTACACCGAAAACGACGTCTACCGCGGCGCCGGCGTGCCGAGCAAGACCGCGCCCGACAGCGATTCCCTGCGCACCTGGGAAATCGCCGGCGCCTCGCACGTGCCCGCCTACTCGACCGGCACCGACCCGAACGACTTCCGCACCACCCTCGGCGCCATCCAGTCCCGCGAGTTCGGCGAGCAGGCTCCCTTCTCCTGCACCAACCCCGGCCCGAGCCAGGTCGAATCCTGGACGGTCTTCCACGCCGCCTACGACGCCCTCGACAAGTGGGTCAGCCGCGGCATCCCGCCGCGCCGCGCTGCGCCGCTGGCTTTGATCGACCCGGGCCCACCCGCTGACATCGCCCGCGACGCCAACGGCATCGCCCAGGGCGGCATCCGCCTGCCCGACGTGGAAGTCCCCACAGGCCTCAACGACGGCATCAACTCCCCCGCCAACCTCGACAACCCGTTGTCTTCGTTCTGCGTCCTGTACGGCACCCACCGCGACTTCGACGCTGCGCAGCTGAAGTCGTTGTACTACAACAACAACGACTACCGGCAGCAGGTGGCTGACGTCGTGCAGCGGTTGGAGACCCAGCGTTTCCTTCTCCCGGAGGACGGTCGCACGCTGATCAACCAGGCTGCGAAGCGCAAGCTGTTCTGACGGACGTTCCCCGGTGGTAGCCTGGCCCCGCGCGACTGGCGAGGGTGGGTCACCACCGGGGAGCGCGAGCAGTGGGAGCGTCGTCCGCCTGGGGGCTCCTCGGTGCCCGGCACTGAGGAGCGCTTCGCGTGATCGACCTGCGTTACGGCACGCACCCCCACCAACCCGCCTGGGTACTGGACGACGGACCGTTACGGGTCCGCGCCGGTACCCCGTCCTTCATCAACCTGCTCGACGCGCTCAACGCGTGGCAGCTCGTTCGCACGGCCTCGGCCGCCACCGGGGCCGTGGTCGCGGCGTCGTTCAAACACGTGTCTCCCGCGGGTGTGGCCTCGGCCGGCCCGCTGGACGACGTGATTCGGGAAACCTGGCGCGTCACCGAACCCGGCCCGCTCACCGGCGCTTACGTGCGCGCCCGCGACGCCGATCCGAAGTCCGGCTTCGGTGACGTCGTCGCTGTTTCCGCGCCCGTCGACGCGGAGCTGGCCGACCTGCTGTCGCAGGTGATCTCCGACGCCGCGATCGCGCCCGGCTTCGAGCCCGGCACGCTGGAAGTGCTCGTGCGCAAGAAATCCGGCACTTTCCTGGTCCTGGAAGCAGATCCGGCGTACGAGCCACCCGAGTGCGAGCGCCGCGACGTCCACGGTGTCGTTGTCGCGCAGCGCCGCGACCGTGCGCCGTTCCTGCCTGGACTCCCGAGCGACGCCCTGCTCGGCCTGGCCACCCTTCGCCACACGCAGTCCAACTCCGTGGCGGTCGTCGGCGACGGGATGCCCCTCGGCATCGGCGCCGGGCAGCAGAACCGCGTCGACTGCGTCCGCCTCGCCGTCGGCAAGGCCGCACCTGGTGGCTGCGCCGGCACCCCGTGGTGCGCACGCTGCCCCGCGTCCCCGGCATGTCCCGGCAGGATCGCCTCAACTGGCAGATCCGCCTCGCCGAGGGCCGACTCACGCCGGCCCAGGAAGTGGAGTTCACCGAGCTTTTCCCAGGTTTCCCGTTAGTTCTGCCCGACCCTGGGCCGTGGGCCAGCCGCGCGACCCTCGTGTCCGACGGGTTCCTGCCGTTCCGCGACAACATCGAGCACGCCGCCACGATCGGCATCAGTCACGTGGTCGAACCTGGCGGCTCCACGCGTTCCCCGGGTGTCGCCGACGCGTGCGCGCGACACGGCATGAGCTTGACCCACACCGGGTTGCGCCTGTTCCACCACTGACGAGAACGGCTCCTCGCGAGGGCGGGAACCCTGGCGAGGAGCCGTTTTCGAGCAGTGCTTACGCGCGGCTTCCGTAGTTTCGCCACACGCCGGCGGGTTTGCGCTCGCCGACGCCGTTGCGGTGGTAGTCGCAGACGCCGGTCGGGAAGGTTGCCCGGAGGGTGGCCTTCTCGGCGGAAGTGAACTTGACCGGGTACGAGCCGAAGTCCAGCGGCTTCGTCTGGCACTTCAGCACGTCCATGGCCAGGCTCTCACCCGCTGCCATGCGGGTGTTCTCGGCCACCGGGTACAGCGCACCGCACTGGCCCGACGACGGGTCGGTCAGCTTTTCCTGCACGCGCTGGGTTGCGGAGAGGTAGCAACCGTCCGAAAGGTCGTGCGGTCGGTTCGCAATGACGCGAGAAGCAGCACTCCGACCCGAGTGATCCCGGTCGATCGCCGTCAGCCAGCGGTCCATCGCGTCCAGCTCATACGCGCTCGCGGCGGCCTGCTCCGCAGCCGTCGGGTGGTTGGCGATGATCACCTGATTGGCCGCAGTCCCATTCGCGGCCAACAACCGCTGCCGCAGCACGAACGACCACTCCGAAGTGTGGATGTCGTTCCCCGCGCCCGCCAGGTCGAGGTCCGTGCGCTGATCGATGATCGGCGTCGACGCCAGGCCCTGCGACGCTGTGTTGAAAATGTCGTCGCGGTACAAAGCATCCAGGGCCTTCGGGTCAGCCGAAGACCGCGCGGCCACCGGCTTACCCGTGTAGTCCAGCCCGCCGATCGAGGCATTCAGCGACACGAACTGCGCCGCCGAAATCGCACCCGCTTTCAACGCGTCCAACCCGTACTGCACTCCCACGTTGTCCAGCGTGTTCCGCACGAACCCCGTGCGCGGGTCGCGCCCCAGTTGGTTCGCGAACTGCTCGTTGGAATTGCAGATCACGCCATGCGGGTTCGTCACTGGATCCCACCGCACGTCGACGGGGATGGCCGAGTTGCAGCTGTCCGTGGCGGTCGCACGGCTGGCGAAGGTGGCGTCCCACGAGAGGCAGCTCGAGTACGAGTTCCAGCCCGCTACGGCGAGCTTTTGGGCATCCGTAAACGAAGCGGAAGAGAAGTACCGGTTCAGCAACCGGCAGTCTGCCACCGGCCCGGCCGTGGTGATCGGGTCCGGAAAGGACACCCCGGGGATGATGCCGTCGACGATGCCGGGGTAGTTCTCGGCGATGTCGTACTGCTGGATCGCGCCGCCGGAACCGCCCCAGCCGATGGTGTGCTGGACGGGGCCGTAGGTCTCGATGAAGTGTTCCTTCACCATCATCGCGGCCTCGGCCGAGATGATCGGGCTGCAGTTGTTGTCGAGCACGTTCAGGCTCGACGACGCGACCGCGTAGCCCTGGGAGAGGAACAGGTCGTTGACCACGCCACCGGTGCCGGCGCCCTGGTGGTAGCCGGAGTTGCAGCCGCCGCCGAAGGTGTAGACCAGCTTGCCGTTCCAGCCCGGAGTGGCAGCGAACGGTGACGGGGTGGCCGGCCCGGAAGCCAGGGCGGCGATCTCGTACACCGCGCGGTCGATCGTGCCGCGTTCCACCCGGACGATGTAGGGCGCGCCGCCGGTCGCGAAAGCCAGGTCGGCCGGGCGGCTCGCCGGGTCGGCCAAGGCCACGAACTTCCCGGCGGTGTTCTTGTACTGGTAGGTAACCTGCGTTGGGGCGCTGCACAGCGGCATGGTCGCCGGGGGCAGGCCGTACGCGGTGGTCTCGCAGTAGAACGGCTTCTGCTGCGGTCCCGAGAACACGGGACCGGTGATCGAATGGTTCACCACGCGCACGCTCGCGCGATCATGCCCGGCCGTCGCGACCAGGTCGGTCGAGCCGTCGCGCAGTCCGGTGACGAGCCCGAGCAGGCTCCCGTCGGACTCGGCGTGGAAGGCCCGCGTGACGTCATGGCCGCCGGCCGAGACACGAACACCGGAGTGCGCGTCCGGCGGCGTGACTCTGACCAGGACCTGGCCTCCGCTGACCAGATCGGGCCGCGGGTTGGAGACGGTCGTGATTCCCAACCGGGAGTGGTGATCCGGTTGCGCGACGGCCGAGGTCGCCGCTGTGGTGAGGAGGATCGGCACGGCCAGAGCGGCCACTACCGCGGTCGAGCGCCAAGTACGGTTTCTCAACTTCGCACCTCGTTGCTCACGGCACCGCTCGGGTGCGGTGCCACGCAAGTGCCGGGTATAGCACGCGTTACTTAGCCAGAACAACATTCGGCCACCCGAGTTGATCAAACGAGCCGGATCAAGCTTCGGTAACCGCGAACTCGGCCCGATAACAGGTCTGGGCAAGCAAGGGAGATGACTGTACTGTTCGTCGCGTCCGAATCGGATTCTGCTTTGCCGGTGTCACTGCAACGAGGCGGTGGGGTGAGCGTGGTCGAGGATCCTGTACTCCTGCGCGCTGAGGGACTCTGTGTCTCCTTCGGCGGGCTCGAGGTGCTCAGGCAGGTTTCGCTGGAGGTTCACGCCGGGTGCGTGCTCGGCGTCATCGGCCCGAACGGCGCGGGCAAGACCACGCTGTTCAACACGATCTGCGGGTTCGTGCGGCCCGACTCCGGCACGATCACCTTCGCCGGCCACGCCCTCGAGCGGCCCAGGCCCGAGCGGCTCACCCGCCACGGCATCGCCCGCACGTTGCAAGGCCTCGGTCTGTTCGCGGGATTGACTGTGCTGGACAACGTGGTCGCGGGCGCCACGCACCGCTCGCGCACGAGCCTCGGCGGCGCGCTGCTCGCGTCGCCCTGGGCCGACCGCGACGAGCGAGCCCTCGCCGGCCGCGCCATGGAGGTGCTGCGCGAGCTCGGGATCGACGGTGACGCGGGGCGGATCTGCGCCGGGTTGCCCTACGGAGTGCGCAAACGCGTCGCCCTCGCGCGCGCCCTGGTGAGCGAGCCCCGGTTGCTGCTGCTCGACGAACCGGCGGCCGGCCTGTCGGCGACAGAGGTGGGGGAGCTGGCCGACATCGTCCGCGGCCTGGCGCCGGCCACCACCGTGATGCTCGTCGAGCACCACATGGACTTCGTGATGAACCTGTGCGACCGGCTGGTGGTGCTCGACTTCGGCGAAGTCATCGCGCGCGGCACGCCGGCGCAGGTGCGAGCCGACCCGCAGGTGCAGCGAGCTTATCTGGGCGACCCCGTGGCGGCCGTCGCGGGAGAAGGCGGTGCGCATGCTTGACGTCAGCGGGCTCGTCGTGGACTACGGGCCGGTGCGGGCGCTCGACCATGTCGACCTGGTGGTGGAGCAGGGATCCATCACCGCCGTGCTGGGCTCCAACGGCGCCGGCAAGACCACGTTGCTGCGCGCGCTCAGTGGTCTGCACCGCCCGCGCGACGGCGCCGTGCAGCTCGACGGCCACGACATCACCCGCCTGGCGCCCGAAGATCTCGTGCGCCTCGGGGTCGCGCACGTGCCCGAGGGTCGCGGCGTGATCGCCGAGCTGACGGTGGAGGAGAATCTGCGCCTCGGCGGCCTGTGGCGGCGCGACCGGAACTGGCTGCGCTCGGGCACCGGCGAGATGTACGACCTGTTCCCCCCGTTGGCCGAACGCCGCCACCAGCGCGCGGAAGCGCTTTCCGGCGGTGAACGCCAGATGCTCGCCATCGGCCGCGCGCTGATGAGCCGGCCCGAGCTGCTCCTGCTCGACGAACCCTCACTCGGCCTCGCACCACGGGTTTCGGCCCGGATCGTGGCCGTGCTGCGGACACTGCGCGAGGAGAACGGCCTCACGCTGCTGCTGGTGGAGCAGAACGCGGCGACCGCGCTGTCGGTCGCCGACCGGGCCGTCGTCCTGCACCTCGGCCGCAAGGTCGCCGACGACACCGCCGACACCCTCGCGGCCGACGACCGCGTGCGCCGCGCCTACCTGGAGGTGTGATGGGCCGCTTCCTCGACCTGACCCTCGCCGGGCTCACCAGCGGGGCCGTGTACTCGGCCGTCGCGCTGGCGCTCGTGCTGATCTGGCGCTCCACGCGGATCGTGAACTTCGCGCAGGGCGGCATGCTGATGATCACCACGTTCATCGCCTACACGATCGTCTCCCACGGTGGCTCGTACTGGCTGGCGCTGATCGTGGCCGTCCTCTGTGGACTGGTCCTCGGCGCCGTGGTGGAACGCGTGCTCGTGCGGCCGGTGGAGAAGAGATCGCCGCTCGACGCGGTGGTGGTCACCTTCGGCCTGCTCGTGCTGCTGCAGGGCGTGGCCGGGATGCTCTTCGGTGGCACCCCGCGCTCGTACCCGCCGGCGTTCGGAATCGCGGGGTTCAAGGCGGGCGACCGCCAGCTGCTGTTCGCACCCAACGACCTGTGGATCGTGCTCGTGGTCCTCGTCGTGATGGCCGTGCTGGCGCTGGTGTTCCGCAAGACGAACCTCGGCCTGCGGATGCGGGCCTCGGCCTTCGCACCGGAAGTCGCGCGCCTGCTCGGCGTGCGCGTCGGGCGGATGCTCACGGTCGGCTGGGCCCTGGCCGCGGCGGTCGGCGCGATCGCCGGTGTGCTCGTCGCGCCCAGCACGTTCGTGAGCCCCACGGCGTTCGACGCGGTACTGGTGTTCGGCTTCACCGCGGCGGTGATCGGCGGCCTCGACAGCCCGCCGGGCGCCGTCGTCGGCGGGCTCGCGCTCGGCATCGTGCTCAGCTACGTGGCCGGCTACCTCGGGTCCGACATCGTCACGCTGGCCTCGCTCGTCGTCCTCATCGGGGTGCTGATGCTGCGTCCGCAAGGGCTGTTCGGTTCGACGAAGGGAAGGCGGGTATGACGGCGCTCGCCGCGGCGGCACCGGTCCGCGTCTGGCAGCGGTCCACGCTGGTCCGCCACCTCACGCTCTCGGTGCTGGGCCTGATCGTGCTGTACTTCGTCACGACCTCGCTCGACTCGTTCGCGAACCTGCAGTTCGCCCAGATCTGCTACACCGCCATCGCGACGGCGGGCCTGACCGTCCTCTCCGGACTGTCCGGCCAGATCTCCCTGGGCCACGGCGCGTTCGTGGCCGTCGGCGCCTACACCACGGCGCTGCTGCTGGAACACCTCGACTGGCCGCTCGTGCTCGTGCTGCTCGGTTCGGTGGTCGTCGGCGGCGCGCTGGGTTCGCTCGTCGGCGTCGCGGCGGCGCGGTTGCGCGGGCCGTACCTGGCGGGTGCGACGCTCGCGCTCGCCGTCGGCCTGCCGTCGCTGGCCGACTACCACGGCCTGCGCGACCTGCTCGGCGGCGCCAACGGCCTCATCGTGACCTCCGACCCGCCGCCGCTTTCCCTCGGCGAGACCTTTCCGCTCGAACGCTGGCAGGCCTGGATCTGCGGCCTGTGCCTGGTGCTCACGTTGTTTCTGCTCGCCAACCTCACGCGCAGCCGCATCGGCCGGGACATGCGGCTGGTGCGCGAAGACGAGCAGGCCGCCGCGCTGTCGGGCGTGCACGTGGCCCGCACGCAGATCGTCACCTTCGGCATCAGCGCGGCGTTCGCGGGCTTGGCGGGCGGGCTGTTCGCGATCGTCAACAGCCTGGCTGCGCCCGGGGCGTTCACGCTGTCACTTTCCCTGTCCCTGCTCACCGCGGCCGTGCTCGGCGGGCTCGGCAGCCTCGCCGGCGCGGTGTACGGCGCGGTGATCGTGACCCTGCTGCCCAACTGGACCGCCGACCTCGCGCAGCAGGCCGACCTGCCCCGCGCGATCTACGCGAACATCCCGCTCGTGCTCTACGGGCTGGTGCTGATCGTGGTGATCATCGCGTTCCCCGGCGGCATCCAGTCGGGGGTCCGCAAACTCGGCGCCCTGCTCAAGGCTCGTTTCGTCCGTCCACTCCAGACCCGTCAGGAGACGAGAAGATGACCGTACGCCGACCAGTATCCGTCGCGGTCGCCCTGGCCGCGGTGGTCGCCCTCACCGCCACCGCCTGTGCCTCGGGCGACGACGCCGCGGAGTCCACGCCCGGGATCACCGCCGACACCGTCACCATCGGGTCCACCATCCCGCTCACGGGCACGGCCGCGCCGGGCTACAGCGAGCAGGGCCCGGCCGCGAAGGCGTTCTTCGACTACGTCAACGCCAACGGTGGCATCAACGGCCGCAAGATCACCCTCAAGTACCTCGACGACGCCTACAACCCGGCCCAGACCGTCACGCTGACCAAGCAGCTCGTGTTGCAGGACAAGGTGTTCGCGATCGTCGGCTCGCTCGGCACACCGACGCACACGAAGGTTGTCGACTTCCTCAACTCCTCGCGCGTGCCCGACCTGTTCGTCGCGTCCGGCTGCACATGCTGGGACCAGCCGCAGAAGAACCCCTACACGTTCGGCTGGCAGCCGGACTACACGGTGGAGGGCAAGATCCTCGGCGACTACGTGAAGAAGAACCTGGCCGGCAAGAAGGTCGCGTACTTCTACCAGGACGACGACTTCGGCCGCGACGGCATGAAGGGCCTCGACAAGTACATCGACCAGAGCCTCGTCGTCTCGCGCCAGCCGTACCAGCCGGGCAACACCGACGTGGCCGCGCAGGTGTCGGCGATCGCGGCGTCGAAGGCCGACGTCGTGGTGCTCGAGGCGATCCCGGCCTACACCGCGTTGTTCAAGCTGACGTCGCTGAAGCTCGGTTACTCGCCGACGCTCGTCGCGTCCAGTGTGGGCGCCGACCCGATCACGGTGTCGGGGCTGCTGGAGAACTTCGCCAAGCAGGCGGGTTCGTCGGTGAAGGGCCAGGACCTGATCGAAGGCCTGGTCACCTCGGCCTACCTGCCGCCGCTCGACGACACGAGCAACTCGTGGACCGCGCTGTTCAAGAAGATCCACGACCAGTACATCCCGAATGTGCCCTTCGACGGCAACGTTTACTACGCCATGGCCTACGCCTACACGTTCACACAGGCGCTCGCCCGCGCCGGGCAGAACCCGACGCGCCAGGGCGTGGTCGACGCGCTGAAGAAGGGCGGCCTCACCGGGCCGGGCCTGGTGCCGTTCCGCTACGGCGCCGATTCGCACGCCGGCTACACCGGCGGGCAGATCGCGACCATCAAGGACGGCAAGCAGGTGCCGTCCGGGACGCCGCTCACCACGGACGACGGTGACGGTCCCGTGACCCCCTACACACAACCGCAACCTCCGGCTCCGGCCAACGGCATCCCCGCGGCGTGAGTCCGTCCGGCACAATCACGCCATGACGGAGGCGACAGGGAGCAAGCGGGCGCAAGCGACCCGCGCGGCGCTGCTCGAGGCGGCCGGTGAGGTCTTCACCGCGTCGGGGTACGAGCAGGCGAGCATGGCCGCCATCGCCGAACGGGCCGGCGCCAGCATCGGCAGCCTGTATCACCACTTCGTCGCGAAGTCCGATCTGTACATCACGCTCTACAACGAATACAACCGCCGCCAGCAGCACCGGTCCGCCAAGGCGTTCCGCACGGCGCTGGCGCAGGGCGAGGAGGACGCGCTCCGGCTCTACATCTCCGGAGCGCGCGCCTACCTCGAAGGGTGCTGGCAGGAGCGCAAGCTCGCCCGGCTGTTCCTGTCCGGCAATGGCCCGGCGGGCTTCGGCCTGCTCACGCGCGAGCGGTTCCGGGAGTGGCTCACGGCCAACGCCACGCTGGTCAACGGCCACACCCGGCCGCTTTCGGACATGCTCGTGCTCTCGCTCACCGCGATGTCGACCGAGGCGGGCCGCGAGGTCGCGGCCGCTGGGTCGAAGGCGAAGGCGGGGCAGATGATCGAGGAGGTCCTCGAGCTGATGGGCCGCCTCTACCCCACTTCGTGACGCAGGTCACCCCTCTCGGTCCCACGCTCGCTCAAGCAGCGCAAACGTCGGCGTCCCGGCCGGATCGGCACGCGCAAGTCCGGTTCGTCCGGGTGGCGCCCGCACCCGTAAACCAGTTTCATTCCCTATGAATGTTTCTCTCTGAAGATGTTCCGGGGGCTGGACATGTGCGGGATCACGGGATGGGTGGACTACGGCCGCGACCTGGCGGCCGAGCGGGAGACGGTGGCGGCCATGACCGCCACCATGGCGTGCCGCGGGCCGGACGCGAGCGGGATGTGGTTCGACCGTCACGTGGCCTTCGGCCACCGGCGCCTGGCCATCATCGACCTCGAGCTGGGCACGCAGCCGATGACGGCCGAGGCCGGCGGCACCGTCGCGCTGACCTACAGCGGTGAGGTCTACAACTTCGCCGAGCTGCGCACGGAGCTGCAGACGCGCGGACACCGCTTCACCACCAACAGCGACACCGAGGTGGTCCTGCGCGGCTACCTGGAATGGGGCACCGGCCTGGCCGAGCGCCTCAACGGCATGTACGCGTTCGGGATCTGGGACCCGCGCGAGGAGCGCCTGGTCCTGATCCGTGACCGGATGGGCATCAAGCCGCTGTACTACTCGCCGCACGGCGACGGGCTGCTGTTCGGCTCCGAGCCCAAGGCGATCCTCGCGCACCCGGAGATCCGGCCCGTCGTGGAGACGGACGGCCTGCGTGAGCTCTTGTCGTTCACCAAGAACCCGGGCCAGGCCGTGTGGGCGGGCATGCGCGAGGTCGAGCCCGGCACCGTCGTGACCCTGGACCGCACCGGCCTGAAGGTGCGCCGCTATTGGCAGCTGCAGCCGGCCGAGCACACCGACGACATCGGCGTGACCGTGCAGCACGTGCGCGAGCTGCTCGACGACATCGTGCGCCGCCAGCTCGTGGCCGATGTGCCGCGCTGCGTGCTGCTCTCGGGCGGTCTCGACTCCAGTGTCATCACCGCGCTGGCCGCGCGGCAGCTGGCCGACCAGGACGAGCGGGTGCGCAGCTTCGCCGTGGATTTCGTGGGGCAGGAAGACAACTTCGTGCCGGACGCGTTGCGGTCCACTCCGAACGCGCCGTACGTGCGTGATGTCCACGAGCACGTGGGCTCGATGCACCAGGACATCGTGCTCGACTCGGCGGAGCTCGCCGACCCGGCCGTGCGCCGCGCCGTGGTGCGCGCTCGCGACCTGCCGACGGGGCTGGGAGACATGGACGGCTCGCTGTACCTGCTGTTCCGTGCGATCCGCGAGCGCTCCACCGTCGCGTTGTCCGGTGAATCGGCCGACGAGGTCTTCGGTGGTTACGCGTGGTTCCACGACCCGGAGGTGCAGCAGGCCGACACCTTCCCGTGGCTCGTGCGGCGGCTGCAGTCGGGCGAGCGCGGGGTGAGCCGGATCTTCGCCGAGGGTGTGCGGTCTTCTTTGGACCTTGCCACGCACCTGCGGGACTCCTACTCGGCCGCGGTCGCGGAGGCCGGCACGCGGCCCGGCGAGACCGAGCACGAGCGTCGCATGCGCGTGATCGGCTACCTGCACCTCACGCGGTTCGTGCGCATCCTGCTCGACCGCAAGGACCGGCTGAGCATGGCCACCGGCCTCGAGGTGCGCGTGCCGTTCTGCGACCACCGGCTCGTCGAGTACGTCTACAACACACCTTGGACGACCAAGACGTTCGACGGCCGCGAGAAGAGCCTGCTGCGCGCGGCGGCCCGCGATGTGCTGCCGGTGTCGGTGGCCGAACGGGTGAAAAGCCCGTACCCGTCGACGCAGGACCCGAAGTACCTCGAAGCCCTGCGCGACCAGGTCGGCGACCTGCTGGCCGCGCCGGCACACCCCGTGTTCGACCTGTTCGACCGCGGCCTGCTCGTGGGCCTGCTTGCCCGGGAGGACACCGTGCCCTTCCTCCGGCCACTCGTGGAGCGTGTGCTGAACTTCGCGACCTGGTTCGATCTGTACTCACCGGAGCTGCGCATCCGGTGAGGTGACCACGAGGGTGAGGAGCGGGCCATGGTGGGCGAGTCGCCGGACGTCGACGCCGACGAGGCGTTCCAGTTCGTGCTGTCGCTGTACCGGCTGCTGCGCGAGCTGCACCGGGCGGCGCCACCCGACAATCTGCCGCGCACGCAGCTGCTGGTGCTCGCCAAGCTGGCCCGCTCCGGACCCCTGCGCATCGGCGCGCTCGCCGAGGAGGTCGGCTGTTCCCAGCCCACGGCCACGAAGGTCGTGCACGCCATGGAGGAGGCCGGCTTCGTCGCGCGCGCGGCCGACGCCGGCGACAAGCGCGTGAGCTACGTGCACCTCACCCAGCTGGGCCGGCGCCGGCTCGGCGCGGTGGTGCGCGACGAGTCGCGGGTGCTCGTGGAGCGGTTCGGCGACCTCGAGCAGGACGAGGTCGAGCTGCTGCTCAAGGCGGGCGCCGTGCTGCGCCGGATGACCGACGGCGCGGAAACTGACATTCGACAAATTTCTCGCGACCCGCAATAGTTGCGTGAGATGCTGCGTTCTCACGGGTCTCACGGAGGAGACGGTCGAATGTTCGCTGAACCCGACGTCGAACGCGAGGACCGGCCGGACGGGAGCGTCGTCTTCCGCTCCCGCGACCCGCTGGGCGCCTATCCGCGCAGCGTGGCCGCGATGCTGCGGGACTGGGCCGAAGCCGACCCGGATTACCCGCTGGTGGCCGAACGCGACGGCGACGGCTGGACGACGCTGACCTACGGCGAGGTCCGCCGCCGCGCCGACGCGCTCGGGCAGGCGCTGCTCGACCGCGGCCTGGGGCCGGACCGGCCGGTGATGATCCTTTCGGGCAACTCCGTCGCGCACTTCGCGCTCACGCTCGGCGCGCTGACTGCGGGCGTGCCGGTGGCGCCGATCAGTGTGGCGTACTCCCTGCTCAGCGGCGACCACGCGCGGATCCGGGAGATCGCGAAGGTGCTGAAGCCGGGGCTGGTGTTCGCAGAGGCCGGTGGTCCGTTCGCGAAGGCGCTCGCCGCCGTCGAGGGGCCTGGCGTTGATCGGCGCGGTGTTGATCGGCCCAGGTTTGAGCGGCCCAGCGTGGTGCTGGCGCGCGAGGTCGACACCGTGCCGGGCGCGGAATCCCTCGACGACCTGCTGGCCACTTCGCCGGGCCCGGAGCTTGAAGCCGCGTACGCCGCGACGGGACCGGACACGCTCGCGAAGGTGCTCTTCACGTCGGGCTCGACCGGTTCGCCGAAGGGCGTGCTCAACACGCACCGGATGCTGTGCGCGAACCAGCAGTCGATCCGGCAGGCGTGGCCGTTCCTGGGTGAGGAGCGGCCCGTGCTCGTCGACTGGCTCCCGTGGAGCCACACCTTCGGCGGCAACCACAACGTGGACCTGGTGCTGCACAACGGCGGCACGCTCTACGTGGACGACGGCAAGCCGGCGCCGCAGCTGTTCGGCCGCAGCCTGGAGAACCTGCGTTCGGCGCAGCCCACGCGCTACTTCAACGTGCCTGCCGGCTACGCGCAGCTCGTGCCCGTGCTGGAGCAGGACCCCGACTTCGCGCGCGTGTTCTTCTCGCGGCTGCGGTTGCTGTTCAACGCGGCGGCCGCGTTGCCGGCGGCGTTGCGCACGCGGCTGGCGGATGCGGCCAGGGCAGCGGGCGTCGACGTGCCGCTGACGAGCTCGTGGGGCGCGACCGAGACGGCGCCCGCGGTGACGAGCGCGCACTTCCCGTTCGACGACGCGCGGTGCATCGGCGTGCCGCTGCCGGGGCTCGAGGTCAAGCTCGCGCCCGTGGGCGAGGCGCGGGAGATCCGCGTGCGCGGCGCCTCCGTGACGCCCGGCTACCTGCACCGGCCCGACCTCACGGACGCGGCATTCGACGACGAAGGCTTCTACCGCACCGGCGACGCCGCCGTGCCGGCCTCGGCCGACCCGAACGCCGGGCTGCTGTTCGGTGGCCGCATCGCGGAGGACTTCAAGCTCGACACGGGCACGTTCGTCCGCGTCGGCGCGCTGCGCACGGGGCTGCTCTCGGCCGTGCCGCTGCTGTCCGACGCGGTGATCGCGGGGGAGAACCGCTCCTACGTCAGCGCGCTGGCCTGGCTCAACCAGGCCGAAGCGCGGGCGTTGTTCGGGGGTTCGCTCGATGCCTCGGACGGGTGTGTGGTCCACACCGAGCTGCGCGCGCACGTCGGGAAGCTGCTCGCCGCGATGAACGCGGCGGCCGGGTCGGCGGGCCGAGTCGAGCGGCTCGTGGTGCTGGCCGAGCCGCCGAACCTCGACGCGGGCGAGATCACGGACAAGGGCTACCTCAACCAGCGCCGCGTCCTGGCCCGGCGCGTGGCGTTCGTCGAACGCCTTTACGCTGACAGCCCGGACGTCGCCATCATCGCCGCGGGCTGACCGCCCCCCTCGCCTCTTGAGGCACCCCCCGCGAGATCGTGCCGGCGTCTCGATCGTGACGCCGCGGATCGGGATCCCGGTCGGGCCAGGAGCGGTTGCGGTCGTCGTTCACGTGCGGATCCTCTTCTCGGACGC